>NZ_JBFANM010000157.1:0-10817 GCF_040674815.1 Nonomuraea sp. NPDC049709
GGGCCCCCTCTCGCTTGGGGCCGCGGGGGGGGGGGTGCCCCGGGGGGTTTGCCCCGGGGGGGGGGGTGGGGGGGGGGGGGCGCCCCGGGGGGGCCCCCCGCCCGGAGCGTGACGGGGTTACTCGGAGGAGAAGGCGGCGTCGAAGGCGGCGGCCGGCGGGGTGATGGCGTTGAGCGAGCGGATGTAGGCGAGGGACTCCGGCGCGCCGTGCAGCCGGTCCATGCCCGCGTCCTCCCACTCGATGGAGATCGGGCCGTCGTAGCCGATGTGGTTGAGCGCCCGGAAGCACGCCTCCCACGGCACGTCGCCCCGGCCGGTGGACACGAAGTCCCAGCCGCGCCGGGGGTCGGCCCAGGCCAGGTGGGAGGACAGGCGGCCGCGCCGTCCGTCGCGAGTGGCCACCCGGGCGTCCTTGCAGTCCACGTGGTAGATCCGGTCGGCGAAGTCGAGGATGAAGTTCGCCGGGTCCAGGTCCTGCCACACCATGTGCGAGGGGTCCCAGTTCAGGCCGAAGGCCGGCCGGTGCCCGATGGCCTCCAGCGTGCGCACCGTGGTGTGGTAGTCGTAGGCGATCTCGCTGGGGTGCACCTCGTGGGCGAAGCGCACGCCCACCTCGTCGAAGACGTCGAGGATCGGGTTCCACCGGTCGGCGAAGTCGGCGTACCCCGCCTCGATCATCGACGGCGGCACCGGCGGGAACATCGCCAGCGTGTGCCAGATCGACGAGCCGGTGAAGCCGACGACGGTCGTGACGCCGAGTGCGGCCGCCGCCCGGGCGGTGTCCTTGATCTCTTCGGCGGCGCGCTGCCGTACGCCTTCGGGCTCGCCGTCGCCCCAGATGCGGGCGGGCAGGATGCCCTTGTGCCGCTCGTCGATGGGGTGGTCGCAGACCGCCTGGCCGACCAGGTGGTTGGAGATCGTCCACACCCCGAGGTTGTACTTGGCCAGGGTCTCCTTCTTGCGTTCGACGTAGGAGTCGTCCGCGATGGCCTTGTCGACCTCGAAGTGGTCGCCCCAGCAGGCGATCTCCAGGCCGTCGTAGCCCCATTCAGAAGCCAGCCGGCAGACCTCCTCGAACGGAAGGTCCGCCCACTGCCCGGTGAACAACGTGACCGGTCTTGTCATGAATCCTCCACAGTCGTGAAGCGGCTGCCCTCAGCCGCGCTCTGCTCGACGGCCGCCGGCACCCGCAGACCGCCCTCGAAGGGCGGAGCGGGATAGGTGCGGCGGCAATCGTCTCCAGGAAGTCCTTCATCTCATGGACGAAGGCGTTCTCGTAGCCCGGGCCGTGGCGCGGCGGCCACCACGCCCCGGCGTACGGGTGGCCGGCTCGGTGACCCGCACCCGCCGGAATCCGTGCCCGGCGCTGGGCGACCATGCTGCGCCACGCCTGGGAAGGGGGCCGGAGCCGCTGGCCGTCGTTCGGCAGGATCACCAGCACGTTGACCTTCGCCTGGATCAGCGACTCCACCGCCGAGATCTGCTGGTTGATGTCGTTGGTCGGCTCGACCGGCTTGAACTCGACGTCGGAGTACTGCTTGACCGCTTCCGCCGCGTTCTTGCTGATGGCGGCGATCCAGCCGTGGTCGGCGGCCGGGGCCGAGAAGCCGATGACGACCTTCTCGCCGGGGGTGTCGTTGCCGCTGTTCGCCGAGGGAGCGGCGGCCGGCCCGCTCGCCTGCGCCGCCTGCGGGGTGGCGGCCGGCTCGTTACTGGTGCAGGCGCTGACGAGGGCGCCCGCGCCGAGGGCGGCGCCGCCGAAGAGGAAGCCGCGCCGGGCGACGTTCTTGTCCATCTGTTCTCTCCTTGCTGAAGCCGGAAGGGTGACGATCCGGCTCTGGTGTCAGGTGCGCGTCTTGAGGCTTCGGCCGAACCACCCGCCGGGTCCCGCCGCCGTCAAGCGCGGACCGGCCGGCGCGGCCTGATCAACCTCAGTCATGCGCTGCTGCATCGGAGGCGGCACCGTTCCAGGCCGAGCGGGCGGTGCACTTCTCCGGCTCATCGCGAGCAGGGATGAGGAGCCGGACGGTGACCGCGGCACAGGGGCCTCCCTCGGTTCGGCGTGGCCGTGCCCCGCCCGCCTGACGGCGCCGGTTGGCACCACCGCGGTAGCACCGAGGTCGGCGTCAACGGTGCCGGTGCGGCTCGGACGGCCGATCAGGCGGGCGGGACGTTCTGGGCGGAAAAGGGCACGGGGTGGAAAGGGCACAGGGTGGAAATGGGCACTGGTCAGGAAAGGCACGGCAGGGTAAGGGCACGGCGGTGCCCGTCCGCCTGACGGCAAACGCCATGGCCGCGGCACGCGGATTGTGCCGAGGCGGTGCGGAACGGGACGGTCAGGCGGACGGGGTGTTCAGGGGCGGGGGCGGGTCGGGACCGCGTGGCGGGCGCGCGGGTCAGGGTGAGCGGGGCGACCAGGCCGTCGGGGTTCCCCCGATCACCCCGATGGCCGGAGACATTCGGATGGAGATGCTGGTGGGGTCGGACAGTGCTCGTTCGACGACGACTCCGGCCGCTCCACGTGAGGCGGCGCCGAAGCCGAGGTCGGAGGCGGCGAACCGGCAGCGCTCGACGGCGTCGCTCATGCCCGTGCGGGTCAGCTCCCGCTGCGCCGCGGGGATGAGCGGGTCGGCGAGCCGGGCGAAGTAGCCGCCCAGCACGATCACCCGTGGGTTGAAGAGGTTGATCAGCATGGCCGCTCCGATCCCGAGCCACCGGCCGACCTCCGCGACGGCGGCGTCGACGCGGGGATCTCCTTCGGCTCGCCGCTGCTCGATCTCGGCCAGCCGCTCCTCCGGGTCGCGGACGACCTGCGGGCCCGTGCCGTACGCGCGGTCGGGCGTGGCCATGCGGACCAGCGCGGCCAGCCCGACTTTGGTCTCCCAGCAGCCGACGCGGCCGCAGCGGCACCGCTCGCCGGACGGATCGATCATGACGTGGCCGACCTCACCCGCGAAGCCGTCCGCCCCGCCCAGGAGCCGGCCGCCGGAGATGACGCCGCCGCCGACGCCCACCTCGCCGGTGAGGCAGACCAGGTCGGAGGTGCCCGCCGCGACGCCCGAGGTGTACTCGGCCAGGGCGGCGAGGTTGGCGTCGTTGTCCACCGCGATGGGGATGTCCCCCGCGATGTCCGCTCGGGACAGCCGCTCGGCCACCGCCACCCCGCGCCAGCCGAGGTTCGGGGCGACGACGACGGTGCCGGTGGTGGTGTCGATCAGGCCGGGGACGGCCACGGTGATCCCGGCCGGCGTGACCCCGAGCCGGTCGAGGTCGGCGACGGTCCTCTCGACCATGCGGGCCAGCTCGTCCAGTGAGCGTTCGGGGCCGGAGCCCATGGCGTCGAAGCCGATGCGCCGGTCGATGAGCACTCTTCCGGCCAGGTCGGTGGCGATCGCGGCGATGTAGTCGACGTTGACCTCCACGCCCAGGGCGCCGACCCGGGAGCCGTCCAGGCCGAGCGCGACACCCGGGCGGCCGACGGAGCCCGCGTACTGCGGTCCCATCTCCTTGACCAGCCCGCGCGCCTGCAGCTCGTTCACCAGGCTGGTGACGGTGGCCTTGTTCAACCCGGTCGCGACGGCGACGGCCGACCGGGAGCACGGGCCGTACGCGCTCACGTGACGCAGCACGAGGGCGAGGTTGGAGCGGCGCACGGTGGCCTGGTCCGCGGGGGCTCCCGCGGGGCCGCCGCGACTCGCCGAGTCGGTCGCGTGGCCGTCGGCCCGGTTGTGGTCCACGCTCCTCCTCGATTAGTGCGGATGGCTAGCCGAATTAAAGGGGTGCGGCTTCTGAAGACACAAGGCTGAAATCGGTTGCAATTTCGGTAACGTTCCGGTAACTGGCGCCGGAATGGCCGCTGAAGTGCACGGAAATCAGCGATGCCAACTCGTTACGAATGTGAGGGGTGCACGGCCGGACATTCGCGTGTTACAACTCCGATTAATTGATCTCGGAGACAAACAAAGGGGCGGGTGGTGCGCATGACGTACAAGCCGCCCAACCGCCCACCGGGCGGCGCTCCGCCTGCTGGTCCCGCCGCGCTGCGCCGGGCGAACCTGTCTCTGGTGCTGCGCGAACTGCGCGACCACACGTCCCTGTCCCGCGCCGACGTCGCCGCGGCGACCGGGCTGCATCGGGCCACCGTCTCCAACCTCATGGCCGAGCTCCTGGAACGGCGCCTGGTCCGCGAGGTCGGCGTCGAGCACGTGGGAGCCGTCGGGCGTCCCAGACGGGCGGTGGCGCTGCACGGGGCGCACGTCGGCGCCCTGGGCATGGAGATCAACGTCGACTACATCGCGGTCCACGGCACCGACCTCAGCGGCCGGGTCCTGGTCGAGCGCCGGATCGTCTACGACGCCATGGGCAGCGGCCCGGACAGCTCCGTACGCCGGCTCGGGCTCGTGGCCAAGGAGGCGGTGGAGGCGATGCGGCGGGCCGGAGCGGCACCCGCCGGCATCGCGGTGGCCGTCCCCGGGCTCGTGGACGTGGCCCGCGGCGTCGTGACGCTCGCGCCGAACCTCTACTGGCACGAGCTGCCCCTGGCCGACCAGCTGAGCTGCGTGCTCGGCCCGCTGCGCGTGCCGGTCCGGGTGGACAACGACGCGAACCTCGCCGCGCTGGCCGAATTCACCTCCGGTGTCGCCGCCGGCACGCCCTACCTGGTGTACCTCACGGGCGAGGTCGGCGTCGGCGGGGGCATCATCCTGGGCGGCGAGCTCCTGCGCGGGGCGGACGGCTTCTCCGGTGAGGTCGGGCATCTGCAGGTGGACCCGCACGGCACCCAGTGCGGCTGTGGCCGCATCGGCTGCTGGGAGACCAAGGTCGGCCTGGCCGCGCTCGTACGGGCGGCCATGCCGGAGCAGGCGTACGGGCTGCCCGGCATGCCGGTGCCCGACCCGGGCGAACGGGTGGCCGACATCGCCAGGGGCCTGGCCTCCGGCGACCAGCGGATGACGACGGCGGTGGCACAGGTCGGCCAGTGGCTCGGGCTCGGCGGCTCGATCCTGGCCAACCTGTTCAACCCGCGAGTGATCGTCATCGGCGGCTACTTCGCCTCGCTGGCCCAGTGGCTGCTGCCACACGCGCAGGATCAGCTGCAACGGCTCATGGTGGCCGCTCCCGCGGCCCAGTGCCGATTCGTCGCCTCCACGCTCGGCTTCGGCGCCGCCTCCCGCGGCGCCGCGAGCATGGTGGTCAGCGACATCATCGACGACCCGACGACGATCATGGATTCTCCACCCAGGCCGGCACCTTACTGACGGCCCCCACAGACCTGGAGACGGCACCCTCCAGCACCCGCAATATCCGCTACCACCAAGTGGCAACAGCGCGGCGGCGCGCGCCTTGCCTGACGTCCCCCCGGTCAGGAAGGGTTTCCATGTCACCACGTCATCGAACGTGGGCCAGGCTGCTCGACGCGGCCCTGCCAGCACGCGGACGACGCCCGAGGCGTCGAATCGCGATGACGATGGCCTTAGCCATCGTCGCCCCCTTCATCACGCTCCTCGCGGCGCCCGTGAGCGCCGAAGCCGCCACGGCGGCGGAGCCCGCGTTCAAGGTACTCGTCTTCTCGAAGACGACCGGCTTCCGGCACGACTCGATCCCCGAGGGCATCGCTGCGGTGCAGAAACTCGGCCAGGAGAACAACTTCGCGGTCGACACCACCGAGGACAGCGCGCTGTTCACGGACCAGAACCTGGCGCAGTACCAGGCCGTGGTCTTCATGTCCACGACCGGCGACCCGCTGGGCACGCAGGACCAGAAGGACGCCTTCCAGCGCTACATCCAGGGTGGCGGCGGCTTCGTCGGCGTCCACGCCGCCGCCGACAGCGGGTACAACTGGGCCTGGTACGGCAAGCTGGTCGGGGCGTACTTCAAGCAGCACCCGGCGATCCAGCAGGCCACGGTCAAGGTCGAGGACCCGGCGCACCCGTCGACCAAGGACCTGCCGACGACCTGGACCCGCACCGACGAGTGGTACGACTACCAGGCGAACCCGCGTGGCACGGTCCACGTGCTGACGTCGATGGACGAGAAGTCCTACACGGGCGCCACGATGGGCGCCGACCACCCGAACACGTGGTGTCAGGACTACGACGGCGGCCGTTCGTGGTACACCGGGCTCGGCCACCTCAAGGAGAACTACAGCGAGCCCAACTTCCTGAAGCTGCTGCTCGGCGGCATCCAGACCGCCGCCGGCGCGGTCAAGGCCGACTGCTCGGCCTCGCAGAGCACCAGCTTCGAGAAGGTCACACTCGACGACAACACCTCGAACCCGATGATGGTGGACGTCGCCAAGGACGGCCGGGTCTTCTACATCGACCGGCTCGGCGACGTCAAGATCATCAAGCCGGCCGGCGGCACGGTGACGGCGGCGAAGCTGAGCGTCTTCACCGCCAACGAGAGCGGCCTGCTCGGGCTGGCGCTCGACCCCGCCTTCGACGCCAACCACTGGGTGTATCTCTACTACTCGCCCACCGGGACGAACGTCGACCGGCTGAGCAGGTTCACCGTCACCGGTGACACCCTGGACCTGACGAGCGAGAAGAGGATCCTCGACGTCCCGGTGCAGCGGGCCGAGTGCTGCCACCACGGCGGCGGCCTGGTGATCGACCCCAAGACCGGCGATCTGTGGCTGGCCACGGGCGACAACACCAACCCGTTCGCCTCCGACGGCTACACGCCGATCGACGAGCAGTCGGGCCGCTCCAGCTGGGACGCCCAGCGCACCGCGGGCAACACCAACAGCCTGAGCGGCAAGCTGCTGCGGATCCACCCCGAGGCCGACGGCACCTACACCATCCCGGCCGGGAACCTGTTCGCGCCGGGCACGGCGAAGACCAAGCCGGAGATCTACGGCATGGGCCTGCGCAACCCGTTCCGCATGGGTCTCGACCCCAAGACGGGCAACATCATGCTCGGCGAGTACGGCCCCGACGCCAATTCGGCGAGCTCCACCCGGGGTCCGCAGAACACGGTCGAGTGGAACCTCGTCTCGAAGCCGGGCAACTACGGCTGGCCGTACTGCGTCGGAAACAACACCCCGTACGTCGACTACAACTTCGCCACCAAGCAGTCGGGGTCGCCGTTCAACTGCGCCGCGCCGGTCAACGACTCGCCGAACAACGACGGCCTGGCCGGCCTGCCGCCGGTGGTGCCCGCGACGATCTGGTACCACTACGCGGCCGACCCGCAGAACTTCCCGGAGCTGAGCGGTGGCGCGCCGATGGGCGGCCCGGTCTTCCGCTCCGACCCGAACCTGCAGTCGGACGTGAAGTGGCCGGCGTACTGGGACGGCAAGGCGGTCTTCGGTGAGTGGAACAACGACAAGGTGTGGTCGTTCCAGGTCGACGAGACCGGCACCAAGCTCGTCGAGATGAACCCGATCCTCGGCTCCCTGACGTTCAAGAAGCCGATGGACCTGAAGTTCGGCCCCGACGGCGCGCTGTACATGGTCGAGTGGGGCTCCGGCTTCGGCGGCGACAACGCCGACTCCGGCATCTACCGCATCGAGTACACAAAGGGCACCCGCCCGCCGATCGCCCGGGCCACGGCGGACAAGACCGACGGGCCCCTGCCGCTGGCGGTCAAGTTCTCCAGCGAGGGCAGCCGGGACCCGGACGGCAAGGCGCTCACCTACGCCTGGGACCTCGACGGTGACGGTGACACCGACTCCACCGACCCCAACCCCGCCTTCACCTACGAGGAGGGGGGCGATTACAGCGTGGTCCTGACCGTCAAGACCCCCGACGGCAAGACCGCCACCGCCAGCGTGTCGATCAGTGCGGGCAACACGCGTCCCACCGTCAAGGTGGACGTTCCGCCGAACGGCGCCTTCTTCGAGTTCGGCGACCAGGTGAAGTTCAAGGTCACCGTCACCGACGCCGAGGACGGCACGATCGACTGCGAGAAGGTCAAGATCCAGGCGATCCTCGGCCACGACAGCCACCCCCACCCGCTCGACCAGCTCATGGGCTGTGAGGGCACCCTGCAGACTAAGCAGGCGGGCCACGGCGAGTACGACAACCTCTTCTACGCCATCGAGGCCAGCTACACCGATGGGGGCGCCAATGGCGCCGGACCGCTGACCGGGCGGGGCCAGATCATCCTGCAGCCCAAGCGCAAGCAGGCCGAGCACTTCGCGCAGACCGGCCGGGTGGCCGACGGCAAGGGCACCGACGCCGCAGGCGTCCAAGCGGAGACCACGACCGACACCCAGGGCGGCAACCAGCACATCGCGTTCGTCCAGGACGGCGACTGGTGGTCGTTCGACCCGGTGAACCTGACGAACGTCACCGCGATCCGGCTCCGGGCCTCCTCGGGCGGCGCCGGCGGGACCGTGCAGGTCCGGGCGGGCAACCCGACGACCGGCACGCTGATCGGCTCGGTCGACGTGACACCCACCGGCGGCTGGCAGACGTTCACCGACGTCACGCTCGACCTGACCAGCCCACCGATCGAAAGCGGACCGCTGTACTTCGTGGTGCGCAAGCCGGCGAGCGCGGCCGACAACGCCTACCTGGCCAACTTCAACTGGGTCGACTTCGTCGGCAAGGGCGCCACGGACAACCAGCATCCGGTCGTGACGGCGACGGCGACCCCGGCGACGGGCGTAGCCCCGCTGAAGGTCGACTTCAAGGCGACGGCCACCGACCCCGAAGGCGACCCGATCACCTACAAGTGGAACTTCGGGGTGAACGGTGCACCGGAGCCCACCACCGCCGAGGCGAGCCACACCTACACCGCGCCGGGCACCTACACGGCCGTGGTGACCGTGTCCGACGACAAGGGCGCGTCGGCCACCGCACAGGTCCCGATCAAGGTGGACGCGCCGGCCACGGTGTGCTTCACCGGCCGTTCCGACGACTTCCTGGGGAACCAGCTCGACCGTGACCGCTGGTCGGTCATCCGGGAGAACCAGGACCTCAAGGTCGCGGACGGCAAGCTCGTGATCCCGACCTCGACCACCGACATCTACGGCACGGGCGGCAACACGCCGAACATCGTGGTGCAGCCGGCGCCGTCGGGGGCCTGGACCGCCACCGCCAAGCTCATGCTGGACGCGCGTGACGCGTACCAGCAGGCGGGCCTGATCATCTACGGCGACGACGACAACTACGCCAAGATGGTGCTGCAGGCGCGCTCGACCTCGGGTTCCGACCACGCCAGCCGTATCTTCCAGTTCATCCGGGAGGAGAACGCCGCCCCGAACGAGGTGTCGCAGAGCAACACGGCCAACCTCGGGGACGCCTACCCCGACACGGTGTACGTGCGGTTCGTCAGCGACGGCAGCGACATCACCGCCCACTACTCTTCGGACGGCACCACGTTCACCGCGATGCCGCAGACCAAGTCGCTCGCCGGGATCACCAACCCGAAGATCGGCCTGCTCTCGCTGGCCGGGGCCAACCACCCGGTGGTGGACGCGTCCTTCGACTGGTTCCACATCACGCCGGACGACAAGGCGGCCGGGCCGGAACCGAACGACGAGTTCGACGGCACCGCGCTCGACGCCTGCCGCTGGAACGCGATCGTGCGCCCCGACGCCACCGCGGCGCGCGTGGGCGACGGCAAGCTCGAGCTCGACACCCCGCAGGGTGACATCTACGGGACCGGCAACAGCGACCCGAAGAACCTCATCCTGCAGAAGGCGCCGAGCGGCGACTGGACACTGGAGACCAAGGTGGACGCCTCGGCCCTCAGCGAGCAGTACCAGCAGGGCGGCCTGATGGTGTACGCCGGCGACGACGACTACGTGAAGCTCGACTTCCTCACCACCAACTCCGCAGGGTCGACGGTGGCGCGGAGCATCGAACTGCGCAGCGAGGTCGGCGGCACCGTGCAGAACCCACAGCCGCAGGTGAACAACCTCACCACCGGCGTGTGGTGGCTGCGGCTGAAGAAGGAGGGCGGCACCTTCACCGGCTCCTACTCCTCCGACGGCCAGACCTGGACGGATCTCGCCGCGCCGGTGGAGAACAGCGTGGTGGCCACCGGCGCCAAGGCCGGCGTGTTCACCATCGGCACCAACCAGTCGGCGTCGAAGACGGTCACGTTCGACTACTTCCATCTGACCAAGGGAGCGTCTGGCGAGGACAAGACCGCGCCGGTGACGACGGCGACGACCGATCCGGAGCAGCCGCCGGCGGGCGGCACGTTCACCGGTCCGGTCTCGGTCACGCTGACGGCCGCCGACGAGGACGGCGGCAGCGGGGTCGACAAGACCGAGTACCAGCTCGACGGCGGCGACTGGACCGCCTACACCGGACCGGTCACCGTGACCGGCGACGGGCAGCACGAGCTGCGCTACCGCTCGGCCGACAAGGCGGGCAACGTCGAGGAGGCCAAGACGCTGACGCTGACCATCTCGGCGTCCTCGTCGCAGGTCAAGCTGACGGTCTCCGCGGCGTCCCGCTGCATCGGCACCTCGGCGTACGTGGCGGTCACGGCCGTCAACGGCTCCGACGTGCCGGCGACGGTGACGCTGACCACCCCGTTCGGTTCGAAGACCGTGGCCGGCGTGGCCCCGGGCAAGCAGGCGTACCAGTCCTTCAACAGCCGGGCCGGGCAGATCGACGCGGGCACGGCGACCGTGAAGGGGACCGCGACGATCGGCGGCGAGCAGGTCACCTCGTCGTACGAGGCCGCCTACCCGGCGCTCAGCTGCGGCTGACCGCGCCGGCGGTGACCACGGTCCAGGCGACCGGGACACCGCCCCAGCAGAACCGGGGCCGGGCGGGCGCGGCACCGGCCCGGGCCCCCCCCCCCACATACGGCCGATTAAAGACACTCAAAAACAGGAGGCAAGAGCTAGACCC
>NZ_JBFANM010000157.1:10827-11682 GCF_040674815.1 Nonomuraea sp. NPDC049709
CTCCCTTTTTACCCCGGCGCCCGGGGGGGGCGCCCGCCCGGGGGGGCCCCCCGGCACCCCGCCCCGGCCACCCCCCCCCCCCCCCCGGGGGCCGCCCGCCCCACCCCGCCGCCGGCCCCCGCCCCCCATCAATGGAGCGAAGACATGAAGATCAACAGGACGACGCAACTGCTCGCCGCGGCGGTGCTCGGTGTCGCGCTCGCCGGCGTCGGCGCCGGCGTGGCCGGTCCCGCGATGGCGGACGACGACCCCGAGAACGGCATCGAGGTGTCGGTGACGATCGAGCCCAACACCACTCCCGGTCAGGTGTCCATGACCGTCGCCGACAACGGCGGAGTGTCTCTGCAGGAGGACGGCTCCAACGCCGCCGCCCGCCAGTTCGTCGGCACCCTGCCGACGGTCACGGTGACCGACAGCCGCCGTCCCGAGGAGATCCCCGCCGGTGACTTCTGGGCGGTCGTCGGCCAGGCCGGCGAGTTCACCGCGACGAGCGGTTCCGCGCCGCCCATCGGCCCGCAGTACCTGGGCTGGCGGCCGCGCCTGCTGAGCGACTCCTCCACCGGGGCGGTGGAGGCCGGTGAGCCCGTCTCCAGCGTCATCTCCGACGGCTCCGGAGCGCCCACCGTCGGTCTGCAGGGCCAGGAACTGCTGGTGTCGACGGCGAACTCCGCCGACGAGATCGGCACCTGGCAGGTCAACGCCGACCTCGCGCTGCGCACTCCCGCCGACGTCGCCGCCGGCGAGTACCACTCGACCCTGACACTTTCGCTGTTCAACCAGTCCTGAGCCGGAGGCAGGACGCCATCGCCCGCTGTGGGCGGCCGGGGCCTGTGCCGGCCTGGCACAGGCCCCGGC
>NZ_JBFANM010000158.1:0-11467 GCF_040674815.1 Nonomuraea sp. NPDC049709
TGCGGGCGCGGCCCAGCAGGTCGAGGGTGGCGCTCTCGAGCTTGAGACCGACCTCCTCGGCGACGACCTGACCACCGGTCAGGATCGCGATGTCGCCCAGCATGGCCTTGCGGCGGTCACCGAAACCGGGAGCCTTGACCGCGACCGACCGGAAGACGCCGTTCATCTTGTTGACGACCAGGGTGGCCAGCGCCTCGCCCTCGACGTCCTCGGCGATGACCAGCAGCGGCTTGCCCGACTGCACGACCTTGTCGAGCAGCGGCACCACCTCCCGGTTGGCGGAGACCTTGCCGCTCATGATCAGGATGTACGGGTCGTCCAGGACGGCTTCGAGCCGGTCGGAGTCGGTGATGAAGATCGGTGAGATGAAGCCCTTGTCGAAGCGCATGCCCTCGGTGAGCTCGAGCTCCAGGCCGAAGGTGTTGCTCTCCTCGACGGTGATGACACCTTCCTTGCCGACCTTGTCCATCGCCTCGGCGATGAGCGAGCCGATCTCGGCGTCGGCGGCGGAGATGGAGGCGGTCGAAGCGATCTGCTCCTTGGTCTCCACGTTCCTGGCCAGCTTGGAGAGCTCCTCGCTGACCCGCTCGACGGCCGCCTCGATGCCCTTCTTCAGAGCCATCGGGTTGGCGCCGGCGGCCACGTTGCGCAGGCCCTCGCGCACCAGCGCCTGGGCGAGCACGGTGGCGGTGGTGGTGCCGTCGCCCGCGACGTCGTCGGTCTTCTTGGCGACTTCCTTGACCAGCTCAGCGCCGATCTTCTCCCAGGGGTCCTCGAGCTCGATCTCCTTGGCGATGGAAACACCGTCGTTGGTGATCGTGGGAGCGCCCCACTTCTTCTCCAGCACGACGTTGCGCCCCTTGGGACCCAAGGTCACCTTGACGGCGTCGGCGAGCTGGTTCATACCGCGCTCGAGACCGCGCCGGGCGTCCTCGTCGAACGCGATCATTTTCGAAGCCATTGCTGCTCCTGCTCTCGATGGGGGCTGTGCCGGGGACGGCGCCCGCGACGGACGGCCTGCGGGCAGGCCTCGCCGTCCCGGCACACGCCTTACGGTTGGCACTCTCGGAGTGCGAGTGCCAGGCGTCTCGTCGCACTCTACCCATAAGTTGCGCGCCGCGCACATTCTGCGTGGGGCGCAACATCGGGTAGGGTTGAGCCATGAACGACGACGCCATGGACCTGCGCTCCCGCAACCGGCAGGCCACCCGGGAGGCGATCGGCCACGCCGCGCTGCGCCTGGCCATCGAGCAGGGGCCGAGCGGGCTGGCGCTGGTCCGCGTGCACGACATCGCCACGGCCGCGGGCGTCTCGCCCCGCACCTACAACAACTACTTCTCCAGCCGGGAGGAGGCGATCTGCGCCTTCCAGGCCGACCAGTCCAGGCGCGCCGGGCAGGCGCTGCGATCCCGGCCCGCCGACGAGCCGCTCGCCGAGGCCGTCGTCGCGGCCGTGATCGAGCTCTACACCGACCCCGAGCCCGACAAGGCCGGCCTGCGCATGATCATGTCGACGCCCGAGCTGGAGGGGGAGGCGCTGAAGGCGTTCAGCATGGCGGAGGGCCCGCTCGCCGACGCGATCGCCGAGCGCACCGGCCCCGTCCCCGGGGGCGACCTGTTCCCCGCCGTCATGGCCGCCGCGGTCGCGGGGGCCATCCGGGTGGCGGGGCGGCACTGGCTGGAGGAGGGCAACACCGAGCCCTTCGCCACCATCCTGCGCCGCGCCCTGTCCTGCGTCCTTCCCCCCACACCGCGGGATCGGTGAGCCCAGGCGGCAGGAGAGGGCGGCAGGCGGGCTCAGGGGGCGGTCGTGCGGGAGCCGGTGACCAGCTCTGGATGGGTGCGGGCCACCAGCCGGATCGAGCGGCCCGGCCGGGGCGGCGGGATACGGCGGGCGCGGGCGAGCTCGCCGGGGTTGTCGCCGGGCAGGTCCGCGAGCAGGTTGTCGCCGTCCATGGCGTGCGGGACGAGCCGGATCGCCGGCATCGCCCGGCTGGTGAACACGATGCGGCCGTAGGTGACGTTCCGCAGCGGGCGAAGGCTTTCGGGGCGGGACGACTGCCTGGTCACGGGGGCAGGCGGGGTGGTTCGGCGGGGCGCGGGTCCCACCTTGCCGCAGCGGTCGGCGGGCCGGTCAGGGACGGAAGTCCCTACGTGCTGGCATCGGTGCCCGGCGGCGGGCCAGGATGGTCCCAGCGACCTTTGGGGGGATCATCGTGGCGAAACCGGTGTACGCGGCCGCCGCCGTCCACGTCCCGGCGCCGCCGGAGCAGGTGTTCGGCCTGATCACCGACTGGCCCCGGCACCAGGAGTGGATGCTCATGACCACGGCCCGCCGGGTGGGCGAGGTCGGGCTGGAGGCGTACACCGGGGTGCGGCCGTTCGGCTTCCTGGACACGATGACGATCACTCACTGGCAGCCGCCGACGTTGCTGCGCATCACGCACACCGGCCGCGTCGTGCGCGGGCGCGGCGCCATCCGGGTGCTCCCGCAGCGGGGCGGCAGCCGGGTGGTGTGGGCCGAGGAGCTGGAGCTGCCGTTCGGGGCGCTGGGCCGGGCCGCGTGGCCGCTGGCCCGTCCGGTGGCCGTCGCCCTCCTGCGCCACTGCCTGCGCAGGCTGGCCGCGCTGCTGCCCGCGACGTAGGAGAGCGGCTTCACGCGCTCCACGGGCCCCCGTCGCCGAAGACCAGCTCGGCGAAGCGTTCGCCGATGCGGCGGTGGCCGGCCGGGTCGGGGTGGACCCGGTCGGGCAGGGGCAGCTCGACGAAGTCGGCCTCGCCGTAGAGGGCGCGGCCGTCGAGGTAGTGGAGTGCGGGGTCGTCGATCGACCGCTGCGCGGTGATGCGGGCCAGCTCGTCCCGGATGACGTTGAGGGTGAGCCGGCCGGCGGCGACCTCCGACGGGCTGCCGAGCGCCCGGAACCGCAGGCCGGGGCCGTCGGGGTCGGGGGCGAGGGGGCCGGGGGTGTCCTCCTGGACGGGGCAGAGGATCGGGGAGATCACCAGCAGCGGGGTGCCGGGGTGCCCGTCGCGGATGGTGTCGAGGAAGCCGTGCACGGCGGGGGTGAAGCCGCGCGAGCGCATCAGGTCGGCGTTGGCCAGGTTGATGCCGATCTTGAGGCTGATCAGGTCCGCGGGCGTGTCGCGGATGGTACGCGCGGTGAACGGGTCGAGCAGCGCGTTCCCGCTGAACCCGAGGTTGATCAGCTCGACGCCGCCCCGGGCGGCGGCCAGCGCGGGCCAGGTCTCGGTCGGGCCGGCGGCGCTGGAGCCGTGGCTGATCGAGCTGCCGTGATGCAGCCACACGCGGCGGCCGCGGTCCGGCACGGCCTCGACGGGCGCGTCGGTACGCAGCTCGATCAGCTCGGTGACCTCGACCTGCGGCAGCCAGATCTCCACGTCCTTCACCCCGGCCGCCAGACCGGAGAAGCCGACGGTGCCGGGCTCACCCGGCCGGACGGTGGAGGACTGACCGGCCAGGTCGATGACGGCGAGGTTGCCTCCGGGCACGCTGGCCCGGCCGGCCAGGCGGCCGTCCACGACCAGGTCGTAGACGCCGTCCGGCCGGGGCGGGAACCCTGGGTAGGCGTTCTTGGTGGGCAGCACGTCCAGCTCGACGGCGGTGGCCCGGGTGCGGAAGGCCAGCCGCACCCCGGACGGCTGGGACTCGACCCTGGCCAGGTAGTCGTCGGGGAACTGCCTGCGCGCCCAGGCGGGCAGCCGGTGCGGCAGCGTGCCGCGCCTGGTGCGTTCCAGCTCCAGCGCACCGCGCAGGATGCGTTCGTCGATGGGGGTGGTGATCCAGTCGGTCATTCGGGCTTCCTTGAACGGTTTCTGAGGGCGAGGTCGAGGGTGTCCAGGGCCCAGGCCCAGGAGTCGTCGGCCGCGCGCGGGGTGTGGCGGAAGGATCCGGCCAGCTCCAGGCTCACGAAGCCGTGGAAGGTGGCGCCCAGGAGGCGTACGGCGTCGGTCTGGTCGGGCTCGGGCACGTCGTAGCCGCGCAGCAGCGCCCTGGTCATCTCCGAGTGCCGGGGTCCCGCGCTGCCGGCCGCGGTCTCGGCGTCCAGCTCGAAGTGGGAGGCGGCGTACCGGCCCGGGTGCTCCTTGGCGTAGCCGCGGTAGACGTCGGCGAGCGCCACCAGCGCGTCCCTGCCCGACCGCCCGGCCAGCGCGGCGGCGGCCCGGTCGGCCATCTCCTCCAGGGCCAGCAGCGCGACCCGCACCTTCAGCTCCCGCGCGTTGCGGATGTGCGCGTACAGGCTCGGGTCCTTGACGCCGAGCCGGCGCGCGACCGCCGAGCCGGTCACCTGGTCGAAGCCGATCTCGTCGGCCAGTTCGGCCGCCGTCCGGGTGACGCGTTCGCTGGTGATACCCGCGCGTGCCATGGAACCTCGCCTAATCAAATTAAGGATTTGTCTAATTATATTAGGGAAGCTAGCCTCGCCGGTCATGAGACCCATGACCGAAAACGACATCCGCACCTCGTTCGTCAACTGCTCCAAGGGCGAGGCCAGGCGCGCGGGCGTGCCCAAGGACCTCGACGAGCAGCCCTGGGACGATCTCGACTTCCTCGGCTGGCGAGATCCCGGCGCCCCCGACCGCGGCTACCTGGTCGCCGAACGCGACGACGGCAGCCGCGTCGGGATCGCGCTGCGGGCCACCTCTGGCTCGTCGCGGGGCTTCACCGCACGCAGCATGTGCTCGCTGTGCCTGACCACCCACACCAGCGGCGGCGTGGCGCTGATGACCGCGCGCCGCACCGGCGAGACCGGGCGTCAGGGCAACACGGTCGGGCAGTACGTGTGCGCCGACCTGGCCTGCTCCCTCTACACCCGCGGCAGGAAGCCGGCCGGCGTGGGGGCGGACTTCGAGGAGACCCTCACGGTGGCGGAGCGGATCGCCCGCACCCGGGGCAACCTGAGCGCGTTCATCGACCGGGTGACCGGTCCTTGATCGGGTGTCCGAAACACGGCATCCCCGTGCGGGGGCTCAGCGGTCCGCGAGCTCGCGTACGGCCCCCTTGTCAGCGGGCTGGGCCAGGGCGGCGTGGGCGCGCAGCGCGGTGGCGGGGCCGGTAGCCGACGCCCTGCTCCAGGTCGGCGCGCCGGGCGGCGAGATCCGCCTCGGCGACCTGGCCCGCTCCCCGATCATCCAGCGCCTCCTCCGGAGGAGCACACCGTTCCGCGATGCCTGGCAGGACCACCGCATCGAGGGTCCCGCCTGCGCGTCTTCCACCACCCCGCGCAAGGCATCCTGCGCTACGAACACCACCGCCTGGCCCCCGCCGACCACCCCGGCCTGCACGTGGTGGTCTACACCCCGGCCGCGCCCACCGACACCGGACCGCCCAGCTGAACCCCGCGCGGTGCCCCGCCGCCCGTTACGGCGTGCGGGCCAGGTCGCGGGCGGCGTGGTGGCGGGTGACGGCCGTCGCGAACGCGGTGATCACCGGGTGCGGGCGCCGCCCGTCCCCGGCCAGCTCCGGCTGGAACATCGTGGCCAGGAAGAACGGGTGCCCGGGCAGCTCGGCCACCCGTACCGCGCCGTCGTCGGCGTGGCCGGAGAACACCATCCCGTGCCCGGCCAGCGTCTGCTTGTAGTCCTCGTTGAGCCCGTAGGAGCAGATGTAGGCCTCCATGGTGGTGGGCGTCCCGACGATCTGCTCGATCAGCGAGCCGGGCTCCAGGCGTACCAGGCCCTCGTGCCCGGCCAGCGAGCACGCCAGCGGCGTCAGCAGGAAGTCGCGCGCGCCCGGCTCGTTCTCGGCGTGCGCGACGTCCAGCCCGCACACGTGCCGCGCGAACTCCAGCAGCATGTGCTGGAACCCGCCGCACGTGCCGAGGAACGGGATCCGCCGCTCGCGCGCCACGCGCGCGGCCTCGACCGCGCCCGCCTCGTCACGGTACGGGCTGCCGGGCAACATCCAGATCCCGTCGAAGCCGTCCAGGCCGGTCACGTCGGTCGTCGGCATCCAGTACGGGTCCAGCGCGATGCCCTCCCGCTCGCGCAATGCCTCCATCAGCAGCGGGATCCGGACATGGGAACGAACGCTGGGGGAGCGGTCCCCCACAAGGGCGATTCTCATGACACCATCGTGACCGCCCACCCGGGTTAAGCGCCAACGATGAAAACTGCATCTGCTATAAGCGACACTGATGGACCCGCATCTGCTGACCACGTTCGTGACCGTCGCCCGCCACGGCTCGTTCTCCGCCGCCGCCTCCGAGCTCGGCTACACGCAGTCGGCGATCTCCCAGCAGATCGCCGCGCTGGAGGCCGACCTGGGCCTGCCGCTGCTGCGCCGCCGCCCGGTCGAGCCCACCCCGGCCGGGCAGCGCCTGCTGGAACACGCCGGGCCGCTGCTGCTGCGCCTGCGGGCCGCCCGCGCCGACGTGCTGCGCACCGCCGCCGGGCCCCGCCACCGGCTGCGCCTGGCCGCCACCCCGCTCGCGCTCAACCCGGTCCTGGCCGCGCGGCTGGCGCGGGCACGGGCGCACCAGCCGCGCCTGGAGGTACGCCTGCGCACCTGCGGGCGCGAGCAGGTCACGGCGATGGTCGCCGACGGGCGGGCCGACCTCGGGCTGGCCGACGGCGTGGTGGCGCCCAGCGACCCGCTGCGCCTGCCCGACGCCGGGCCGATGACCACCATCGGGGTGACGGAGGAGGAGCTGGTGGTGGCCCTGCCCGGCGACCATCCGCTGGCCGGCCGGGCGGCGCTGCGGCTGGCCGACCTGGTGGACGCGCGCTGGCTGCAGACGCCGCTGTGCCCGCTGGCGCGGCTGCGCGACCTGGTGGGCGAGGGGTTCCCGGTGGGGATGGAGTACGCGGGCAACGACGTGCACACCGTCCTCAACCTGGTGGCGGCCGGCCATGGCCTGACCCTGCTGCCCGCCTCCGCCGTGCCCGCCGAGGCACCGGAGCCCTCCCGGGTGCGGGGGCGGGCGTGCGGTGTGCCGCTGGCCTCCCCCCGGCTGGTGCACCGGGTGGAGCTGCTGCACGGCGCCCTGCCCGCCGGCGCCGCCGCCGGCCTGGCCGAGGCCCTGTCCGGCTGAGCACCGCTTGCGCCCGGCCGCCGCGGGCCGGACCATCACCCCATGATGATCCCCGGCGACTTCGTCCTGGAGCTGGTGCCGCACTGCGCCTCCGTGCCGCGCGAAGGATGGGCGGGCGACCACGACCTGCGCCCCCTGTCGGAGCAGGGCAGGCGGCAGGCCGAGGCCCTGGTGCCGGCCCTGGGCACCGGCATCGACGCGATCTTCAGCAGCCCCGCGCTGCGCTGCGGGCAGACGGTGCGGCCGCTCGCGGCGGCCGCCGGCCGCCCCGTCGAGGCCCTGGACACGCTGGCGGAGTCCGGCGGGTTCACGCAGCCGCCGGACTGGGTGCACGGCGTCCTGGCGCCGATGGGCGGAGCGGTCGGCGGCGCGTACGCCACCGGACGCATGCTGCGCGCGGTGGCCACCATGAGCGCCCGTCACCCGGGCAGACGGGTCGTCGCCGCCTCCCACGGCGACGTGATCCCCGTCCTGCTGGCCACGCTCTGCGCCTTCTGCGAGGCCCCGCCGCCCGCACTGGTGGGGCGCGGCGGCTGGTACACCCTCCGCTTCGACCACCACACGGTCACGATCACCTCCCGCTCCGCCTGAGCTCCCCGGGGGGTCAGGCGTGCCAGTCCTCGACCCCTCCCGGCACCGGCGCGGCCGGGTCGTACGGCTCGCGGGTGAAGATGAAGGTGTTGAGATCGAGGTGGTCGGCCGCCACCCGCAGCGTCTCGCCGGCGTAGTAGCCGTCCAGCCCCAGCCACGTCCCGTCGTCCTGCGGCACGAACCGCGAGGCCCGCCCGGCCCCGCCGACCGGCTCCAGCGACAGCCCGCGCTCGGGCAGCAGCCGCAGCGTGTACGGCTTGGGCCCCCAGTGCCACAGCCCGGTCGAGGCCAGCAGGGCGGGGTCGGCGGGCACCGGCTGCCACTCGTCGGGCAGGCGCGGCTCGTACTGCTCCAGGATGTCCAGCAGGTCGGTCAGCAGCGTGCCGCTCAGCCCGGAGGTGGTGTTGGCCATGAACAGCACCCCCAGCCCCTCGGCCGGCTCGGCCCACACGGTGGCCAGGAACCCGGGCATGGACCCGGAGTGCCCGGCCAGGCGGCGCCCGCCGGTCCTGGCCAGCTGCAGCCCCAGCCCGAACCCGCCGGTCCAGGCGTCGCCGTCGTCCACCCCGGCCGGCTCGCGCATCTCGGCCAGGGTGCCGGGGCACAGCACGCCGCCGGTCTCGCCGCCCAGGAACGCCGCCCAGCGGGCCAGGTCGTGCGGGGTGGACCACAGCTGCCCGGCCGGCCCCATGGCGTCGGCGTCGTGCTCGGGCTCGGCCAGCAGCACGTCGGCCCAGGGGTGCACGGCGTAGCCGGTGGCGTGCGGGGCGCGGGGGCGGGGCGTGGTGTCGTGCAGGCCGAGCGGGTCGAGCACCTCGGTGCGCAGCGCCTTGAGCCAGGTGGTGCCGCGCAGGCGGGCGACGAGCTCGCCGAGCACGGCGAAGCCGACGTTGGAGTAGTGGAAGCGCCGGCCGGGCCGGTGCTTGAGCTCGGCCGGGCCGACCCGGGCCAGCAGGTCGGCGGCGGGGATGCCGGGGGTGCGCTCCCACCAGGCGGTGGGCGGTTCGGCGGTCAGCCCGGAGGTGTGCGACAGCAGCTGGGCGATGGTCAGGTGGCCCAGCCGCGTGTCCGGCAGGTGCCGCTCCAGCGGGTCGGTCAGCTCCAGGGCGCCCTCGTCGCGCAGCCGCATGACCACCACGGCCACCATGCTCTTGGTGATCGATCCGATGCGGTATTGGGTGGCGGCGGTCGGGGCGGCGTCGCCGACGCGGCCCCGGCCGCCGAACCATGCCAGCCGCCCGTCGCGGACGATCGCCGCCGTCAGTGACGGCACCCTGCATTCGGCTTGTTCGACGGCCAGCCGGTGCAGCAGGGCACGCGCCGTCGGATGTCCCACCTGAGTCATGAGCGACAAGGGTAGCCGTTAGATCAGCACCAGCCGCGGCCCGATGAGCTCTCCCTGGTGAGGCTGGGGGTGGGCCTGGTCGTGGTAGTAGTGGCCGGCGTACCAGACGACGACGTTGGCGCCGTTGACGTTCTCGCCGTCGAGGAAGCGGTTGATGGCGGCGCGGTCACGCGGGCCGGGGTTGCCGTCGTCGAGCTCGCGCGGGTGGTGGCGCAGGAACCACAGGTCGGACACGCCGTAGGCGTCGGCGGTGCCGTCGAAGGGGCCGGGGTGGATCTGGTAGCCGTGGCCGGAGGACTTGTCGCGGACCTGCCAGTAGCGGCCGGGGCGGCGCCGGCGGGAGGTCTCGCGGATGATCGGCACGGGTTCGGGGATGAGGGAGCCGGTGTCGTCGATCTGCTCGACGACGTCGTTGGCGGCGCCGGCGACGTCGAAGTCGAGCCGCCAGTAGGCGTGGTGGCGGTGCACGAGGCAGGTCATCGGGTTGCGGGTGGCGGCGAAGCCGAACCTGGGGGAGATGTCGCCGTTGTCGGCCAGGCGCCAGTCGCTGGAGTAGCGGTACCAGCCGGCCTCCAGCTCGCTGACGATGCGTAACTGCTCGCCGTCGTGGTGGAAGGCGACGCCCTGGAAGTTGCCGGCGTCGGTGGAGGGGCGTTCCAGGATGGTACGGGGCGGGTCGGGGCACAGCCGCCACCCCCAGCCGACCGGGTCGCGGCCGGTGGCGCTGAAGCGGGTCTCGAAGGCGACGTCGTCGCGGAAGGTGGTGCCCTGCTCGTACTCGACGTTGAGGATGGGCAGGTGCGCCTGGCGCAGCAGGAGCCGGCCCCGGTAACGGACCTGGCGCAGCTCGACGCCGCCGCCCATGCCGGGGGACTGCGGGGCCGAGGCGCGCGGCCGCACGACCAGCAGGTTCCACAGCTCGGTGGCGCCGCGGTGGACGCGCACGCGTACCTGGTCGGGCCCGCCGCGGTCGGCCAGGGCGTCGATGCCCTGCGGGACGCTGTCCTCGCAGTCGTGGTGCATGCGCACGTTGATGCCCTCCGGCGTCCAGTCGACCGAGCGGGCGACCAGGTCGACGGCGACGATGCGGTGGCGCAGGCCGGTGGGCTCGCCCGGGGTGTAGACGCCGAGGGTGGGGCGGCGCACGGTGGTGCCGTCGGGGTTCTCGGCGTCGGCCAGGGGCGGCATGGGGCGGTAGACGACGACGTCGTCGCCGGCGGGGAAGCGGGGGTCGGCGCGCAGGATCGCGGCGGCGGCGACGAGCTCCTCGCGGCTGGGCTGGGGACGGAAGGCGCTGGGCCGTAGCTCGGCCCGCTCGGGCCGGTCGAGGGTGCCGCGCAGCTCGACGGCGCGGTTGCCGACCGGGTCGAACACGGTGGCCTGGAACGGCGCGTTCTCGCCGGGGTCGTGGCCCAGGCCGGGCGCGAAGGCGAAGGTGAGCCGCTCGGGGTCGGCCACCTCCAGCGCCGCCAGCGCCTCGGGGTGGCCGGCCACCGCCTGGCGCAGCCGCTGCCGGCTCAGCCCGGTACGGGGCTCGGCTTCGATGGTGACGCGTACCTCATCGGTCATGGCTCGTGCTCCCCGGTCGGCGGATGGCAGGACGTTACTGGCGGGAGGGGGCGCGGTCGAAGGTGTCGAGGATCAGTTCGGTGGCGTCCAGGTCGCGGGCGGTGCTCCCGAGCCAGGGCACCTCGATGGGGCCGGGCCAGGTGTGGCCGCCCCCGTCGATCGTGTACAGGCGCAGTGTGGTACCGCCGGGGCAGGATTTCCAGTCACGTACCCGTACCTGCTCGCCGAGGGGGGTGGTGGTGCGGCCGGAGCAGCCGAGCAGGGCCGCCCAGCCGGTCGCGGCCCGCTCCACCGGGTCCAGCACGACCAGGTCGGCGAGCTTGCGCAGGTCGCCGGTGGCGTCGCGCAGCGGGTGGCCGCCCTGGTAGGGGACGATGCGGTCGGCGGTGCCGTGGAAGGCCACGATCGTGGTGGGTTCGGCGTCCTGGCAGGGGCGCACGATGTTCAGCCCGGCCACGGCCGCCACGGCGGCCAGGCGCCCGTCCATCGCGCAGATCAGCGCGGCCGCCATGCCGGCCCCGTAGGACATGCCGGCGGCGAACTCGCGCCCGGCGTCGACGCACAGGTTGCGCTCGAGGTGCTCCAGCAGCGCGGTCAGGAAGCCGGTGTCGTCGGGCCCGGCGGTGTGCGGCAGCGTCCAGCCCATGCGGCCCTCGGCGGCCTGGGGGGTGGCCACGATGTAGCCGCGGCGCGCGCCGACCTCGGGCAGCCGGCCGTAGGCGGCCTGGCGGGCGGCGGTGGAGTTGAGGCCGTGCAGGTCCAGCACGACGGGGTGCGGGCCGGCGCCCTCGGGCAGCGACAGCAGGAAGCGGCGCTCGAGCCCGCCGAAGCCGAGCCGGTGCGTGCCGGGCTCCAGCCGCTGCCCGCCCTGGCAGCCGCTGGTGGGGGCGGCTTGCGCGGGCGGGCCGGGC
>NZ_JBFANM010000159.1:0-11465 GCF_040674815.1 Nonomuraea sp. NPDC049709
GCCCGCTCGTACGCGGTGGCGGCCGAGGCGTTGCTGCCCCGCTCGGCGGCCCGCTCGCCGGCCGCGGCCAGGATCGCCGAGGTCTCCTCGTCGGGTTCGAGCGCGGCGGCCGACAGATGCCAGGCTCTGCGGTCGGCCTGGTCGTCGCCGCCGAGGGCACCGGCCAGCGCGCGGTGGGCCGCCGTACGCCGGGCGAGCGACGCCTCCTGATAGGCGGCGGCCTTGACCAGGGGGTGGCGGAAGCGCAACCGGTCGCCGGAGACCTCGACCAGGGCGGCGTGCTCGCCGGGTTCCAGGTCTTCGGGCCCGGCCCCGAGAGCCTGCGCCGCCTTCAGTACGAGCCGCAGGCTGCCCGAGCCGTCGGCGGCGGCGACCAGGAGCAGCAGCCGGGTACGTTCGGGCAGGCGCCGGACCGCGGCACGCAGCGACTGCTCCAGCCGCCCGGTCAGGGACGGCCCCGGCGGTTGCAGGGGCAGCGGCGCCAGGTGCCCGGCCCGCTGCTCCGGGGTCAGGATCCCGGCGAAGTGCAGGAGCGCCAGCGGATTGCCCTCGGCCTCCTCGATCACCCGGTCACGCGCCTCCGCGGCGAGGTCCGCCGCGTGCCCGGCCAGCAGCCGCTCGCAGTCGGTCCTGTCCAGAGCGGCCAGCCGGAGTTCGGGGAGGCCGTTCACGGCCGGTTCCGCGCCGTCGCGGCCGGCGAAGATCATGGTGATCCGCTCGGCCGCCAGCCGGCGCGCGGCGAACACGAGCGCGTCCAGCGACGCGCGGTCCAGCCACTGCACGTCGTCGATCAGGCAGAGCAGCGGGCGCTCCTCGGCGAGGTCGGCGAGCAGCGTCAGCACCGCGAGCCCGACGAGGAACCGATCGGGAGCACCCGCCCGCACCTCCACCGGCGCGTGCACCGGCGCCTCCACCAGCCCGTCCGACGGCACCTCCGCCGGCGCGTGCGCCGGCTCCTCCGACCGCTCGTCCGCCCGCGCGCCCGACAGCTCGTCCGCCCGTGCGCCCGACCGCTCCCCTGGGTGGTCCTCTGCGTGGCCCTCGCCGAACGCGCTCAGCAGCGCCGCCCGCTGGGCGGTGGGGAGGCCGGCGATCAGGTGGCGGGCGGGGCGCAGCAGCAGGTGCAGGGCGGCGAAGGGCAGCTCCGACTCGGCCTCGACACCGGTGGCCCGCAGCACGAGCGCATCGTCCGGCACCCCGCGCGCCACCTCGGCCAGCAGCGCCGACTTGCCGATCCCGGCCTCGCCGAACACCGCGACGGCGCTGCCCCGCCCGCCATGCGACTCGGCGATCATCCCGCTGAGGAGGACGATCTCCGCATCCCGCCCGATCATGATGCCCGACCCTACCTAACCGGCGGGCGGCCACCCCGCACGGCTCCGGTCACCGTGACTGATCCGCCCGGGGCGTGCACACCGTACGGTCGTGAACCACAGCCCAGCACACCACACAACTGGAGGAGCACCGTGGAGGCCATCGTCGTGGAGCCCGTGGGGACGGTCGTCGGCGGGCGTACCGAGGCGTTCGACGACGACTGGAACACCGAGCAGGCGCTGATCCGCCTCGACGGCTCCCGTTTCGGGCCGGACGCCCTGGCCGGGCTCGACACCTTCTCGCACCTGGAGGTGGTGTACCGGTTCCATCTCGTGGACCCGTCCTCGGTGCACACCTCCGCCCGCCGCCCCCGGGGGAACCCGGACTGGCCGGCGGTCGGCATCTTCGCCCAGCGGGCCAAGAACCGCCCCAACCGGCTGGGCGTCTCCCGCTGCCGCCTGCTCGCCGTGGACGGCCTCGACCTGCACGTACGCGGTCTCGACGCCGTGGACGGCAGCCCGGTGCTGGACGTCAAGCCCTACATGGCGGAGTTCGGCCCCCAGGGCGAGACCGTGCAACCGGCCTGGGCCACCGAGCTGATGCGCGCCTACTACTGAGCACTCATGGAGGAGACGTCATGACCGAGGTGATCGTCGTCGGAGCGGGACCCACCGGGCTCCTGCTCGCGGGCGACCTGGCGGAGGCCGGGATCGCCGTCACGGTGCTGGAGCGCCGCGACGGCCGGGTCTCCAACCTTTCCCGCGCGTTCGGCGTCCACGCCCGTACGATGGAGCAGCTCGACGCGCGTGGCCTGGCCGATCCACTCGTCCCCATGGGCGCCGCGCTCAGCAGGGTGCGGCTGTTCGAGCGGGTGGAGGTCGACCTGGGCGAGTTGCCGAGCCACTTCCCCTACCTGCTGATCACACCCCAGTACAACGTGGAGAGCCTGCTCCTGGAGCGGGCGCTGCGGGCAGGGGCCGAGATCGTGCACGGCACCGAGGTGGTGGGCCTGAGCCAGGACGGCACCGGGGTCACGGTGACCACCACGGACGGCACCCGCCGCGCCGCCTACCTCGTCGGCGCCGACGGCTTCCACAGCGCGGTACGCCGGGCGCTCGGGCAGCCGTTCCCCGGCAAGTCGGTCCTGAAGTCCATCATGCTCGCCGACGTGAAGCTCGCCGAGCAGCCGGCCGAGCTGCTGAGCGTCAACGGGGTCGGCGACGCCTTCGCGTTCGTCGCGCCCTTCGGGGACGGCTATTACCGGGTCTTCGCCTGGGACCGTCGCCATGTCGTGCCCGACGACGCGCCCCTCACCCTGGAGGAGGTCCGCGAGGTCACCGCCCGGGCGCTGGGCACCGACTTCGGCATGTACGAGGCCCGCTGGCTGTCGCGCTTCCACAGCGACGAGCGGCAGGTCCCGGACTACCGCGTGGGCCGGGCCTTCCTGGCCGGGGACGCGGCGCACGTCCACTCCCCCGCCGGCGGCCAGGGCATGAACACCGGTTTGCAGGACGCGGCCAACCTGGGCTGGAAGCTCGCCGCCGTGCTGCGGGGCGCGCCCGAAGACCTGCTCGACACCTACCAGTCCGAGCGTCACCCGGTCGGCCGCTCGGTGCTGCGCAGCAGCGGCGCCCTCATCCGGGCCGCCATGATCGAGTCGTCCGCCGGCCGCGCGGTCCGCGGCTTCGCCGCCCGAGGCGCCCTGTCCATCCCGAAGATCCGTACGAAGGTCACCGGGCAGCTCAGCGGCATCGGCTACGCCTACCCCGCGCCCGACGGCGCGCACGAGCTGGTCGGCACCCGCGCCGCCGACGTGCCGCTCGCCGGGGGCGGCCGCCTGTACGAGGCGCTGCGGGGTCGGCGCCCGGTCCTGCTCGGCGACGCCGACGTCACCGGCTGGACGGACCGGGTACGGGTGGCGGCACCCGCCGCGCCCGGTGGCCCGATGGTGCTCGTCCGCCCGGACGGGTACGTGGGCTGGGCGGGCACCGACCCCGCCGGCCTGCGCCAGGCCCTGACCCGGCTGACGGGCACGGCCGGATCGCACTGGTCGGCGACGCCGTCCACGCCGTGACCCCGCACCTGGGTCAGGGCGCGGCGCAGGCGATCGAGGACGGCGTGGTCCTCGCCGAACTGCCTGACCGGCGCGGCCGACCTGGAAGAGGCCCTGACCGTCATCCGTCCCTGGCTTGCTCCTGAAGGCGGCGACCCACGCGGGTGGCGGTCTCGCGCAGCCACGCGTGCGCCGCGTCATGGGTGTGCACCGGGTGCCACCACAGCGCCTCCTGGACCGGGACGGCGGGGAACGGGCAGGGCAGGACGCGTACGCGGGCGGTGCCGACGGTCAGGCGGGCCAGCCGTTCCTGGATGAGCGCGACCCGCCGCGTGCCCTGCACCAGCAGCGGCAGCAGCGCGAACGTGGGAGAGGCGACCTCCACCCGGGGGCTGACCCCGAGCATGCTGAGCTGGCGGGTGACCGGAGCGTCGTAGGGCCGCTGGTAGACCGCCCACGGCAGCCGGTTGAGGTCGTCCACCGTGAGCTCGCCCGGATGGCTCTCGTCGACCAGGCACACCCACCGGTCGCTGTAGAGCTCGACCGTCGGCAGGCCGTCGATGACGCCGTGCGGCAGCAGCAGCCCGTCCACCGTGCTCAGCACCGTGCTCAGCACCGTGGCGGCGTTCTCCACCAGCGCCGGCCCGCTCGGCGTGAGGTGCAGGCGGACGCCGGGCGCCTCCTCGTGCAGCACGCGCGCCAGCTCGGCGCCGAAGACGGCCGCCCCGTAGTCGGAGCAGAGCAGCGTGAACTCCCTGGACTCCACGGCAGGGTCGAAGCGCGCCTGGGTGGCGAAGACCCGCTCCAGCAGGTCGCACGCGGTCGCGCTGCGCTCGCGCAGGGTCGAGCCGAGCGGGGTCAGCTCGTACGCGTTGCCCGTACGGGTCAGCAGGGGGTCGCCGAAGTGGCGGCGGAGGCGGCCCAGGGCCGCGCTCATCGCGGGCTGGCTGAGGTTGAGCCGGGCGGCGGCCCTGGTGACGTTCCGCTCCTCCAGCAGGGCGCGGAGCGCGACGACCAGATTGAGATCCAGTTTGCTCACCTATCCATGGTATGGATGGGCCGCCGGTCGACCATCGACCTTCCTACTACCTCAGCGGGGCGGGCCGGTAGGTGGCGATGAGCACGCCGGTGCCTGTCGTCGTGGCGCCGGCCGGCTCGTACGCGGTCAGGGCACTGCCCGAGCCGGGGAACAGCCGTCGGCCGGACCCGAGCGTGAGCGGATGGATCATCAGCAGGAGCTCGTCCACGAGGCCGCCCGCCATCAGCGACCTGACCAGCACCCCGCTGCCGAACACCACCAGGTTCCCGGCGACCTCCTCCCTCAGCCCGGCCACGGCCTCGGCGGCGTCGCCCTTGAGGAGGGTGGAGTTCTGCCAGGGCAGCGGCTCGGCCAGCGTCGTGGAGGCGACATACTTCGTGACCCGGTTGAGCGCGTCGGTGAACGGGTTCGGCGCCTGGCGGGGCCAGTAGGAGGCGAATCGCTCGTACGTCGTGCGCCCCGCCAGCAGCGACCACTCGCTCGTCATGCGGGCGCCCATCGCCTCCTGCATGGCCGGGTCCTGCGCCGCCGTGGCCCAGCCGCCGTGCCGAAACCCGTCACGCGGGTCCTCGTCGGGGTGCCCGGGGGCCTGCATCACGCCGTCGAGCGTCAGGTGCTCGATCGCGACGATCTTGCCCATGTCGTACCTCACTTCTCCCGATCAGTAGGGTCTGTCACCCCCTACACGAACGGGAGGCCGCCGGATCGACCTCAGGAGACCGGCGGGATGCGGTAGACGGACACGTGCGAGCGCGACTCGGCGGTGAACTCGGCTCCCGACCAGTCGGCGTGCCTGCTCTCCAGCTCGAACCCGGCCAGTAGCGCCATGAGGTCGAGCTCGGCCGGCCAGACGTAGCGGTGCGGGCCGCGGGACAGCCGGGCCTGCCCGCTCTCGTCGAACCTGAAGTGGTGCGACACGACGAGCTGGTGCAGCACGTCGTAGGTGTCCAGGCCGATGTAGCCGGGCTCGCACAGCCACACCGTCGCCTCCTGGCCGGGCGGGAGCTTGCGCAGCTCCGGCACCCACAGCTCGATCACGAACCGGCCCCCGGGCCCGAGATGGCGGGCGGCGTTGCGGAAGCACGCCACCTGCTCGGCCTGGGTCAGCAGGTTGGAGATCGTGTTGTAGACGAGGTAGACCAGCGTGTACTCCCCCGGCGCCGTGGCGGTCGCCATGTCGCCGACGACCACGGGGATCGTCGCCTCGTCCACCTTGGTCCGCAGCTGGTCGATCATCGGCCGGGACAGCTCGATCCCGGTGACGGGCACCCCCCGCTCGGCCAGCGGCACCGCCACCCGGCCGGTCCCGACGGCGAACTCCAGCGCGCGCCCGCCGCCCGCGAGCCCGGCGAGCCGGTCCACGGTCGGCGTCAGGACCTCGGGCGCGAACATGCCGGCCCCGGGAGTGTCGTATTGCCGGGCCATATCGGCGTCCCAGATCTCCTGTCGCATGCCGCCCACGATCGCCGGGGGCGTACGCGATGTCCAACGAATTTCCCCCGGCCGGAGGCGAGCCGTTCACGCCGCACGCCGGCGTGGTCCACGAATGGCTCGCCCGGCCCCGGCCGGGTCGCTGCAGCGCCCGCACCTGCCGCAGCTCGACGTGCTCGGCCGGGTCGCCGCCGGACGCGTCGCGCGCGGCGACCGCGTGGCCCGGCCAGGTGGCCTCCTCCGCGTACGCGCGGCGCGGCCCGGCCTGCTCGGCGGCGGCCACCGACCAGCGCACCGCCTCCCCGTACGCCGCCGGTCCCGCCTGGGCCGCGTGGTGCGCGATGAGCGTCACGTCGGTCCCCGGACGGACCGCCGGCGCGGCGGCCACGTCCCGGTGGACGGCGGCCCCGCGCGGTGGGGGCAGGTCCTGGAGCAGCGCCTCGCGCACCAGGCCGTGCCCGAACGCGAGCCGTCCGCCCCGCTCCTCCAGCAGCCCGGCCTGGACGGCCCGGTCGAGCAGCTCGTACGCCTCCGCCTCGACAACCCGGACCCGGACAGCAAGGTCATCGTGCTGACGACGTTCGACGAGGACGAGTACGTCGCCGCGGCCCTGCGTGCCGGCGCGGAGCGGGGTCGGCCGGGCTCGACACGCTCACCGCCCGGGAGACGGACGTGCTGAAGCTGCTCGCAGGGCGGTCGTGAGGGTGTCCGGACAGCCGGGCCCGCATACTGGTTGCGGCGTTTCGGCGGTGTAGGCGAGACTCGTCGGCAATCGTGCGGGCGGAGGGGCCGATGAGCACCACTGGCAAGGGCAACCCCTATCTGGAGCAGGTCGTCGCGCAGCAGGCGGTGCTGGAGGACGATCTCCGGGCGCGCCGCAGCGCTCCCACCTCCGCTCCGGCGCCCGGCCCCGGTGCGCCGCCGCCCGTGGCGGGGCCGCTGGCCAAGCGGGAGCGCGCGCTCGCCCCGGCGGTGCCGGAGAAGGCGACGCCGGGGGCGGTGGACGTACGGATCACCGGCTTCTGGCGGTGGAAGAACGTGCTGGTGCCGCCGAACGCCTTCGTGGTGCACACCCGGCGGGGCAAGGCGGAGCCGCTGCACATCGGGCTGGGCGTGTCGTTCCGCTTCAACCCGGCCACCGACTCGTTCCTCGTGGTGCCGGGGGCCACCCAGACCATCCTGATCAACGCGTACTGCGTCTGCCAGGAGCTGCAGGGCGTCCTGGTGCAGGGTTACGTGCAGTGGATCATCGACGCCTTCCCCACCGCGTACCGCAAGCTGGACTTCGGCGATCCGGAGGACCCGATGCGGCTGGTCAACCTCCAGCTGCGGGAGCAGGCGGAGGCGGCCATCAAGGACAAGGTCGCCACCATGGGCGTCCGTGACGTGCTCAGCGACAAGCAGCCCATCATCGAGGAGCTGACCGCCCGGCTGCGCGCGGTGGCCGAGGGCGAGGACAACAGCGACCAGGGGCTCGGCCTGCGCATCGTCACCGTTCAGATCAAGGAGGCGGTCGTCAGCTCGTCCCGGCTCTGGGAGAACCTGCAGAAGCCGTACCGGGCCGAGCAGGGGCAGATCGCCCGGCTGGCCGAGCTCCGGTCCGAGGAGGCGATCGCGCAGCGCGAGATGGCGGCCGAGCGGCTCAAGGAGACCCAGCGCCTGGAGTACGAGCGGGAGCTCGCCGAGCTGCGGTCCCGCAACGAGGCGTGGCAGTTCGACACCGAGGTCGCCGAGCAGCTGCGGCGCACGCAGCGCCGGCACGACGACTCCCGGGCCGTGGCCGAGCTGGAGACCGAGACGACCCGGCACGCGCTGCGGATGGAGCGCGAACGGCACGCCGAGGAGGCCGAGACCGGCAGGCTCAGGATCGAGCGGGAGCAGGAGCTCAAGCGCCTGGAGCTCGACGGCGAGCTGGCGCTGGCGCACTCCCGTACCCTCGCCGACCACGAGCGGGCGCTGCTCGACGTGGAGCGCGCGCGCCTGCGGGCCGACATCGACAACGAGCAGACGCCGGCCAGCCTGCAGGCCAAGCTGATCGGCCAGCTGCCCGAGATCCTGGCGCAGCTGCCCAAACCGGAGGAGCTGCGGATGGTGTCGATCAACGGCGGCGACCGCACCACCGTGTCGGGCCTGCTGACCGAACTCGCCACCGTGGTCGGCGTCCTGCGCTCGGCGATCGACGGCGACCGGCCGGGTTCCTGATCGCCGGCTCCATCGAGCCCGGGACGATTCGTCAGGGGCCGCGGCCATGGCACATGGATCTCTGGCGTACGGGATGAACGTTTCAGGCTCTTCGTCCGCCGTCCTTCCATCGCCCCTGGTCAGGCCCTCTCCCACCCGAGGGAAGGCCGTGGAGCTGTTCGGCGCGGGAGCGCGGATGCGACAGTGAGAGCACTGCTCACATACCTTCCTGGGAGGAATTGGATGCGCAAGGTACGGGCCTTACTCGTCTCCGCCGCTCTGGCCACCGGCGTGCTCCTGTCCATGACCGCCGCGCCCGCGCAGGCCGACAGCATCCGGTACGCCTACTACCTGCAGGCCGACTGCTACAACGGTGGCAACCTCGGCATCCAGTGGGGCTGGTGGACCTCCTTCCGGTGCTCCTACGAGAACTCGTTCTGGTTCCTCTACGCCTGAGGTCGCGGTCCTGGCCGAGCTCGCCGCCGTTGGCCGGTGTGGCGCGCTCGGCCAGGGTCAGCCTCAGGGTGCCGGATCCAGCAGCACCCGGGCAGCGCGGCCACGTCCAGGCGACCAGGCACCGCCCCAGCGCCACCCCGCGACATCGACCACCATGCCGCCGAGCAGCGGCCCGGCCGCCCCGGCATCCCGCTCGTGCCCGACCACGCGCCGACCACCCGCGCCTGATCGCCGGAGTCGCCGCACGTGCGAAATTCCGTGGCATAGTTTCCTCCTGATCCAGGCCGGCGGCTGCGGGAGAACAGTTCATGCCGTCAGGAGCACGCGAGGGCATCGAGCTCGGCCATGTGAGATCCGAGCGTGCCCAGGCGCTCACTGGTCGCGATCGTCTTGTTCCTCCGGCCCGCCGGCGACGCCCGTCGCAAGACCAGCGGCCGGGCCCGCCAGGGGTTTCCTGAGCAAGCTCGAGTCCACGGCCCGCCAGCCCGGGTCGCCGGGTGGATCGAGGTCCGAAGCGGGGCCCAGCAGCCGGGCCGGTGCGGCGCGCCGATCGGGCTCCGGTTCCGCCCCGGCGGCCACCTCGGCGGCATGGGCGCGGACCAGGTCGTGGAAGCGGTAGCGGCCGGGAGCCGGCTCCTGCAGCAGGTGAACCCCCTGCAACCGATCCAGCAGCACCGAGGCGTCCCTGACGCCGGTGGCCAGCAGAGCGGCGGCGTCATCGGGGGTGATGTCCGTCCCGGCGTGCAGCCCCAGCAGCCGGTACGCGCGTCGCTCCGCTGCGGTGAGCGCCCGGTACGACAGGTCGAACGCGCCGCTGACGCTGCGCTGACCGGCATGCAGTTCGCCCAGCCGGTCCCCGGGACGCTCCAGTCGCTCCAGCAGATGGCGCACGCTCCACGCCGGATGGGCCTTCAGCCGATCCGCCGCCAGCCGGATCGCCAGCGGCAGCAGCCCGCACCGCCACACCACCTCGGCCGGCACCTCCGACGCCGTGCCCGCGACCCGCTGCTTCCCGACGGTTTCGGTGAACAGCGCGATCGCGTCCGCCGGCGGCAGGACGTCCACCGACACCGTCCACCGACACCGTCCACGCGTCGTCCAGGCTGACCAGCCGGCACCGGCTCGTGATCAGGACGAGACAGCTTCCCGCCCCGGGCAGCAGCGGCCGTACCTGGGCCTCGTTCGCGGCGTTGTCCAGCACGATCAGCATCCTCCGGCCGGCCAGCACGCTGCGGTACAGGGCGGCCCGGTCGTCGACATGCCGTGGAATCGTCGCCCCGGGCACGCCCAGCACGCCCAGCAGGTGGGCGAGCGTGTCCGCGGGGTTCGCCGGAGCCGTCCCGCGCGTGAAACCGTGCAGATCAACGAACAGGTCGCCGTCGGGGAAACGGGAAGCCAGCAGGTGCCCGGCACGTACGGCCAGCGCGGTCTTGCCGGCCCCGGCCATGCCGTCGATGACGGCGATCGCCACCGTGTCCGCGTCACCGATGCGGTCCAGGACGGCCAGCTCCCCCTCCCGGCCGGCGAACGCCGGCACATCGGTGGGCAACTGCCGCGGCGTCGCTCGCGCCGGAAGAGGGCTGCCCGGTGCCTCGCCGGTGGTCCGCATGATGATCGACAACTCCGTGGCGTCCCGGCCCAGCGCCTCGGCGAGCTTCCGTACCGTAGTGCTGCGCGGCCGGCGCAGCTCGCCCGCCTCCAACCGGCGGACGGTGCGGACATTGAGCCCCGCTCGCGCCGCCAGCTGATCCTGCGTCAGCAGCGCCCGCTCCCGCCAGGTGCGGATCAACGCGCCGAACGCGGGCTCCGGGGTCGCCGGGGTGTCGTCCCGCGCCGCTGACGGCAGGGCGACGGCTGTCTCTCCTGCCGCCGACCTCGTCTCGAACATGGTGACGTCGTCATCCTCCTGGCCATGCAGCGGGGAGCGCTCCGGCGGCTCGTGCTGCTGGGTGAGTATGTCCTGGTGGAGTTCGCGCAGCTCGGCGTCGGGCTCGATGCCGAGCTCCTCCTTGAGGAGGCGGGAAACGGTGCGGTACGCGTCGAGCGCGTCGGCCTGCCGACCGCTCCGGTAGAGGGCGGTCATGAGCTGGGCCCAGAACCGCTGCCGCAGAGGGTGCTCGGCGGTCAGGGCCCGCAGCTCCGGCACGAGCGCGGCGCTCCGCCCCAGGTGGGCGTCGATGTCCAGGCGACGCTCGATGGTTCGCAGGCGTTGCTCGATGACAGGGGGGACGTCGGTCTGGTGGAGTACGTCCGATTCGACGTCGGCGCATACAGGCCCGCGCCACAAGGCGAGAGCCTCGTGGAGGAGACGCCGCTCCAGCACCGGGTTCGCCGCGCCGGCGGCCGCCTGGATCAGGTGCTGGAATTCCAGCAGATCCAGTTGGCCCGGCTCCAGGCGGGCGACGTAGCCACCCGCCTCGGTGAGGATCGAGTCGGTCAGGTCCAAGGACTGCCGGAGGCGCACGATGTTGGTCTGCAGGACCCGGCGCGGATCGCGCGGCAGGTCCTGACCCCACAACCGTTCGGCGAGCCGGTCGGACGAGACGGCCTGGTTGGGCCGGAGCAGGAGCGCCGCGAGCAAGGTCCGGGTCTTGCCGCCTGGGACCGCTACCTTCGTCCCGTGGCGGACCACCGACAGTGGGCCGAGCACCGAGAATCGTACAGGGATCACAGCACCTTGCTTTCTACGCTGCTCGATACGGTTGGTCCGAGCGTCTGCCGCGCCGCGCCTCCTGGGGTGAGGTTCGACACGGCGGCCCCGTCACCATGGCGTGAGGGCCGTACTCTCCCGGCTGGTCCGGCCAAGGGCGTCCAGCACCTGGGCCGCCTCGCTGTCCGGCCGGGCGTGACCGGCGGAGCGGCCCATCACGTCGCGTCCTTGCGCGGCGCCACGGCCTTCCGTACGGCCAGCATGGTTTCGCCGGCCCGTTCGAAGGCGGATTGGGCCGTGGCGATGAAGAGCAGGTCGATCACCGCGAGCTGACCGTGTCT
>NZ_JBFANM010000160.1:0-11376 GCF_040674815.1 Nonomuraea sp. NPDC049709
ACGCTGCGCCTGGCCGTACCCGCCGAAGAGGTCGCCCTGCGCCCGGAGACCGCCGACATCTACGGCGTCAAGAGCCTCCCGGTCACCTGGGACGCCTGACCGCCGGCCGTGGCGGCATCGGCGCGGGTGACCGGTGGTCCCGCGGAGGGGTCACGGCTCCGATGGCCCGTCAGGCGGAAAGCTGCGCAGGAGCTCGGCCATCGTCTCGCTGACCGGGATGGTGGTGGGCAGCCGGGGGGTCTCGAAGTGGCGGGCCTTGTACCGGCGCAGCAGTGACTCCCCGTGCTCGGGCCAGGAGAAGTTCTTCTTCTTGAGGAGCTTGCCGAAGACCACGCCGGCGTTGTCCGGGTCGGGGTCGGCCAGCAGCCTGATGGCCGCGGGGGAGATGTCGTCGCCGCGCAGATAGGACGTCAGGGTCTCGCGGTAGCGGCGCCGGTTGATCAGGCTCGGGGCGGCGAAGAGCTCCTGGAGCAGGCCGAAGTCGAGGTAGAAGCTGATGCCTGTTTCCGGGTCGAAGTGGATGGCCACCGTTTCGGCGTCCGGCATCTCGTCGGAGTAGGTGAGGCTGGGTGAAGGAAAGGTGTTGCCGGGCTGGGCCCGGTCCATGCACGCTCGCATGAAGGCGTCATATTGCGAGGGCACCTCCTCTCCCGGGACCACGATGTATTCGGCGCCGTACATCTCGATGAAGACTTCTCGCTGCTCGGCGAGCATCCGGCGGGCGGCGGCGAGCTTGTCCGGGTTGCGGAAGACCAGCTCGGGGTTGCGCAGGGCGACCTCCGCGGCCTGGATGAGCAGCTCGTCACGAGCCTCGGCGGGGAAGAGGCTGATGTGCGCGCTGACCAGCCAGTCCGCGCCGAGCGGCACCAGGCGGCAGATGAGGAACATGCCCTTGCCCACCGTACGGAAGGCGGACTCGCCCATGTTGGACCGGGCACGATAGGTGAGCTCGTCCACGAGGTTGAACAGGATCACGGCGTCCTGGTCCTTCTCCTTGACCTCGAAGACGCCTTCGACCACGTCCTTCCAGCCGAGGAGCATCTCCCGCTCCTGCGGGCTCAGACCGGGGTGAGCCCGCAGGAAGCGGTCGATGACCGTGTCACCGGAGGCCAGCCGCTGCTGCAGGACGAAGTGGTCGACGATCATGCTCGTGGCCACCTCGCTGTCGGCGAGGACGTCGGGATGGCTCCGCTCGAAGGCTTCGTCGAGCTCGCGGGCGAACCGGGGTGACAGAGCGAAGTCGACCAGCCGCTCCTTGAGGGCCCCGGCCTGCTTCATGACGTCCATGGCGGTGTCGTTTCCTTCTTCGGGCCGTGCTCCTACGGCTTCCTGGACCTGCATCCACGCGCCATTCCAGGGTCCCACAGATCGGAAACCGTGATCCACGGTCCGGAATCGCTTCCGGTCAGCAGGAGGACACCTCGAAATAGGCCGGCCCGGTCTGCTTGAGCGTGGTGATCACGAACGTGTTCCACAGGCCCATCGGCTGGTTGGAGCCGTTGGCGTAGGCGTAGCCCGCGGATTGGTGGGCGCGGCCCGCCTGGGTGTGGGCGTAGTTGCTGGCGGTGAAGCAATGCCCCGGTGGCGTGGGGGTGGCCGTCGGATTCGGGGTGCCGGTGGCGAGGCCGAAGAAGCGGGTGTCGTGGTACGCCGAGCAGATGGTGTCCAGGAAGTACGCGCCCGCCGTGCCGCACTGGTCGGCCGCGTTGCCGGGGTCCACCGGGGTGCCGTGGCCCATTCCGGAGATCTTGTAGTAGCGCAGCGCGTCCGCGCCGTACGTCTCCAGGGTGGTGCCGCCGGGCAGGCCCGTGGTCGAGGCCGGGGTCTGGGAGAGCCCGAGGACGTTGGTGAACTGGTCGCGCAGCTCGTCGCCGTTGGCCTTGTTGACCGTGTAGTCGGCCTGGCCGTGCCAGATCGCCACCTTGGGCCGGGGGCCGGTGTAGCCGGGGTGGGCCGCGCGGACCGATGAGCCCCAGTCGGCCGGCGTCTTGGCCACCGGGCCGAGCATGCAGGTGGTGGTGGAGGCGGGCGGCGAGCAGCGGTAGGGGAGACCGGCGACGATCGAGGCGGCGTGGAAGAGGTCGGGGTACGTGGCGATCATGACGGCGGTCATTGCGCCGCCCGCCGACAGGCCGGTGATGGAGATTCGGGCCGGGTCCAGGTTGTAGGCCGAGGTCGCGTGCGTCACCATCTGGGCGATGGACAGCGCCTCGCCCTGGCCGCGTCTGATGTCGCCCTCCTGGAACCACTGGAAGCAGTTCGTGGGAGCTGTCGTCGCCTCCGGGAAGATCAGGGCGAAGGCGTGCTGGTCGGCGAACTTCCGCCAGCCCGAGTTGGCGTAGTAGGCGTTGGCGTTCTGGGTGCAGCCGTGCAGGGCCACGACGGCGGGGGAGCGGGGCGGGAGGTTGTCGGGGACGTAGGCCCACATGTTGAGTGCGCCGGGGTTCGAGCCGAAGCCGGTGACTCTGGTGAGGGTGGCCGCCTGGGAGACGGCCGGTGCGGCGATGAGGGCGAGGGCGAGGAGGAGCGCGGTCAGGGCGCGGCTGAGGAGTGCATTCATGGTTGACTCCTGAGTGAGGTACTTGCCGGTGACCGTATGTTTTGCGGGATCCGACTGATATGTGTCACGAGCCCGGTTTTCCGGGGTCCGGCATGTGTGCGCCCCGCACCAGGGCGGGTCGTGCCGTTTCCTGCGCGGGTCAGTGGCGCCCGATCGTGCCGAACCAGCTTCTCGGTGCGGACGTCCAGCATCTCGGCGTGCCCGACATCCCGGTGCCTCGCGGGGGGCCAGCGGCGCGCGACGTGGTCGAGCTCTGCGATCGCGATGACACTACGGAAGCGTCGGGTGCCGGCAGGGAACCGATCGGCACGGTCGAGGTCGACCCCCGAGGGGACGTGCCCGCCGGCGCCGGCTCACATCGGGGGGCCGACTCCGAGCGGTCGGAACCGACCGCCCTGCCCACCGACGAGGAAGAAATCCGCAATGACCCAGACCGCTGCGCGCAAGCAGGGCTGCACCGCCACGGTGGTCGCCGGCTGCTTCGCCGTGCTCCTCGCCCAAGTGGCCAATTCGCTGCCCGGCGCGCTCAGCGGCACGTTCTCGCCCAAGCTGGGTGCCGCGAATTGGCACGGGTAGTTATAGGTGCCGGTGCCGGCGCAATTCCAAACTGCGCTCGACCATACAGACGACCTACCCGTCACGGTTGTCGGGTCTTTGGCGAGCCGTTGCCATCCCCACCAGCAGAATCGCCGCAAATCAGGTCCACCCGGTGGGTGGATGCGCCCGGCGAAGGCAAAGGTTCCGGTAAAGCCAGGTCCCGGCATTCGGGCCGGCGCGGGGAAATGTCGGGCCCGTACGAGAATATCGGCCACACTTGCCCCCGTGCCCGTCGATCTCAGGGGGAGTGTTCAAATGGCCGTCTCCAGGCGCCGGATCGTCGCCGGGCTCGGCGCGCCGGCCGCCGGTGCCGTGGCCCGTCCCGCCGAGGCCGGGGCGTTCGCCGTTCCGCAGGGCGTCGCCCCCGAGCGGCTGGCCCGGGACGAGCGCTTCTGGAGCACGGTCGCCAGGCAGTTCCAGGTGAGCCCCGACTTCGTCAACCTGGAGAACGGCTACTACGGGATCATGCCGGACCCGGTACGGCGGGCGTACCACCGTAACGTCGACCACCTCAACGAGCGCAGCTCGCACCTGCTGCGTACCGTCTACAAGCCGGGCGCCGACAAGGTCCGCGAGCGAATCGCCGCCCTGCTCGGGGCCACCCGGAACGAGATCGCGCTGACCAGGGGCGGCACCGAGGCCCTGCAGAACCTCATCTCCGGCTACCGCCGCCTGCGCGCCGGCGACGCCGTCATGTACGCCGACCTCGACTACCACGGCGCTCAATACGCCATGAACTGGCTCCAAGCCCGCAGAGGCGTCCGTCGAGTGCGTCGTCATCCCCGAACCCGCCACCCGCCAGGCGGTGCTCGACACCTACGAGCGCGCGCTGCGGCGGCATCCGAAGGTGCGGCTGCTGCTGCTCAGCCACATGAACAACCGGACCGGCCTGGTCACGCCGGTCCGCGAGATCGTCGCCATGGCCCGCCGCCGGGGCGTCGACGTGATCGTGGACGCCGCTCACTCCTGGGGCCAGCTCGACTTCACCCTCGCCGATCTCGACGCGGACTTCGCGATCTTCTCCTTGCACAAGTGGATGGGCGTGCCCCTGGGCGCCGGCTTCCTCTACATCCGCGACGGCCGCCTGGCCGACATCGATCCCCTCTACGCCGACGAGACATATCCGGCCTCCGACATCCGCTCCCGCGTGCACTCCGGCACCACGAACGTCGCCCCGTTCCTGACCGTGGACGCCGCTCTGGACTTCCACGGGACGCTGGGAGCGAAGGTCAAACAGGCCCGGCTGCGCTACCTGCGGGACCGCTGGGTGGGGCAGGCGCGCGAGCTGGGCGGCTTCCGGATCCTCACGCCGGACGAGCCGGACATGTACGGCGCCATCACCGCCTTCCGGCTGGACGGCCGGACCACCGAGGCCGACAACCTCGCCATCGCCGACCACCTCATGACCAGGCACCGCGTCTTCACCGTCAGCCGTACCGGAATGACGGGCGGTGGCGCCGTGCGGGTCACGCCGGCCCTGTTCACCTCTGCCGGCGAGGTGGACCAGCTGGCGCTCGCGCTGCGTGACATCCGCGGTCGTTTCCTCCGCCGCTGACGCGAGCCGCCCTTGACAGGCTCGCTCGACCATCCTCTATCTTGCTCATATGAAGAGATCTTCAGATGTTGGTGCGTTGGCGATCGACGGTTGCAGCGTCAAGGTGGTCGACGCCGATCGAGTGGTCGCCGTGCGCGAGCGGATGCCCGCCGCCGAGGACCTGACCGACACCGCCGACGTCTTCGGCCTGCTGTCGGACCCCAACCGGCTGCGGCTCCTGGTCGCCCTGCTGGACGGCGAGCTGTGCGTGTGCGACCTGGCGGCGGTGACCGGTCAGAGCGAATCGGCCGTCTCCCACGCCCTGCGGCTGCTGCGCGCGCATCGCATCGTGGCCGCCCGCCGTTCCGGGCGGATGGCGTACTACCGGCTGGCGGACCCGCACGTGCGGATGCTGCTCGACCTGGCGCTCGCGCACACCGAGCACACCGACGCCATCCACCCCGAGCGCGACGGGAGCTCGTGATGGGTGCCGGGCACGGTCATGGGCACGGTCATGGGCACGCGGGCGCCCGCCACCGCTGGCGGCTGGCGGTCTCCTTCGCGCTGATCGGCGCGTTCTTCGTCGTCGAGCTCGCCTTCGGGCTCATCTCGGGCTCGCTGGCGCTGCTGTCGGACGCCGGGCACATGGCCGCCGACGTCGTCACCCTCGGCGCCGCGCTGGTCGCCACCCGGATCGCCACCCGCCCCGACACCACCGGCCGGCGCAGCTACGGCTCCTACCGCGCCGAGGTGTTCGCCTCCCTGCTCGCCGTCGTGCTGATGCTCGGTGTCTCCCTGTACGTCGTCATCGAGGCCATCGGGCGCCTCGGCGGTCCCGCCGAGGTCTCCTCCGGGCCGATGCTCGTCGTCGGTGCCATCGGCCTGGCCGTCAACCTCGTCGCGCTGCTCCTGCTGCGTGCCGGGGCGAGCGAGAGCCTCAACGTCAAGGGCGCCTACCTGGAGGTCGTCGCCGACACGGCCGGCTCGGTGGGCGTCATCGTCGCCGGCTGGCTGGTGGCCGCGACCGGGCAGGCGTACTGGGACACCCTCATCGCCCTGATCATCGGCGTCTTCGTCGCCGTACGCGCCGTGTCGCTCGGCCGGCAGGTCTTCGCCGTGCTCGGCCAGCACGTCCCCGAAGGCATCGACGCCGCCGCCGTCGCCGCCGACCTGGCCGCGATCGAGGGCGTACGCGACGTGCACGACCTGCACCTGTGGACGCTGACCTCCGGCATGAACGTCGCCACCGCCCACCTCGTCACCGCCGACCAGAGCGACAACCACGCCGTCCTGGACCAGGCCCGCGACCTGCTCAGCAGCCGCCACCACATCGCCCACGCCACCTTGCAGGTCGAGCCGGCCGACCACCGGGGCTGCGACGAACTCGGCTGGTGACCCGGGCCAAGAAGGCGCATGTTGCCATCACATGCCCAATTGGGGATATCATCGCCATATGGCGATTGATGAGATGGTCGGCCGTTGCGTGACCGCCGACATCGCAGCCGGGATCACGCCGGCGGCGGCGTTGTTCCACTCCCTGGCCGACGAGACCCGGCTCCGCATCGTGCAGCGCTTGGCCCGGGGCGAGGCACGCGTGGTCGACCTCACCGCGGAGCTCGGTCTCGCGCAGTCCACGGTCTCGAAACACCTGGCGTGCCTGCGCGACTGCGACCTGGTCGCCTACCGCGCCGAAGGCCGCCAGTCGTTCTACTCCCTCACCCGTCCCGAACTGATGGACCTGCTCGCCTCCGCCGAGCAACTCCTGGCGGCCACCGGTCGTGCGGTGACGCTCTGCCCCGCGTCGGGCCCGGCGAGCGACGATCGCATCGAACCCCTGGCGGGGGAGGCGGCACCATGACATCCCTGGACCTGTCCGCGGTCCGCCGGGCTCTGCTGCGGCGCCGTATCCGGCTCCTGGTCGCCGCCACCATCACCTACAACGTCATCGAGGCGGCCGTCGCCATCACCGCGGGCTCCATCGCCTCGTCCGCGGCGTTGATCGGGTTCGGCCTCGACTCCATCGTCGAGGTCGCCTCGGCCGCGGCGGTGGCCTGGCAGTTCTCCGCCGCCGACCACGAGCGCCGCGAGAAGACCGCGCTGCGCGTCATCGCGATCTCCTTCTTCGCCCTGGCCGCGTACGTCACCTTCGACGCCGTCCGCGCCCTGCTCGGCGCCGGGGAGGCCGAACCCTCGACCCCCGGCCTGATCCTGGCGGCCCTGTCCCTGGTCGTCATGCCGTTCCTGTCGTACGCCCAGCGCCGCGCCGGCCGGGAGCTCGGCTCGGCCTCGGCGGTGGCCGACTCCAAGCAGACGCTGCTGTGCACCTACCTGTCGGCCGTCCTGCTGGTCGGGCTGGCACTCAACAGCCTGTTCGGCTGGTCCTGGGCCGACCCGATCGCCGCCCTGGTCATCGCCGCCGTCGCCGTCAAGGAGGGCCGCGAGGCATGGCGCGGAGACGCCTGCTGCGCCCCGCCCGCACTAGGCTCCCTCGCCGGGACCGGCACCGCCGACGGCTGCTCGGACGGGTGCTGCACGGCCAAGGACGACGCCCGTCAAGATCCGGGCCGCGCACCACGCTGAACGGCGCGCCGCCCCTGCCGCGACCTCGGCGACGCGGCCCCTTGGCCCCGCACCGCGAAGCGCACTCGATGAGCAGCGCCTCGGCATCCCCGGATCGGCGTGCCGGCGCTGTCGCGTGCGAGCAATGCATTGATGTCGATCGATGAATTTATCGGCCGATCAGCCGGTGTTTGCCGGTTGTTCACATAGGCGGACTTCTATGCATGGGTGACGGGAGCCTGGTCGGGGCCGGGCCTTTATCCGAGGAAAAGGGATAGATCGTGAAAGATCGAGTGCGGATGGCGCGTGCCTTGCTTGCGGTGGCGGTGTGCGCTGTCGCGCTGGCGGCCTGCGGCGGCAACAACCAGAACCCGGGCACGGCCACCGGTGGCGAGGCGACCGGCGGCGCCACGGCGGCGAAGGAGCTGGCCGGCGATGTGAAGGTCGATGGCTCGTCCACGGTGGCGCCCTTGTCCACAGCGGCGGCCGAGTTGTTCGCCGAGCAGCAGGCCAAGGTACGTGTCACGGTCGGCACCTCCGGCACCGGCGGCGGTTTCGAGAAGTTCTGCAACGGCGAGACCGACATCTCCAACGCCTCACGCCCGATCAAGGACGAGGAGAAGGCGGCCTGCCAGGCCAAGAACATCGCCTATGAGGAGTTCTCGGTGGCCAACGACGCGCTGACCGTCGTGGTGCACAAGGACAACACCTGGGCCACCTGCCTGACCGTCGACCAGCTGAAGAAGATGTGGGAGCCCGGCTCGAAGGTGAACAACTGGAACCAGATCGACTCCAAGTTCCCGAACGAGCCGCTCAAGCTCTTCGGCGCGGGCACCGACTCGGGCACCTTCGACTACTTCACCGACGTCATCAACGGTGAGGAGGGCAAGAGCCGCACCGACTACAGCCCCAGCGAGGACGACAACGTCACCGTCCAGGGCGTGGCCGGCTCCAAGGGCGGGCTGGGCTACTTCGGCTTCTCCTACTTCGAGGAGAACGCCGACAAGCTCAAGGCCGTGCAGGTCGACGGTGGCGACGGCTGCGTCGGCCCGAGCGTGCAGGCGGCGCAGGACGGCACCTACAAGCCGCTGTCGCGGCCGCTGTTCATCTACCCCAAGGCCGAGTCGCTGAAGCGGCCCGAGGTGCTCGCCTTCGTCGAGTACTACGTGGCCAACCACAAGCAGATCGCCGAGGACGCCAAGTTCATCCCGCTGAACGCCCAGCAGGAGACGGAGCTGAAGGCCGCTCTGGACAAGCTGAAGGCCCAGGCCGGCGGATGAGCCCGACCGGCACCGCGTCCTCCCCGGCCGCTCCGAAGGGGCCGCTGGGGAGGGCGCGCTCGCGCTACGGGGAACGCACGGTCCAGGTCGTGCTGGTGGCCGCCGCGCTGGTGTCGGTGGCCACGACGGCGGGCATCGTGGTTTCGCTGGTGCCGCCCACGGTCGAGTTCTTCGAGGCGGTGAGCGTCGCGGAGTTCTTCACCAGCACGCAGTGGGCGCCGCTGTTCGAGCCGCCCGCCTACGGCGTGCTGCCGCTGATCGCCGCGACGTTTCTGATCACCGTGATCGCCATCGTGGTGGCGATCCCGCTCGGCCTGGGCGCCGCGCTGTATCTGAGCGAGTACGCCCACGCCCGCACCCGCAAGATCTTCAAGCCGGTCCTGGAGGTGCTCGCGGGCGTCCCGACCGTCGTGTACGGCTTCTTCGCCCTGCGTTTCGTCACCCCCGCCCTGCAGGCCTACCTGCCGGCCGGCCTGCAGCCCGACATCTTCAACGCCCTTTCCGCGGGCCTGGTGATGGGCGTCATGATCGTGCCGACCGTGGCGTCGCTGTCGGAGGACGCCATGTCGGCGGTGCCCCGCGGCCTGCGCGACGGCGCCTACGCGCTGGGGTCGTCGACCAGGCTGGTGGCCGTGCGCGTGGTGCTGCCGGCCGCGCTGTCGGGCGTGGTGGCCTCGTTCGTGCTGGCCATCTCCCGCGCGATCGGCGAGACCATGATCGTGGCGATCGCGTCGGGCAACAAGCCGGCGCTGTCGTTCAACCCGCTCGACGCCATGCAGACGATGACCGGCTTCATCGCCCAGGCCGGCTCGGGTGACCTGCCGACGGCCTCGCTGGACTACAAGACCATCTTCGCCGTCGGTGCCCTGCTGTTCCTCATCACGTTCGCGATGAACTTCATCAGCGCCCGCCTGGTGCGCCGCTTCCGGGAGGTGTACGAATGACCGTCACCCAGGAGCGACTGCTCGTCCGCCGGCGCGTCCCCTGGGGCGACATCGCCTTCAAGATGCTGCTGCGGTTGTGCCTGGCCGTCGCGGTGGCGTTCCTGGTGACGCTGCTGGTCTACGTCGTCTACAAGGGCTGGTCGCGGCTGGATGCGAGGTTGTGGGAGAACTTCCCGTCCATCCGGCGACCCGAGCGGGCGGGCGCCAAGTCCGCGCTGTTCGGCAGCCTGTGGGTGATCGGGCTGACCGCGGTGATCTGCCTGCCGGTGGGCGTCCTCGGCGCGATCTACCTGGAGGAGTACGCCGACCACCGCCGCTGGTACAACCGGCTGATCGAGCTCAACATCGCCAACCTGGCCGCCATCCCGTCCATCGTCTACGGCATCCTCGGCCTGGGCATCGTCGCCCGAGGTTTCGGTCTGGGCACGACCATCGTCACGGCATCCATCACGCTGTCGCTGCTCGTGCTGCCGATCGTGATCATCGCTTCGCGCGAGGCGATCCGGGCGGTGCCGGGTGAGATCCGCAACGCCTCCTACGGGCTGGGCGCCACCAAGTGGCAGACCGTCTGGCGGCAGGTGCTGCCCTCGGCGGTGCCGGGCATGGCCACCGGCTCCATCCTGGCGCTGTCCAGGGCGGCCGGCGAGGCGGCCCCGCTGCTGCTGCTCGGCGGCCTGACCTACGTGGCCTACACCCCTGACGGCCTGCTCAGCGGCTACACCGTGCTGCCGATCCAGATCTACGGCTGGATCAGCCAGTCCCGTACCGAGTTCCACGACCTGTCCTCGGCGGCGATCGTGCTGCTGCTGATCGTCATCATCGCGATGAACTCCATCGCCATCTTCGTCCGCAATCGCTCGCAGAAGCGGTGGTGAACCCGTACATGACCTCCGATATGACGACCGGAGCGAGGAACATGGCTCCCTCTGAACCGCCGCCCGAGATCTTCGACCCCGTCTTCACGCTGAAGGACCTGTCGGTCTTCTACGGCGACTACGAGGCGGTGCGCGGCGTGAACATGCGCATCGCGCCCCGCGAGATCACCGCGCTGATCGGCCCGTCCGGCTGCGGCAAGAGCACGGTGCTGCGCTGCCTCAACCGGATGAACGACCTCATCCTGGACGCCCGCATCGCCGGCAAGATCACCTACTACACCGAGGACCTCTACGGCGAGTCCGTCGATCCGATCGAGGTCCGGCGCCGGATCGGGATGGTCTTCCAGAAGCCCAACCCGTTCCCCAAGTCCATCTACGACAACATCGCCTACGGCCCCCGCGTCAACGGGCAGCGCCGGGGCCTGGACGAGGTGGTGGAGGAGGCGCTGCACCGGGCGGCCCTGTGGGACGAGGTCAAGGACAAGCTCAAGCAGAACGCCCTGGCCCTGTCCGGCGGCCAGCAGCAGCGCCTGTGCATCGCCCGCGCCATCGCGGTCAAGCCCGACGTGATCCTGATGGACGAGCCCTGCTCCGCCCTCGACCCGATCGCCACCACCAAGATCGAGGACCTCATGCAGGTCCTGTCCAGGGACTACACGATCGTGATCGTCACCCACAACATGCAGCAGGCGGCCCGGGTGTCCGAGCGCACCGCCTTCTTCACCGCCGAGGTCGACGACAAGGGCGTGCGGCACGGGCGCCTCGTCGAGTTCGACTCCACCGCACGGATCTTCAGCAACCCCGCCGACAAGCGAACCGAGGGCTACATCACCGGACGCTTCGGCTGAACTGAGCGGAGCCGATGAACACATGAGCCGTGCAACAGCCGCCGTCCCGTTGCGCGGGCAGCGAGACAGCGCGACCAGGACCGAAGGGCCACGGGATCCCGCTGTACGGCAACGGCAAGTTCATGGGCTACAGCAAGAGCGCCTTCGACAAGGCCGGGGTCAAGGTGCCCGGCACGTTC
>NZ_JBFANM010000161.1:0-11255 GCF_040674815.1 Nonomuraea sp. NPDC049709
CCCCGCTGCGCGAAGACCTTGAACCGGGTACCACTGTTACCGAACGCCCAGGACGGCGTCTCGATGTGCTGTGCCCTCAGGGCGGCCTTGATGTCAGTCATTACTCCCCGATCAATCCAGGTGGAACACTTCGGTCAGCGGTGCCATGCCCTCGTCGGGGCGGCCGTCGAGGCCCTCGAAGAACGGCGCCATCTCGGCCTGCCAGCGGGCGTTGACCTCGGTCTCGGCCATGGCCTTCTGCGCGGCCGCGAAGTCGTCGGTCTCCAGGTACCCCACGAGCAGGCCGTCTTCCCTGAGGAAGAGCGAGTAGTTGTGCCAGCCGGTGCGTGACAGCGCCTCTCGCATCTCCGGCCAGACCTCGCGGTGGCGTTCGCGGTACTCCGCCAGCCGCTCCGGGCGGACTTTCAGCAGGAAGCAGACGCGTTGCACTGCCACTCCCTTCAAAACGTTTTAATCCTTCGTGCAGGAAACTACGATTCCTGGTGCTCGCTGTCAATGCACCGGCCGCCCCGATCCGGTGCGAGAGTGGGGCTGAGGTGTTAAAACGTGTCATCCCCGGGGTGAGAGATGCCCGGGTTCTCGGGTGCTCTCAGCCGTGCCTCCAAGGCTCAGCGGCACCGGGTGGGGCGGCGCCGCGCCGGGTGCCGGTGGGCGGTGGTGTGGTCAGGTCGGGGTGATCGTGACGTCGCCGGCGGGGACGGTGATCGTGGTGCCCGATGTCAGCGTCACGGTGGCGTCCTCGGGGGTGTGGTTGATCGCGAAGAGGAACGAGCGGCCGTCGGCGTGCGAGCGGCGGACGACCTCCACCCCCGGCACGCTCCTGGCGGGGGGCTCGACCTCGGCCTCGTGGCAGGCCGTGGCGATGACCTGGGCCAGCGCGGCGTCGTCGAGCCTGGTGGTGAGGTAGTGCGCGGCGCCGGCGCCGAACTCGTTGCGGGTCCAGGCGGGCTCGCCGGTGGCGTACGTGTCGAGCACCTTCGCGGTCGTGACCTGCGCCGCCTCGCTCCAGACGGTCCCGGTCGCACCCGAGGCCAGCCGGATCGGCTCCGCCAGCGGGAAGAACTCCTCGACGGTCACGCCGAGCAGGTCCCGCCAGGCGCCGGGGTAGCCGCCCAGCCGCACCCGGTCGTGCTCGTCCACGATCCCGCTGTACGGCCCCACGAGCACGACGCCGCCCCGGCGGGCGAACTCCTCCAGGTTGGCCGCCCCCGAGTCGCTCACCAAGTACAGCTGGGGCACCAGGACCAGGCGGTAACCGGTCAGGTCCCCTTCGGGGTGGGCCACGTCGCAGGTGACGCCGGCCCGCCAGAGCGCGGCGTGCCAGCGCTTGGCCTCCTCCACCGGGTCCAGCTCTGCGGTGGGCTGGGCGGGGTGGTCCTGGGCCCACACGCTGGAGTGGTCGACGAGCAGGGCGACATCGGCCCGTACCGTGCTGCCCGCCACGCCGGAGAGCCCGGCCAGCTCGGCGCCGAGCGCCACGACCTCGCGCCAGACCTTGGTGCCGGTGCCCGCGTGCGGCAGCATCGCCGAGTGCCACTTCTCCGCGCCGGCCCGCGACTGGCGCCACTGGAAGAACATGATCCCGTCCGCGCCCCTGGCCAGGTGCGACAGGGAGTTGCGGCGCAGCTCGCCGGGGGTCTTGGCGAGGTTGCGGGGCTGCCAGTTGACCGCGCTGGTGGAGTGCTCCATGAGCAGCCAGGGGCGGCCGCCGTTGAGCGAGCGGGCGTAGTCGGCGGCGAAGGCCAGGTCGATGTGCGGCTCCGGGCGGGCGCCGACCAGGTAGTGGTCGGTGGAGACCACGTCCAGCTCGGCGGCGAAGGCCCAGCAGTCCATGTCCCAGTGCACGCCGGCCATCAGGTTCGTGGTGGCGGGCACGCCGGGGGCGAGCTCCTTGAGCAGGTCGCGCTCGGCGATGTACAGCTCGACGAGCGCGTCCGAGCTGAACCGGCGGAAGTCGAGCAGCTGGCCCGGGTTGGGGAAGCTGGGCGTGGCGCGCGGCGGCAGGATCTGCGCCCAGTCGCCGTAGCGCTGGGACCAGAACGCGGTGCCCCAGGCCTCGTTGAGCGCGTCGAGCGAGGAGTAGTGCGTACGCAGCCAGGCGCGGAAGGCCGCCGCCGAGGTGTCGCAGTAGCAGCGGGCGTTGTGGCAGCCGTACTCGTTGTGCACGTGCCACAGGGCCAGCGCCGGGTGCTCCCGGTAGCGCAGGGCCACCTGCTCGGCGATGCGCAGCGCCTTCTCGCGGTAGATCGGCGAGCTGGGGCAGAAGCCCTGCCGGCTGCCGTGGTACAGCCGCCGCCCGTCCGCGTCCACCGGCAGCGCCTCGGGGTAGGCGTCGCCGAACCAGGGCGGCGGGGAGGCGGAGGGGGTGGCCAGGTTGGCCCGGATCCCGTTGTCGGCCAGCAGGTCCATCACCCGGTCGAACCAGCCGAAGTCGAACACGCCCTCGGCGGGCTCGAGCATCGACCAGGAGAAGATCCCGACGCTGACCCGGTTGACGCCGGCCTCGCGCATCAGCGCGACGTCCTGCTCCCACGTCTCCTCGGGCCACTGCTCGGGGTTCCAGTCGCCGCCGTACGCGATGACATCCGGCATGAAGCCTGCCTTTCGAGATTACTGTTAGCGCTCACAGCCCGTTACGCCTACGTTTACGGGGGATTAAAACGTTCCTCTGCCGCGCCGCACAAGACCTCCCTCTCCGTCGTTGGCGGTCGTGGCTGATCAGCGTGGGTGATTCCGCAGGCGGGCCACCGGGATCCGAGCGTGTCCCGTGATGCGCGGGTTACCGGAACGTTATGAAGGGGCGCTGGCTGTGAAGAACGTTTCAATGCCGCCGTCGAGCCGGTGGTAGAACGGGCTGTCCGGGGTGATCTGGTCGCGGCGCACCGGGCGGCCGGTGAAGGCGGAGGCGTACAGGCCGGTGACGAACTCCATCGCCCGCCGGCCGTCCGCGCCGGAGGCCGGGGGGCGCTCGCCGCGCCCGTAGGCGTCGAGCAGCAGGCCGAGCTGGGTGGCGTGGCTGCTGGGGAGATCCTCGGGCGGGTTCCACAGCGGGGAGGTGGAGCTCCAGTCGGCGTTGCGGTAGCCGTACAGGTGCCGCAGCTCGACCGTGGCCTCGGCGAAGTCGAAGCGCAGATAGCTCTCCTCGCGCGGCGACAGCACGCTGGTCACCACCGAGGCCATCGCGCCGCTCTCGAACCTGACCATGGCCATCGACACGTCCTCGGTCTCGATGGGCCGCTCCAGGCGGCCCGCCATCGCCCTGATCTCCGCCCAGTCGCCGAACACCGACAGCATGAGGTCCATCTGGTGCACGCCGTGCAGCACGGTGGTGCCGCCGCCCTCGGTGGCCCACTTGCCGCGATACGGGACGGCGTAGTAGTCCGCGCCTCTGTGCCACGTCGTCTGGCACAGGGCCAGCAGCGGCCGGCCCAGCGCACCGCCCAGCGAGCGCAGGTGGCCGGCGCCGGAGCCGAAGCGCTGCTGGTAGACCACCGACAGGTACGGGCCGCCGGGACCCTCGGCCGCCTGGATCCGGTCGTACTCGGCGAGGGAGAGCGTGGCCGGCTTCTCGCACCAGACCCACGCCCCGGACCCCAGGGCCGCGATCGCCTGCTCGACGTGCAGGTGCGGCGGCGTGCAGATCAGCACCAGGTCGGGACGCTCGGCGGCGAGCAGGTCGCCCAGGTCGGTGTAGGCCGCCACGCCCTCGGCCAGCGACCTCGCCCGGTCTCTGGCCACGTCCGCCACGGCCACCAGCTCGACGCGGTCACGGTGGGCCCGCAGGGCGGGCACGTGGCTGTGCGCGGCGATGGCGCCGGCCCCTATGATGGCAGCCCGGATCATGAGCGCGCTCCTCGAATAGAACGTTTTACTTCCGGCGCGCGACGTTAGGGTCCCTTTCGCGGCGGTGTCAACGGGAATCGGCGTTCCTACCGGTGCCGCGACTGGCGCAGGGTTCGTTAGTACGTTTTAATTGGGCTCCATGGCCATGGTCAGCATCAAGGACGTCGCCGCCTTCGCGGGCGTCTCACCAGGCACGGTCTCCAACGTACTGAACCGGCCGGGCAAGGTCGCACCCGCCACGCGGGAGCGGGTGGAGGCGGCCATCAGCGAGCTGGGGTTCGTCCGGCACGGGTCGGCCTCGACGCTGCGCGCCGGGCACAGCAGGACGATCGGCCTGAGCGTGATCGACATCGGCAACCCGTTCTTCACCGAGGTCGCCGCCGGCGTCGAGGACGTGGCCAGCGAGCTGGGCTACGCGGTCATCCTGGGCAACTCGGCCGGGTCGCCGGACAAGGAGGACCGCAACCTGCGCGTGCTGGCCGAGCACCGGGTGCGCGGCGTGCTGATCACCCCGTCCGGCGAGGACCCGGCCAGGCTCGACCGGCTGCGCGGGCACGGCATCAGCGTGGTGCTGGTGGACCATCCCGCGCACCGGCCCGACCAGTGCGCGGTGGCCGTGGACGACGTGGCGGGCGGCCGGGCCGCGGTCGCGCACCTGCTGGCCAAGGGGGCGCGCACTGTGGCCTACGTGACCGGCCCGCTGACGATCAGGCAGTGCGTGGAGCGGCGCGAGGGCGCCAAGGCCGCGATGCGCGGCGTCGGCCTGGAGCCCGAGGACCTGCGCGTGTACGAGGCCACGACGATGACGGCCCGCGCGGGTGAGAAGGCCGCCGCCGACCTGATCGCGCACGGCCTGCCCGAGGCCGTCTTCTGCGCCAACGACCTGCTCGCGCTCGGCGTGCTGCGCGCGCTGCTGCGGTCGGGGGTCCGGGTGCCGGAGGACGTGGTGCTGATGGGCTACGACGACATCGACTTCGCCGCCGCCTCGACCGTGTCGCTCAGCTCGATGCGCCAGCCCACGTACCAGCTCGGCCGCATCGCCACCGAGCTGCTGCTGGACGAGTGCGACAATCCAGATACGCACGCGCACCAGCACATCATGTTCCAGCCGGAGCTCGTCGCCAGGGAGTCGACGCAATGAGCCGCCGTTTCGCCGCCGTGGACCTGGGCGCTTCCAGTGGCCGGGTGATGCTCGCCGACCTGTCCGACGGGCTGAGCCTGACCGAGGCGCACCGCTTCCCGAACGGCCCGGTACGCGTGGCGGACCGGCTCTACTGGGATGTCCTTGGCCTCTACCGGGAGATCCTGACCGGCCTGCGCGCCGCCGGCCCGGTCTCCTCCATCGGCGTGGACTCGTGGGCGGTGGACTACGCGCTGCTCGACGAGTCGGGCGCGATGCTGGGCAACCCGGTGCACTACCGCGACGACCGCACGCGCGGCGTGGCCGAGCAGGTCGCGGACGCGGTCGGGGCGGAGACCCTGTACGACGTGTCCGGGCTGCAGGTGCTGCCGTTCAACACGATCTACCAGCTGCTGGCCGACCGGCTCGACGGTGCGGCCACGATGTTGCTGATCCCCGACCTGATCGGCTACTGGCTGACCGGCGAGGTCGGCGCCGAGGTGACCAACGCCTCGACGACGGGCCTGCTCGACGTGCGCACCCGGTCGTGGGCGTTACCGCTGATCAAGCAGCTCGGCCTGCCCTCCGGGATCTTCCCCGAGCTGCGGCAGCCCGGCGACGCGGTCGGCGGCCTGCGGCGCGACGTGGCCGGGGAGATCGGCTGGTCGGCGCCCGTCCGGGCGGTGGGCTCGCACGACACGGCCTCGGCGGTGGCCGCGGTGCCCGCCACGGGCCCCGCCTTCGCGTACGTCTCGTGCGGCACCTGGTCGCTGGCCGGGGTGGAGCTGCCGGAGCCGGTCCTGACCCCGCAGAGCCGGGCCGCGAACTTCACCAACGAGGCCGGCATCGACGGCACCGTCCGCTACCTGCGCAACGTCATGGGCCTGTGGCTGCTGCAGGAGTGCCTGCGCGCCTGGCCGGGCTCCGACCTGGGCGAGCTGCTGGCGGCCGCGGCCGGCGAGCCGGCGTTCGCCGCCGTGGTGAACCCGGACGAGCCGGTGTTCATGCCGCCGGGCGACATGCCGGCCAGGATCGCCGCCGAGTGCCGCCGCACCGGCCAGCGCCCGCCCTCCTCCCCCGCCGCCTTCGTGCGGTGCGTGCTGGAGAGCCTGGCGCTGGGGCACCGGCTGGCCGTGCGGCAGGCGATGGAGCTGTCGGGGCGCGACGTCGAGGTGGTCCATCTGGTGGGCGGTGGCTCGCGGAACGAGCTGCTGTGCCAGTTCACCGCCGACGCCTGCGGGCTGCCGGTGGTGGCGGGCCCGGCGGAGGCGACCACGTTCGGGAACGTGCTGGTGCAGGCGCGGGCGGCCGGGCTGGTCTCCGGCCTGGACGAGATGCGCTCGCTGGTCGCCTCCGCCGAGCCGCTGCGCCGCTACGAGCCCTCCGGCGACCGCGCCGCCTGGGACGAGGCCGCCGCCCGCGTCTTCTGACCTGCCGGTTTTCCCCCCGTCCCGCCCGGGCAGGACTCGGGCCGTGGGGCATCGGGGGGTGTCATGGATTTCGCGTGGCCGCTGCTGCGGCAGCTAACCGGCGAGGACCGTACGGCGCGGGGGTCGGCGGCGAAGTCGGCCAGGACGGGCGCGGTGCGGGCCCGTACGGCCGTGGCCGACCGGGTGGTGAAGTCGGTCTGCCCGTACTGCGCGGTGGGCTGCGGCCAGAACGTGTACGTACGGGATGAGCGGGTCGTCCAGATCGAGGGCGACCCCGACTCTCCCGTCAGCCGCGGCCGGCTGTGCCCGAAGGGCGCGGCCACCCTGCAGCTCACCACCGGCTCCGAGCGCCGGCACCAGGCGCTCTACCGGCCGCCGGGCGCGGCGGACTGGCAGGCGATCGACCTGGCCACGGCCATGGACATGATCGCCGACCGGATCATCGCGACCAGGCGCGAGACCTGGGAGTGGGAGAGCGACGGCCGGCGCACCGCCCGGACCATGGGCATCGCCAGCCTGGGCGGCGCCACGCTGGACAACGAGGAGAACTACCTCATCAAGAAGCTGCTGACGGCGCTGGGCGTGGTGCAGATCGAGAACCAGGCCCGCGTCTGCCACAGCTCGACCGTGGTGGGGCTGGGCACGTCGTTCGGGCGGGGCGGCGCCACCACGTTCATGCAGGACCTGCAGCACTCCGACTGCGTGGTCATCCAGGGCTCGAACTTCGCCGAGTGCCATCCCGTCGGCTTCCAGTGGGTGATGGAGGCCAAGGCGCGCGGCGCGGTGATCATCCACGTCGACCCGCGCTTCACCCGTACGAGCGCGCTGGCCGACGTGCACGTGCCCATCCGCGCCGGCTCCGACGTGGCCTTCCTCGGCGCGATCATCAGCCACGTGCTGGAGAACGAGCTGTACTTCCACGAATACGTGGTCAATTACACCAACGCGGCCACCATCCTGCGCGAGGACTACCGCGACGCCGAGGACCTCGACGGCGTGTTCTCCGGCTTCGACCCGGACAACCGCAAGTACGACCAGGACTCCTGGCAGTACGAGGGGATGACGGCGGTGCCCGCCTCGGGCGAGCGCGACGCGGAGTTCCTGCGCCGGGCCGGCAAGACGCCGCCGGGCCGCGGCGAGGTGCAGGGCGGCACCGGCGTGCCGCTGGACGGGCGGGCGGAGCGGGACGAGACGCTGCGGCACCCGCGCTGCGTGCTGCAGGTGCTGCGCCGCCACTACGCGCGTTACACGCCGGAGATGGTCGAGCGGGTGTGCGGCGTGCCCAGGCACCTGTTCGAGGAGGTGTGCCGCCACCTGACGGAGAACTCCGGGCCGGAGAAGACCTCCGAGTTCGTCTACGCGGTGGGCTGGACGCAGCACAGCGACGGCTCCCAGTTCATCCGGGCGGCGAGCATCCTGCAGTTGCTGCTGGGCAACATCGGCCGACCGGGCGGCGGCATCCAGGCACTGCGCGGGCACGCCAGCATCCAGGGCTCCAGCGACGTGCCGACGCTGTTCAACCTGCTGCCCGGCTACATCCCGATGCCGCACGCGCACGAGAACGAGCGGCTGCGGGACTTCCTGCTGGCCGACGCGCCGCACAAGGGTTTCTGGGCGAACATGCCCGCCTACCTGATCAGCCTGCTCAAGGCGTGGTGGGGCGACTCGGCGCAGGCGGACAACGACTACCGGTTCGGCTGGCTGCCCCGGCTGACGGGCTCGCACAGCACGTACGACACGGTGATGGCGCAGATGGAGGGCGTCTGCAAGGGTTACCTGCTGCTCGGCGAGAACCCGGCGGTCGGCTCGGCCAACGCGAAGATGCAGCGCCTGGGCATGGCGAACCTCGACTGGCTGGTGGTGCGCGACTTCAACCTGATCGAGAGCTCCACCTGGTGGAAGGACGGGCCCGAGATCGAGTCGGGCGAGCTGCGCACGGCCGACATCGGCACGGAGGTGTTCTTCCTGCCCGCGGCGGCCCACACCGAGAAGAGCGGCAGCTTCACCAACACCAACCGGTGGCTCCAGTGGCACCACCAGGCGGTCGAGCCGGCCGGCGACGCCCGCAGCGACCTGTGGTTCATGTACCACCTGGGCCGCATCATCCGCGAGAAGCTGGCCGGGTCGCAGGACCCGATGGACGCGCCCGTGCTGGACCTGACCTGGGACTACCCGGTGGCCGGCGAGACGGCGGAGCCGTCGGCGGAGGCGGTGCTGGCCGAGATCAACGGCCGGGACGCGGAGGGCCGGCCGTTGCCGGGCTACGCCGCGCTCAAGGCCGACGGCTCCACGTCCTGCGGCTGCTGGATCTACAGCGGCGTCTACGCCGACGGCGTCAACCAGGCCGCGCGCCGCAAGCCGGGCTCGGAGCAGGACTGGATCGCCGCCGAATGGGCGTGGGCATGGCCGGCCAACCGGCGCGTGCTGTACAACCGGGCCTCGGCCAGGCCCGATGGCAGCCCGTGGAGCGAGCGCAAGCGGCTGGTCTGGTGGGACGAGAGCGCGGGCCGGTGGACCGGCCACGACGTGCCCGACTTCGAGACGGACAAGAGCCCCGGTTACCGGCCGCCGCCGGAGGCCCAGGGCGTGGAGGCGCTGTCGGGGATCGACCCGTTCATCATGCAGGCCGACGGCAAGGGCTGGCTGTTCGCGCCCGCGGGGGTGGTGGACGGGCCGCTGCCCACCCACTACGAGCCGCAGGACTCGCCGGTGGCCAACCCGCTCTACGGGCGCCAGCGCAACCCGGTGCGCAAGGTCTATCCGCACGAGGACAACCGCTACCAGCCGAGCGGGGAGGAGCCGGGGGCGTCGGTCTACCCGTACGTGGTGACGACGTACCGGCTGACCGAGCACTTCACCGCGGGCGGCATGAGCCGCTTCACCCCCTACCTGGCCGAGCTGCAGCCGGAGATGTTCTGCGAGGTCTCGCCCGCGCTGGCGGCCGAGCGCGGGCTCGTGCACGGCGACTGGGCCACGATCATCACGGCGCGCAACGCCATCGAGGCCCGGGTCATGGTCACCGACCGGATCCCGTCGCTGCACCTGGACGGGCGGGTCCTGCACCAGATCGGCCTGCCGTTCCACTACGGCCCCAACGGGCTGGCCAAGGGCGACGCGGCGAACGAGCTGTCGGCCATCTCGCTGGACCCCAACTCGCACATCCAGGAGGTCAAGGCCCTGTCGGCGGACATCCGTCCCGGGCGGCGGCCGCGTGGCCCCGCTCTGCCGGAGCTGGTCAGGTCCTACCAGCGGCGCGCCGGCGTGAGCGCCGACACCGGAATGGAGGTGTGAGCCGTGGCATTCGACCTGGAGGAGAGGCTCGGCGAGAGCCGGGTGGGCTTCTTCACCGACACCAGCATCTGCATCGGCTGCAAGGCGTGCGAGGTGGCGTGCAAGGAGTGGAACCACGTCCCCGACGACGGCCTCGACTTCACCGGCATGTCCTACGACAACACCGTGGGGCTGAGCGCCGACACCTGGCGGCACGTGGCGTTCGTCGAGCAGCGGCGGCCCCTGGGACACCAGGAGCCCGGGGTCGGCGACATGGACTTCCGCTGGCTGATGGCCTCCGACGTGTGCAAGCACTGCACGCACGCGGCCTGCCTGGACGTGTGCCCGACCGGGTCGCTGTTCCGCACCGAGTACGGCACGGTCGTGGTGCAGGAGGACGTCTGCAACGGCTGCGGCTACTGCGTGCCCGCGTGCCCGTTCGGCGTGATCGGCAAGCGGGAGACCAGCGGCACGGCGGCCAAGTGCACGATGTGCTACGACCGCCTGGGCGCGGGCGAGGAGCCGGCCTGCGCCAAGACGTGCCCGACGGACTCCATCCAGTTCGGCGACCTGGACGAGCTGCGCGAGCGGGCCGAGCGCCGCCTGGCGCAGGTGCGCGAGGCCGGGATGGGCTCGGCCCGCCTGTACGGCCACGACCCGGACGACGGGGTGGGCGGCACGGGCGCGTTCTTCCTGCTGCTGGACGAGCCTGAGGTGTACGGCCTGCCGCCCGATCCGGTGGTGACCACCAGGGACCTGCCGTCGATGTGGCGGCACGTGGGCATGGCGGCCCTCGCCCTGCTGGCGGGGGTGGCGGCCACGGCGTTGCAGGGCCGCTCGGGCGTGCGGGGAGGGCGGCGCTGATGGACCGGTCGAACGTGATGGGGAGGCGGCGCTGATGAGCCGGACGGACGTGAAGGGAAAGCGGCGCTGATGAGCCAGACCGATGTGCGGCTGGACGGCTCGGCCGAGTTGCGCGGCGAGCGCGAGGCGACGCCGGGCTCGGCGGGCCGCCGGCGCGAGCGGCTGATGGTGCCGAAGGCGGACTTCGACTCCTACTACGGCCGGCCGGTGCTGAACGAGCCGACGTGGCAGGCCCCCGACATCGCCGGCTACCTGTTCCTGGGCGGTCTGGCCGGCGCGTCGTCCACGCTGGCCGCCGCCGCCGAGCTCACCGGCCGGCCCCACCTGGCCAGGTCGGCCAAGGTCGGCGCGCTGGGCGCGCTGGGGGGCTCGCTCTACTGCCTGATCCACGACCTGGGCCGGCCGGAGCGGTTCCTCAACATGTTGCGGGTGTTCAAGGTGACCTCGCCGATGAGCGTCGGCACCTGGATCCTCAGCGGGTACGCCCCGCAGGCCGCCTGCGCGGCGGCCACCGGCGTCACCGGGCTGTTCCCGGGCCTGGGACGGGCCGCCACCGTGGGGGCCGGGTTGACCGGGCCGGCGGTGGCCACGTACACGGCCGCGCTGATCTGCGACACCGCCGTCCCCGCCTGGCACGAGGGGTTCCGGGAGATGCCGTTCCTGTTCGCCGGGTCGGCGGCGGCCGCGGCGGGCGGGCTCGGGATGCTGGCCGCGCCGCTGTCGGAGTC
>NZ_JBFANM010000162.1:0-11253 GCF_040674815.1 Nonomuraea sp. NPDC049709
ATCCGGTCCCCACCGGATCGCGGGCCGCTCACGGGGGCGCCGTCCCCAACGGCTCCCCGTTCGGGCTCGCGCACCATGCCCGCGCGAGCCGGGTCGTCAGGCCGCCTTGGGCTCGGGCCGGTCCTCGCCTGACCGGGGCGAGAGCCGTACGACGTCCGCCTTGATGAACCGTCCGCGACCGCCCTCCGCGCGCTCCCCGTTGATGCGGGAGAGCAGCACGGGGTCGGCGAGCGCGAGCAGCACCCCGACGACCAGTCCGACACCCAGCAGCACGAACCCGATGGCAACCATTTCCCTGTCCCCTTCCGACATATCCAGCATCGGCGAAGCCCCCCGCCCGCCGCCTCCGCTGAAGGGCTGGTCTCCGGTGGGCCCCCTCGGCCGAACGGTTGATACGACTTGTCCGACTTCCGGCCTAGGCTCGGGGCGTGGGGGACTCGAAACGCGTCGTGTACTGGCTCCGCCGGCTCAGCGAGATCGCGGTACTCGGCTGGCTGGGCACGATGCTGCTGATCGACCTTGTGATCGCCTACGACGTCGGGACCTTCCAGTGGCTGGTGCCCGTCTGCGGCGCGGCCGGCATGACGGCCGTGGTGCTGCGGCGCCGCTACCGGCTGGAGGGCTTCGTCGTCATGCTGGCCCTGTCGTTCGGCACGTCGCTGGCGATCGGGGGCACCGGGCTCGACGGCGTGCCCGGCATGACGGAGACGGGCTCGCTGCTCATCCTGCTCATCGGGGTGCTGCGGCACGTCGAGCCGGTACGCCGGGCGGCGGTGCTGGCGTGCGTGGCGCTGATCGTGCTGATGTCGGAGGCGAGCGGGCGCGACTACCAGAACGCGGGGCTGGTGTTCTCGTTCATCCTGTTCGCCGGCTGGTCGACGGCCGCCGGAGTCGGCGGCTACCTGCGCTTCCAGCAGGAGCGCCGCACGGAGGCGGTCCACTCGGTACGCCGGGCCGAACGCCTGGAGCTGGCCCGCGAGCTCCACGACCTGGTCGCCCACCACATCACGGGCATCGTGGTCCAGGCCCAGGCCGCGCGGACGGTCGCGGAGACCCGTCCGGAGGCGGTGGCGCCCGCGCTGGACGCGATCGCGACGGCGGGGTCGGAGGCGCTGACCTCCATGCGGCGCATGGTCACGGTGCTGCGCGCCGCGGACGACGCGAATCGCAAGCCGGGCATCACGCTGGCCGACCTGCGGATGCTGACCGACCGCTTCTCGTCGGACGGGCCCAAGGTGGCGTTCGAGATCGGGCCGGGGCTGGACGACCGTACGCTGCCGCCGGAGGTTATGACGACCCTGCACCGGGTGCTCCAGGAGGCCCTGACGAACGTGCGCAAGCACGCCACCCGCACCGCCTGGGTGGAGGCGGACCTGCGACGCCACGAGCGGTTCGTGGTGCTGCGCGTCCGCAACTTCGGGTCCGGGTCAGACCCGCGGGTGTCCCGCCTCGGCGGCGGGTTCGGGCTGGTCGGGATGGCTGAGCGGGTGGAGGCGCTGGGCGGCAGGCTCTACGCGGGCCCGTCCCCCGAGGGCGCCTGGGAAGTGGTCGCCGAATTCCCGCTCCCCTGAGCCGAGCTCCCGTACGACAGGGGCCCGTTCCTCTGACACCAGGGCTCGTTCCCCTGACGCCAGGGCCCGTTCCCCCGAGGCCAGCGCCCGCCCGAGCGCCTCGTCGCCGAGCGCGGCGCGCAGCCGCCCGAGGATCCGGTCGGCGTCCAGCCGCTCACCCGCCGGCAGCGGCGCCCCCACCGACCGCCTGATGGCCGCCGCCGCCCCGAGCAACCCCGCCGCCTCCTCCGCGTCGGAGAGCGACAGGGCCCCGGCCAGCCCCTCCAGGGCCAGCGCGACCGCCCGCGGGTCCCCGGTGGCCCGCGCGGCCACGTAACCCTCGCGATGCCGGTCGAGCGCCGCCTCCGCGTCGCCCCGCTGCTCGGCCGCGAACCCCAGCTCGGCCATGATGAACGCGATCCCGGGCGTCCCCCGCACCTGCCGCAGCCAGTCCAGCACGGGCAGCAGGTACGCCTCCGCCTCCGCGTACCGCCCCCTCCGCCGCGCGCTCATGGCCAGCCCCAGCACGGCGTTCTCCTCCGCCGACTTGTACGACTGCTCCACCGCCAGCACCCGGGCCCGCTCGTGGTAGTCGTCGGCCCCCGCGTAGTCCCCCGCCAGCAACGCGATCCGCCCCAGCCCGGCCAGCTTGAACGACACCTCGAACCCCAGCTCCTCCGCCAGCCGCAGCCCTTCTTCCCGCAGCCGGGCCACCCGCGAATAGTCCCCCCGGATCTCGGCCGCCCGGTCGAGCACGTCCATGGCCTCGATCTGTCCCCACGCGTCACCCAGCTCCCTGAACAGCGCCAGCCCCCGCTCCCCGTCGCGCTCCATAGCCGCCAGGTCGCCGCGCCCGACGGCGAGCTTGGCCCGCAGGCACAGGGCCGCCGCGACCCCCCACCGGTCCCCCAGCGCCTCGTACGCCGCCAGCGCCCGGTTCGCCGCCGCCTCGTGCGCCCGCCGGTCCCCGTACGCCCAGCGCACGTGGCTCAGCAGCCAGTCGGCCAGCGCAGCACCGGCGCGGTCGAGCTCCCCCCGCCGCACGGGCGAGGCCGCCTCCCCGATCAGCAGCTCGACCCCGGCCAGCCAGACCGACGCCCGCGCGGCGACCGCCCCAGAAGGGAAGCCGGCGGCCCCGCCCAACGCCGCCGACAGGGCCCGCCGTGCCTCCCGCAGCCGCCCGCGCAGAATCCAGTACCAGGCCAGCGCGTTGACCAGCCGCAACGCCTCCGTGCCGGCCAGCGCGAGACGCAGGTTGGCGCTCTCCGCGTCGAGCCGCGAGAGCCACTCCCGCTGGCCCGCCCCCCGCAGGTCCGCCCGCTCGGCCAGCGCGGTGTAGTAGCGAGCATGGCGTTCCCGGATCAGGTCGTGCTCCCCCGCCTCCCGCAACCGCTCCACGCAGTACGCCCCCACGGACTCCAGCAGCCGGAACCGAGGGCCCGCCACGCGCACCACCAGCGACCGATCCACCAGCCGGGCCAGCGTGTCCAGCACGTCCACGCCGGGCTCGGCACAGATCACCTCGGCGGCCTCCAGCGTGCACCCGTCGGCGGGCACGGCCAGCCGCCGCAGCACCACCCGTTCGGCGCCGGTCAGCAGCTCCCAGCTCCAGTCGATCATCGCCCGGAGCGTGCGCTGCCTGGCCGGGGCGTCCCGCATCCCGGCGTTGAGCAGCCGGAACCGGTCGTCCAGCCGGTCCGCCAGCTCCTGCACGCCGAGCGCCCGCACGCGCGTGGCGGCCAGCTCCAGGGCCAGCGGGATGCCGTCCAGCCGCCGGCAGATGGTGGCCACCGCCGGGCTCGCCTCGACGTTCGCCCGGGCCGTGAACAGCCGTACGGCCTCGGCCTCGGGCAGCGGCGGCACCACGCGTACGTGCTCGCCCGTCACCCCCAGCGGCTCCTGGCTGGTGGCCAGCACGCGCAGCCCCGGAGCGGCCCGCAGCAGGCCCGACACCAGCTCGGCCGCCGCGCCCACCAGGTGCTCGCAGTTGTCGAGCACCAGCAGCACCCGCCTGCCCGCCAGCACCCCGGCCAGCCTGGACGGCAGCGGCGCGACGGCGTCGTCGCGCACCCCTAGCACGGCGGCCACCGCCTCGGCCGGATCGACCGCCCCGGCCAGCTCGACCAGCCAGACCCCGTCCGGCTCGGCGGCGTCGCGCGCGACGGATAGGGCGAGCCGCGTCTTGCCGACGCCGCCCGGCCCCGTCAGCGTCACCAGCCGGGACGTGGCCAGCAGCTCCTGGACCTCGGCCAGCTCCGCCTCCCGCCCGACCAGCTCGGTGAGAGGCGCGGGCAGATTCGTGCGGGGCGGGGCCGACAGGCCCGGGTCCTGCCGCAGGATCGCCTGGTGGAGCGCCACCAGCTCGGGCGACGGGTCCACCCCCAGCTCCTCCCGCAGCCGCTCCCGCAACTCCCCGTACGCGGCCAGCGCCTCGCCCTGCCGCCCGCCCCGGTACAGCGCCCTCATGTGGGCGGCCACGAGCCGCTCGCGCAGCGGGTGCCGGGCCACCAGGGCGCCGAGCTCCACGGGTTCGCCCAGCTCCAGGCGTACCTCGGCCTGTTCCTCCAGGGCCACGAGGCGCGTCTCCTCCAGGCGGGCGGCCTCGGCGCGGACGAAGTCCGCGTCGGCGAAGTCGGCGTAGGCCGGCCCCCGCCACAGCGCGAGGGCCTCCTCCAGCTCGGCCGCCCGCGTGGCGGGGTCCTCCGAGCGCCGCTCCACGAGCGCGCGGAAGCGGTCGGCGTCGCAGGAGTGGTCCGCCAGCCGGTATCCCGCCGGGCCGAGCACGACCGAGGCCGGGTCGCCGAGCGAGCGGCGGAGCTGGGAGACGCGGGCCTGGAGGGTGCCCAGCGGGTTGCGGGTGGGCCGCGCACCCCACAGGTCGTCGATCAGCCGGTCGGCCGAGACCGGCCCGCCCCCGTGCGCGAGCAGGTCGGCCAGCAGCGCCCGCACCTTGGCCTCGGCCACGGTAAGGGGCGAGCCGTCGTCCGACCGGACCCGCAACGGCCCGAGCACCCCGAAACGCACCACGTCATACCCAACCCGTGGCGGACCCGAAGTGTTTCCGTAGCGGCCTGCCCGATGGTGGGGGCATGAGCGAAGTGACAGTTGTGGGGCTCGGCCCGATGGGGTCGAAGATGGCCGAGACGTTCCTGGCCGCGGGCCACGAGGTGGCGGTCTGGAACCGTACGGCGAGCAAGGCCGACCCGCTGGTGGCCAAGGGCGCCAGGCGGGCGGCGACGGCTGCGGACGGCGAGCTGCTGGTCTTCAGCCAGATCAGCTACCAGGCGATGTACGACAGCCTCGGCGACGCCGGGCTGGACGGGAAGGTGGTGGTCAACCTCAGCTCGGGCACCCCGAACGAGCTGCGCGAGGCGGCCCGCCGGGTGGCGGAGCGCGGGGGCATCCTGATCACGGCGGGCATCATGGTGCCGCCTCCGGGGATCGGGGAGCCGGGGGCGTACACGTTCTACAGCGGCCCGAAGGAGGCCCTCGACCGGCACAAGGCGACGCTGGAGGCGCTCAGCGAGGTCACCTACGTGGGGGCCGACGAGGGGCTGGCGATGCTGTACTACCAGGCGCAGCTGCTGATCTTCTGGTCCAGCCTGACCAGCTACATGCACGCGATGGCGCTGCTGCGCACGGCCGGGGTGGAGCCGAAGGAGTTCCTGCCGTTCGCGCAGGAGTCGTTCACCTCGCTGGGCGGCGACGGGACGATGGGCTTCGTCAGGCACCTGGCCGAGGAGTTCGAGGCGGGGGTCTATCCGGGCGAGCTGAACTCCCTGCACATGCAGGCCGTCGGCCTCGCCCACGCCGTGGAGGCGCTGGAGGAGGCCGGGGTGGAGACCACGGTGCCGAAGGCGCTGCAGCGGCTGTTCGAGCGCGCCGACGCCGAGGGCCGCGGCGGCGAGGGCCTCGGCACCGTGATCGAGTCGATCAGAAAGCCCTAGTGGTTGGCCAGGAAGGCGAGCAGGTCCTGCCGGGTGATCAGCCCGGAGGGCTTGCCGTCTTCCAGCACAACCGCCGCATCGGCCTTCTCCAGCGCTTCCACCGCACGCGCCACAGGTTCACCACTGCCGATCGTGGGTAGCGGCGCCGACATGTGATCGGCGATCGGGTCGTCGGAGGAGAGCCTGCCGTGGTAGAGGGCTTCGAGGAGATCGCGCTCGACGATGGAGCCGACCACCTCGGCCGCCATGACCGGCGGCTCCTCCTTCATCACCGGGAGCTGGGACACCGAGTATTCGCGCATGATCGCGATGGCCGTGCTGACCGACTCGTGGGGGTGCGCGTGCACGAACTCCGGCAGCCCCGGCCTCTTGCGCGCCAGCACGTCACCGACCAGCCCCTCGTCGGAGGAGGTGGTCAGGAACCCGTAGTCGGCCATCCAGTCGTCGTTGAAGATCTTCGACAGGTAGCCACGGCCGCCGTCCGGCAGCAGCACGACCACCACGTCGTCGGGCGCCGCCGTGGCCGCCACCCGCAGCGCCGCGACCACGGCCATGCCGCAGGAGCCGCCGACCAGCAGCCCCTCCTCGCGGGCGAGCCGGCGGGTCATGTTGAAGGACTCCTTGTCGGACACCGCGATGATCTCGTCGCAGATCTGCGTGTCGTACGTGACCGGCCAGATGTCCTCGCCCACGCCCTCCACCAGGTAGGGGCGCCCGGACCCGCCGGAGTAGACCGAGCCCTCGGGGTCGGCCCCGATGATCTTCACCCGCCCGCCGGAGACCTCCTTCAGGTAGCGCCCGGCGCCGCTGATCGTGCCCCCGGTGCCGATGCCCGCGACGAAGTGCGTCACCCTGCCGTCGGTGTGCTCCCACACCTCCGGGCCGGTCGAGTGGTAGTGGGAGTCGGGGTTGTTGGGGTTGGAGTATTGGTCGGGCTTCCAGGCGTTGGGCACCTCGCGCGCCAGCCGGTCGGAGACCGAGTAGTAGGAGTCGGGGTGGTCGGGCGAGACGGCGGTCGGGCAGACGACGACCTCGGCGCCGTACGCCCGCAGCACCGCGATCTTGTCCTGGGCCACCTTGTCCGGCACCACGAACAGGCACCGGTATCCCTTCTGCTGGGCCACGATGGCCAGCCCCACACCGGTGTTGCCGGAGGTCGGCTCCACGATCACGCCACCGGGACGCAGCGCGCCCGACTTCTCGGCGGCCTCGATCATGCGGACCGCGATGCGGTCCTTGACCGAGCCTCCCGGGTTGAAGTACTCGACCTTGGCGAGCACCTGGGCGGGGACTCCCGCATTGACTTTGTGCAGCCGGACCAGCGGAGTGTTCCCCATCAGGTCGACCAGGGAATCGTAAACGCGCACCGAGGTGTTCACCTTCTTTGCCAAAGCTTGATCAGCTTGCCAATGGCCGAGATCCAGTGGGGGTGGCAGGCCCTCGGCTAGTTTTCAAGCAAACGCTACCGCCGAGTTCGACTAGGGAGGGCACCTACGTGGTCTGGGCAGCTGGCATGGCGCGGGCGGCACGGAAGATAGCTACGGCAGCGGCGCTCGGTGGTGGCGGGCTGACTGCCCTGGGAGCCACGGCGTACGGACTGCTGATCGCGGAAGGGTTGCTCGCGCGCAAGGTCATCGGACGCCCGCACGGCTTGGACGGGCCGCCCTCCGACGGCGTGTACGGCGACTTCCCCGGCGAGCCGCTCAAGATGGCCATGCTCGGCGACTCCACCTCCGTCGGCCTGGGCATGACCGATCCGGCCCACACGCCCGGCGTGCTGCTCGCCAACGGCCTGGCCGCCGTCGCGGAGCGCAAGGTGCGGCTGCTGGTCGCGGGCAAGTCCGGCGCCCCCTCCGCCGACCTGGCGCAGCAGGTGGACGTGGCGCTGGCCATGGAGCCCGACCTGGCGGTCATCTTCGTCGGGGCGAACGACATCATCACCCAGACGCCGCCCGCGATCGCCGTGCGGCATCTGGCCAAGGCCGTGCGCCGGCTGCGCGACGCGGGGGTCGAGGTGGTCGTGGGCACCTGTCCCGATCTGGGCACCGTGCGGCCCATCGCGCAGCCGCTGCGCTGGGTGACGCGGCGATGGAGCCGCCAGCTCGCCGCGGCGCAGACGGTTGCGGTGGTGGACGCGGGCGGCCGTACGGTGGCGTTCGCCGACGTCCTGGGCCCAGAGTTCGCTACAAATCCGACAGAAATGTTCGGACCGGATCGTTTCCATCCATCTGACCGAGGTTACGCGCAGGCCGCTTACGCGGTGCTACCTTCGGTGTGCGCTGCGTTGGGGCTGTGGCCTGAGCCGCGTCCCGCACGCGGCGAAGCACTGCAACCGATCTACCTCGCGGCGGCTACGGCCGCGGAGGAGTCCGGCACCGAGGTCACCGCGACCCGGGTCGACGGACGGGCGACGGGCCTGCACGGGAAGTGGGCGACGTTGTTCCGCCGGAGGCTCGGCGAGCCCGTCAACGACGCCTGACGGTCATTCCGATGACCCCCGACGGCTCGGCGAGACCGCGCCCCCAGCCGGTTACCCTCCGGGTCGAAGCCGTCACTCCTCGTCCCCTTTGGAGTGAATTGCCCGTGCTCCGGCCCCTCTGGAAACCGTCCATCGCTCTCGCCGGAACCCTCGCCGCCACCGCCTGCTCCGGCAGCGATGCGGCCACCTCGAACTTCCCGACCTGGCACAACACCCAAGTCAACGCCGTCAGCCGGATGGCGGTGGCCGGCGGGGTCGTCGCCACCACCTCCTTGAAGCCCGACGGCACGCTCGAGACCGTCGCCGTCAACCTGCGCGACGGCAAGCGGCTGTGGGCCTACCCGGCCACGATGGCCGGCCGCCTGCCCGGCATGGGTGTCTCCGCCCCCGCCATCGTGCAGGCGACCGGGGGGCAGAGCGTGGTCGCCGCGCTCGACCCGGGCAGGAAGGGCTCCTGGAACGCCTCCCTCGTCGTCCGCGACGCCCACTCCGGGGTGCAGAAGTGGACGAGGCCGGTGCACTCGACGTTCGGCCCGCAGCGCTGCGGGCCGTACGTGTGCCTGTCCGAGCACACCGCGCTGGCCAAGGCGCGCATGGTGGTGCTCGATCCGGCGACCGGGAAGCAGCTGTGGAAGCTGCCCGGGATCTCCGAGGTGGAGTGGGCCGACCAGAACCGGGTCCTGCTGCTCAGGCTGGCCGCCAACCCCATGGTGGAGTCGTACGAGCTCAAGACCGGCAAGCTCCAGTGGCAGCAGCCGATCGAGCAGGCGCTCGGGCCGGGCATCGACATGTCGGGCGGGTGGGCGTTCGGCTCGTCGGGCGACGACCTGGTCGGCTACGTCGCCCCCTACACGAACCCGCGGACCAAGAAGGTCTCCACGTTCGGGCTGTTCTCCGTGAAGATCGCCGACGGGACGATCAACTGGATGCGGCCCTCGGTCGTACGCGTCTATCCGAGCGGCAACCCCGGCTACGCCCCGGTCGTACGCCCGGTCGACCGCCATGGCTCCTACGGCGGCTTCGCCCGGCTCGACTCGGGCACCGGACGCGTGGTCGGCCAGATCACCGCCGCCGAGGTGCCGGGCTCCGGCTGGTGGCTGGCCTTCCCCGACCGGATGGACAAGCTGGGCTTCCTCAAGCACAACGCCAAGGGCACGGCGTTCGACCTCGTCTCCGGCCAGGCCGTGCCGGTGGAGGAGGAGCGCGGCTGGTCCTTCTGCGTCACCGACCCCAAGCCGCTGCCGCTGCGCGGGCAGGCGCCGGGCTTCTACTCCACGGCCGCCATCTGCGAATACGACCTCGGCACCGGCAAGCGGGTCTCCCCGGCCATGGCCCCGCCGCCCTGGTTCACCGGCAGCCAGGACGGCTGGCGGCTGTGGCGGGACGAGAAGGGCGCCATCCACGCCGTGAACGACCACACGACGACGGCGCCAGGTATGTACGGATAGGGCAGGGGTCGGCGGGCCTTGCGCGAAGAACTGGAATATAGTTCTACTATTAGCGCCGACAAAGGAGGGGCCATGCCCGAGGCAGTCATCGTCGCAACCGCGCGTTCCCCGATCGGACGAGCCTTCAAGGGCTCGCTCAAGGACATCAGGCCCGACGACCTGACCGTGCAGATGATCCAGGCGGCGCTGGCCAAGGTGCCCCAGCTCGACCCGTCCTCGATCGAGGACATCATGCTCGGCTGCGGGCTTCCCGGCGGCGAGCAGGGCTTCAACATGGCCCGGGTGGTGGCGGTGATGCTGGGGCTCGACGACGTGCCGGGCACCACGGTGACCCGCTACTGCTCCTCGTCGCTGCAGACCACCAGGATGGCCTTCCACGCGATCAAGGCGGGCGAGGGCGACGTGTTCGTCTCGGCCGGCGTGGAGACCGTCTCCCGCTTCACCAAGGGCAACTCCGACTCGCTGCCCGACACCCACAACCCGATCTTCCTCGACGCGCTGGGCCGGACGAAGTCGTTCGCCGAGGGCGGGCGCACCTGGCACGACCCGCGCCAGGACGGCGAGATCCCCGACGTCTACGTGGCCATGGGCCAGACGGCCGAGAACGTCGCCCAGATCAAGGGGGTCTCCCGCCAGGAGCAGGACGAGTTCGGCGTCCGGTCGCAGAACCTGGCCGAGAAGGCGCTGGCCGACGGGTTCTGGCAGAAGGACATCACGCCCGTGACCCTGCCGGACGGCACCGTGGTCAGCAAGGACGACGGGCCGCGGGCGGGGACGACGTACGAGAAGGTCTCCTCGCTGGCCCCCGTCTTCCGCCCCGACGGGACCGTCACGGCCGGCAACTGCTGCCCGCTGAACGACGGCGCCGCGGCGGTCGTCGTGATGAGCGACGTCAAGGCGGCCGAGCTGGGCATCACGCCGCTGGCCAGGATCGTGTCCACCGGCGTCTCCGGCCTGTCGCCGGAGATCATGGGGCTCGGGCCGGTGGAGGCGTCGAAGCAGGCGCTGTCCAGGGCCGGGATGGCGATCGACGACATCGACCTGGTGGAGATCAACGAGGCGTTCGCGGCCCAGGTGATCCCCTCCTACCGCGAGCTCGGGATCGACCTCGACCGGCTCAACGTCAACGGCGGGGCGATCGCCGTCGGGCACCCGTTCGGGATGACGGGGGCCCGGATCACCTCGACGCTGATCAACAGCCTGCAGCACCACGACAAGAACATCGGGCTGGAGACGATGTGCGTGGGCGGCGGGCAGGGCATGGCGATGGTCATCGAGCGGCTGAGCTGACCGTACGCCCCTAGCCGGCCGTATGCCTTGAGCTGACCGTACGCACGGTGGTCGGGCGCCCGCCCAACCGGGCGCCCGGCCTCAGCCGTGGTGCTCCGGCCCCACTCGCGTCGGGGTGACCCGCACGATCACGCGCCGGTCGCGGACCATGGCGGCGCGGTAGTCCTCCCAGTCGGGGTGTTCGCCCGAGATGTCGCGGTAGTAGGTGACCAGGTGCTCCATGGCCTCCGGCAGGGAGACGACCTCCGCCGTGCCGTCCACCTGGATCCACTCGCCGAAGAACCGGTCGGTGAAGACGCACAGCGACACCTGCGGATCGCGGCGCAGGTTACGGACCTTGATCGCCGTTTCCCTGGTGCTGATGACCACGTGGCCGTCCTGGACTCCTACCGTGACCGGGGACATCTGCGGGCGCCCATCCGGATGCCTGGTCAGCAGGACCGCGTGGTGGTTGCTGCGGAGAAAGCCTGATCGACTTCTTCACCGGCGACGCGCGCATGCTGCGCGACCGGATCGGCGGCGCGCTGACCTCCTGGCGG
>NZ_JBFANM010000163.1:0-11098 GCF_040674815.1 Nonomuraea sp. NPDC049709
CTGGATATGGCGTCGACACCCAAAATCCTTGCAGGTCAGGGGCACCTTTTCTCATGTTTCAGGCGGAGCCGGCTCCCTCGGTTGAATACCCGAGGATAGCCGCGTCTGTTGATCAATGGAAGATGTGGACCGTGCTGTTCGAATCTTGCTCGGCGCTGGCGTCGGTCTACGCCAAGGCGAAGCCCTTGGTCTCGCCCTGGACCGGGTGAACTCCGACGAGGGCATGATCACCGTAGATCAGCAAGTGGTCGTGATCAATCGGCGACCTCAGCTTGGACCGCCGAAAACCTCCGCATCGCTGCGGGACGTACCCATCCCCCATTTCGTCGCAACAGCGATCAACCAGCAGGTCAAGCGGTTCGACCTCACTCCCGACGCCGTACTGTGCCGAACCGGCCGGGGCACGCTGCTACGGCGCGACTACTTCAACAAGAAGATCTGGAAACCCGCCGTGGCGGTTGCCGGCCTACCCGAGGACGTGACTTTCCACGATCTCCGCCATACCTTCGCGAGCACCGCCCTGGCCGGAGGCGTACCGATCTCCGAGGTGTCCCGCTGGCTTGGGCATAAGTCCATCACCACCACCGTGGACCTTTACGGCCACTTGGTCCCGGAGGCCGGCGGCCGGGCACGTGACGCGTTGGACAAGGCGTTCAAGCTGGCGCTGAATGTGCCCGAAAAGTGCCCTGACGGATCTTGAATATGCCTGCGATACAGGTCACAGGGATGATGTGGTGACGAGTCGGCCTGTAGGCCGGGTTCTGTCCTTCGTACGAAGGGGCGACCATCCATCTAGGACCGCCGTTGCCGGCGGTCTCAAGCGGTCTACCCGCGCGGCTCGGGCGGGCAGCCCTCGAACGTCGCGCGCGGAACGCTCCGGAGAGCGTCCCTTCTTGACCTTGCTCCGGGTGGGGTTTACCTAGCCGCCCACGTCACCGTGGGCGCTGGTGGTCTCTTACACCACCCTTTCACCCTTACCTCCCGGTGGAACCGAGAGGCGGTCTGCTTTCTGTGGCACTGTCCCGCGGGTCACCCCGGGTCGGCGTTACCGACCACCCTGCCCTGTGGAGCCCGGACCTTCCTCGGCGGGCCCGTGGGCCCGACGCGGTCGCCCGGCCGACTCATCTGCTGAAGATTATCAAATCTCAAGTCGTTCCCAAGCCAACGACAAGATCGACCCGCTGGAATGGGCTGGTCATCGCCTGAGGGGGGCGGTGGCTTCAGGTGGCCGTGCCGGGTGATCACTGGCGGTACCCGGCACGGCCCCGGTCAGCGCAGGTGCGAGGTGTCGTTGAACGACTTCACCACGGCGGGCCCGTCCGCGTAGTACTCGACCAGCGACAGGCAGGCCAGGTCGAGGTGCATGCGGTAGAGGGACTCCAGGGGTGCCAGCAGGGCGTCCCTCAGGAGCAGCTTGATGGGCGTCACGTGCGAGACCGCGAGCACCGTCTTGCCCTCGTACCGCTCCACCAGCTCCTCCCTGGCCGCCTGCACGCGGCGCGCGGTCGTGGCGAAGCTCTCGCCGCCCGGCGGCGCCGCCTCCGGGTCGGCCAGCCAGGCGGCCAGCTCGGCTGGCCAGCGGCGCTGCACCTCCGTGAACGTGTGTCCCTCCCAGGCGCCGAAATCGGCTTCCCTGAGGTCTTCGTACACCTCCACCTCGAGGCCGGCCTGCTGGGCGACCGCCTCCGCGGTCTGCCGGGCGCGCTTGAGCGGCGAGGTGAGGATCACGTCGAGCCGGTACGGGTCCCGCGACAGCCTCGCGGCGGCCGCCGACGCCTGGGCCAGGCCGTTGGGGGTGAGCTCGGCGTCGCCGCGGCCGGAGAAGCGGCGTTCGAGGGACAGCTCGGTCTCGCCGTGCCGGAGCAGGAGCAGTGAGGTGGCGACGCGGGTGGGCGGGGCCCAGCCGGTGCCGGTGCCCTTGGTGCGGGTGGCGCGCTGCTGGGCGGTGGCGACGGAGGCGGTAGGGGCGGACAGCTCGGAAATGTCGCCCGCGTCCAGGAGGTCCGTCTGCCGGGCGCTCTTCGCGGCGGCCTTCTGGGCGGTCTTCGCGGCTTTCGGGGCGGTCTGCGTGCCCTTCGCGCCGCCTCCGGACGCGTCCGTGCCTGGCGCGTCTGTGCCTGATACGGTGGTGCCGCCGGCCTTCCAGGACAGGCCCTTGGCGGCGGCGTCCATGGCCTCGTTGGCCAGGCGGTCGGCGTGCTTGTTGCGTTCGCGGGGGATCCAGGTCCACTCCGTGACCCGCAACCGCCTGACCAGCGCCCCGGCCTCGGCGGCCAGCGGGCGCAACCCCTCGTTCTTGATCTTCCAGCGGCCCGCCATCTGCTCGACGACCAGCTTCGAGTCCATCCGGACGGCCACCTGCGCCCCGTCGCCGCCCAGCTCCAGGGCGGCCTTGAGGCCGGCGATCAGGCCGCGGTATTCGGCGACGTTGTTGGTCGTGACGCCGATCGCCTCGGCCGCCTCCGCCAGCACCTGGCCGTCGGAGGCGTCCTTGACGACCGCGCCGTAACCGGCCGGCCCGGGGTTGCCCCGCGAGCCGCCGTCGGCCTCTATGACGTAGGGGCTCACAGGCCCGACTCTGCGGTGCGTACGAGAATGCGCCGGCACTCGTCACACCGGAGGACCTCGTCGTGGGGAGCGGCCTTGATGCGGTTCATCTCGGCGATGGACAGGGCCACCTTGCAACCCTGGCACCGGCCGCCGCGCAGCATGGCGGCGCCCACGCCGTACTGGTCCCTGAGCTTCTCGTAGAGCGCGAGCAGGTCGGCGGGGATCTCGGCGGCGACGCCCGTGCGGCGGCCCTGGAGCTCGCCCGACTCCTTCTCCATCTCGTTGAACGCGGCGTCACGGCGGTCCTCGGCGGCGGAGAGCGCGCCGCGGATCTCGTCGCGCTTGGCCACCAGGTCGGTCACCTTGGTGTCGGCGGCCTCCCGGCGCTCCATGATCTCCAGCACGATCTCCTCCAGGTCGCCCTGGCGCTTCTGCAGCGAGGCGATCTCGGACTGGAGGCCGGCCAGGTCGCGCGGCGAGGTCACGGCTCCGGAATCAAGGCGCTTCTGGTCGCGGTCGGCCCGGGTGCGCACCGCGTCGACGTCGCTCTCGGCCTTGGTCTGCTCGCGCGCGAGGTCGCCGGCCTCGGTCTCGGCCTCGATCACCTGGGTGGCGAGCCGGGCGAACAGCTTCGAGCGCTCGTCGATCTCGGCCAGCTCGGGCAGGGTGCGGCGGCGGTGGGCCAGCCGATCAATCACGGAGTCGAGCTCTGCCAGGTCGAGCAGTCGCTTCTGGGCCTCAGGGGCTGCTTTCATGATCAATATCCTCTTGTCCAAGCATCGGTGACCGTGGCGGAGACACGCGTTTCAACGGTAACGCCACTGGCGTGCAGGATCGACGCCGCGCTGTCGAGCCAGGGCCACTCCGTCGCCCAGTGCGCGGCGTCGATCAGCGCCGGCCCGCCCGACTCCACGAACTCGCTGGCCGGGTGGTGCCGCAGGTCCGCCGTGAGGAACACGTCGACCCCGGCGGCCGCGGCCGTGCCGAGGAGCGAGTCGCCCGCTCCCCCGCTGACCGCCACGCGCGTGACCGGGCGGGACAGGTCGCCCGCCACGCGGATCCCCCAGGACGTGCGCGGCAACCCCTTGGCCGCCTGCGCCGCGAACTCCCCCAGCGTCGTCCCCTCGGGCAACTCCCCGATGCGGCCCAGGCCACGCCACGGGTCGTCGGGGAAGGGCTGGAGCGGGACCAGGTCGCCGACCAGCCCCACGGCCCTGGCCAGGGCGTCGGAAACGCCCGGGTTGGCGACGTCGGCGTTGGTGTGGGCGGTGTAGAGGGCGACGTCGTTCTTGATCAAGGTGTGGACGAGGCGGCCCTTCGGCGTGGTCGTGGCCACGGAGGTGGTGCCGCGCAGGTAGAGAGGGTGGTGGGTGACGATCAGGTGGGCCCCCCAGTCGAGGGCCTCCTCGGCCACGGCGGCGACCGGGTCGACCGCGAGCAGCACCCGACGCACCTGTTGTGCGGGATCCCCGCTGACCAGCCCCACCGCGTCCCACGACTCTGCCCGGGCGGGCGGGTAGGCCGCCTCCAGCACCTCGATCACGTCTGTCAACGTCACAGCAGCCACCTGCGCAGACTACCGGCCCGCGGGGTGGGGCGCGGCGGGCGTCGGGAGGGGTGTCGCCAGAACGGGGTTCGGCGTAATGTAAGTGGATCCTGACTTGCGTGCGGAGGATGGCATGTCACCTAGCGTCGCGATCATTGGGGCGGGGTTCGGCGGGCTGTGCATGGCGATCCAGCTCGAACGGGCCGGGATCCGTTCGTACACGGTCTTCGAGAAGGCCGGCGACCTGGGCGGCACGTGGCGCGACAACAGCTATCCGGGGGCGGGCTGCGATATTCCATCGCATTTGTACTCCTACTCCTTCGAGAAGTACGCGAGCTGGACCCGCCGCTACCCCGAACAACCCGAAATCCTTGGTTATCTCCACCATTGCGCCGATAAATACAACGTCAGGGGGAAAATCCGCTTCCGCACCGAGGTCCGGCGCGCCGTCTTCGACGGCTCGAAGTGGCAGGTCAGCACGGCTCCGGCGGAGGGGGACGGCGGCGAGCGTACGGAGGCGTACGACGCGGTCGTCATGGGGGTTGGGCAGCTCAATCGACCCCGCTTGCCGGACATCCCGGGCATGTCGGAGTTCGAGGGGGTCAGCTTCCACTCCGCCCGCTGGAACCACGACCACGACCTCACCGGCCGCCGGGTCGCGGTGATCGGGAACGGGTCGTCGGCGGCCCAGTTCATCCCGCGCATCGCGGAGCGGGTGGAGCACCTGCACGTCTTCCAGCGCACCCCCAACTGGGTGATCCCCAAGCCGGACGCCACCTTTGGGCCGCTGGCCAGGCTGGCGTTCCACTTCGTCCCGGGGCTGCAGCGGGCGTACCGCGAGTGGATCTACCGGTACGCCGAGGGCACCCTCTATCCGGCGCTCGCGCAGGGCTGGAGCGTGGGGCTGCTCAAGCAGCGGGCGCTGCGTCACCTGCGCGACCAGGTGCCGGACCCGGCGCTGCGCGCCAAGCTGACCCCCGACTATCCGCCCGGCTGCAAGCGAGTCGTCATCGACAGCACCTTTTACCCCGCCCTGACCAGGCCGAACGTGTCCCTGGAAACCGACAAGATCGTACGGATCACCCGGAAGGGCGTCGAGACCACCGAGGACCTGCGCGAGGTGGACACGATCGTGTACGCCACCGGCTTCAAGAGCACGGAGTTCCTCGTCCCGATGGAGGTCGTGGGGCGCGAGGGGCGCTCGCTGGAGGAGCAGTGGAAGGGCGGGGCGGAGGCGTACCTGGGCATTTCGGTGCCGGGCTTCCCGAACCTGTTCATGCTGTACGGGCCCAACACCAACCTGGGGCACAACTCGATCGTCTTCATGATCGAATGCCAGGTGAACCACATCATGTCCTGCCTGCCGCGCCTGGCCGCCGACGGGCCCATCGAGGTGCGGCCCGAGGTGATGGCGGCGTGGAGCGCGCAGCTCGACGCGGCGATGGCGCGGATGGTGTGGGGTGGAGGGTGTCAGAGCTGGTACAAGACGGCGGACGGGCGCGTCACCAACAACTGGCCCGGCCCCACGACCCTCTACCGGCGGCTCACGGCCAAACCCCCGCACCCGGCCTATCGCCCTGTCAGCACGGCCTAGCTTCCCCGGCCCACCGCCCGCCATCCCGGACACCGAGCACCACCGACGGCCCCGGCCCACCGCCTGCCACCCCGGACACCGAGCACCACCCACGACCCCGGCCGACACCCCACCCTGCCCGGCTACCACGCCCCCCGGACACGACTCCCCGCTCTGCCGGGCTCCCGTTCTTCCCCGAACCCGACTCCCGCCCGAACCTCAGCCTTCCCGTCGCCGCTTCCCGCCTGCCACCCCACTGGTCACCGGGCACAGGGAGGAGCGCGCATCCCGATCGGCACGGAAGGGCCACCCGACTGCCGACCTCCAGCAGCGTTCGCCGGCTCATCGCCTGTCGACCCTGGGTAGGACGTGGTTCCAGACGCGTCGAACCCCGGTCGTACGGTTGATCCAGAAGATCGGACCTGGGACGCATTGGAGCAGGTCGTGGCCTCGCGATAACGTCCAAGCATGACGCTTCCCCTGCACCAGCGCGCAGTCGTGGCCGACACGCACAACGACCTGCTCATGGCGGTATCCGCCCGGCCTCCGCAGCAGTGGGCCTCGTTCTTCCGGGAAAGATGGCTGCCCCAGCTCCTCGACGGCGGCGTGAACCTCCAGGTGCTGCCCGTCTTCATCGATGACCAATACCGGCCGGAGGGTGCGCTGCGGCAGACGTTGCGCATGATCGAGTGCGCCCACGTGCTGGCGGAGGGAAACGCGGACCACGTGCGGCTCTGCCTCGACGCCGCCGGGATCGACCGGGCGCTCGGCGACGGCAAGATCGCTCTGGTGCTGGCGATGGAGAGCATGCCGGGCCTCGACGCGAGCGTCGAGCTGATCCCCACCATGCACCGGCTGGGCGTGCGGGTGGCCTCCATCGCCCACTTCGGCCGCACGCCGCTGGCCGACGGCAGTGCCGAGGACGCGACGGGCAGCGGGCTGACCTCCCACGGCGTCGCCGCCCTGGCGGAGATGGAGCGGCTCGGCATCATCTTCGACATCTCCCATTTGGGCGCCTCGGGCGTGGCACACGTGCTGGAGCTGGCCACGAAGCCGGTCATGGCCACCCACTCCGCCGCCCGCGCGCTGCGCGACCACCACCGCAACCTCACCGACGACCAGCTCCGCGGCGTGGCCGACAGCGGGGGCGTGATCTGCGTCAACTTCTTCGCCCCGTTCCTGGCCGAGGACAAGGCGGGCATGACGCTCGACCGGCTCCTCGACCACATCGAGCACATCGTGTCCGTCGCCGGCATCGACCACGTGGGGCTCGGCCCCGACTTCATCCGCGAGGTGATGGACGACCTGACGCCGCCGTGCTGCGAGGACGTCAACGCCAGGGGCGTCGATCCGAAGTCCGCCGTCCCGGGGCTGGAAGGTCCGTCCGGGCTGCCCATGGTGACCGAGGGGCTGCTCGCGCGCGGCCTGCCGGAGAAGGACGTCACGCAGATCATCGGCGGCAACGTGCACCGGTTCTTCGGGGAGCGGCTCGCATGACCGGCACCCCCTCGCCAGGAACCGCCGGCATGCTCGCGGACCTCGAGGAGCTGGTCCTGTGCGAGTCCTTCTCCAGCGACCTGGAGGCCGTGGCCCGCAGCGCGAAGGTGGTGGCCGCGATGGGCACCCGCCATCTGGGCACCGCGCCGGAGTTCCTGGTGATCGACGGGGTCACGCATCTGCGGTGGTCGTTCGGCACCCCCCGGGTTCTCCTGCTCGGGCACCACGACACGGTCTGGCCAATCGGCACCCTCACCACTCATCCCTGGTCCGTGGTGGACGGGGTGGCGCGGGGGCCGGGCGTGTTCGACATGAAGGCGGGGCTGGTGCAGACGTTCCACGCGCTGGCGGGGCTCGGCTCGCTCGACGGCATCACGCTGCTGGTCACGGGAGACGAGGAAGTCGGCTCCATCACGTCCGCGCGACTGATCCAGGACACCGCGCGGGGCCTGGCCGCCGCCTTCGTCATGGAGGCCAGCGCCGACGGCGGGGCGCTGAAGACGTCCCGAAAAGGGACCTCGCTCTACACCGTCAACGTGCACGGCAAGGCCGCGCACGCGGGGCTCGAACCGGAGAAGGGCGCGAACGCGGGCATCGAGCTGGCCCACCAGATCCTGGCCGTCGCCGCCATCGGCGCCGGACCGACAACCGTCACGCCAACGGTTCTGACGGGTGGCACGACGCTGAACACGGTTCCGGCAGCGGCCTCGGTCGGGGTGGACGTGCGGGTGGCGGAGGTGGCGGAGCAGCAGCGGGTGGACGCGGCGATGCAGGCCCTGCGGCCGGTCGTACCAGGCACCCGCCTGGAGGTCCTCGGCGGCCCCAACCGCCCACCGCTCGAAGAGGCGATGTCGGCCTCGCTCTTCGCCCTGGCGCAGGAGCTGGCAGCGGGTCTGGGGCTGGAGCCGCTGACCTCGGCTTCTGTGGGCGGCGCCTCGGACGGCAACTTCACGGCTGGGGTGGGCTGTCCGACGCTCGACGGGCTGGGGGCCGTGGGGGGTGGGGCGCACGCGAACCATGAGCACGTCATCGTGTCCGAGATGCCCGGACGCACTGCCCTGCTCCGGGCACTGATCGAAGCGGTCCGCTAGACCCCGCTGCGCCTCGGGGCGGCGACCTGATCCGGCGCCGCCAACGAGGCACCACGACAGCGGAGCACCGCGACACCGCAGCACCACAACGCCGGAGCACCGCGACACGCCGGAGCACCGCTACACGCCGGAGCACCGCGACACGCCGGAGCACCGCGACACCAGGGCAGATAGGCATCAGGACGTGAGGGTTGAGTGGCGGCTCGCCGGGCCGTCGCGTGGGTTCTGGGGACGCGGGTCGCTCCGGAACGTCTCCCGGTCTGTCAGGGTTCGGGGGCATCGCGCCTGCGCTGCCGGGCTGGATGGGGCCGTTCGTCGTCCTGCTCAGCGTCGGCGTCCTCGGGAGCTTCGTCCGTTTCTGGCGGCGACAGCTGAGAGCCGGCCGGGACCGGCCGGCCGAGCTGCAGCGGGCGCGGCGGTGGGTTCGGGTCAGGCGGTGCCGCCGGGAGAGACCAGGCCGGTCTCGTAGGCGACCACCACGGCTTGGACGCGGTCGCGCAGGCCGAGCTTGGACAGAATGCTCGCGACGTGGGTCTTCACCGTGGCCACGCTGAGGGTCAGCTGGCCGGCGAGTTCGGCGTTGCTCAGGCCGGTGGCGAGCAGGCGCAGCACGTCCAGTTCCCGGGGCGTCAGCTGGGACAGGTCGCGGTGGAGAGTGGGTTTGACGTTGTCGCGGCGGGCGAAACGCTCGACCAGGCGGCGGGTGATGGTGGGCGCGAGCAGGGCGTCGCCGGAGCGCACCAGACGTACCGCGGCCACCAGGTGCTCGGGTGAGACGTCCTTGAGCAGGAACCCGCTCGCCCCCGCGGCGAGCGCGGCGTACACGTAGTGGTCGAGGTCGTAGGTGGTCAGGATCAGCACGCGGGTGTCCTCGGCACCGCCCGCGAGGATCCTCCGGGTGGCTTCGAGGCCGTCCATCTGCGGCATCCGGATGTCCATGAGCACGACGTCGGGCCTGGTACGGCGGACCGCGGCGACGGCTTCGCCCCCGTTGGCGGCCTCGGCCGCCACTTCGATGCCGTCGGCGGCGAGGATCATGCGGAACCCCGTGCGTACCAGCGCCTGGTCGTCGACGATGACGGCGCGCAACCGCTCGGTCATGCGGTCCTCCACGGGACGCGGGCCTTGATCCGGAATCCGCCTTCGGCCGTCCGTCCGGCGTCCAGGGTCCCGCCGTAGACGGCGAGCCGCTCGCGCAACCCGATCAGTCCCCTTCCGTCGCCGGTCCGCGGCCCGGCGCCACGGGTCCCGCCGGTGTCGGTCACCTCGATCTCCAGCCAGTCGCCGTCATGGCCGATCGTCACGGACGCGGCGGCCCCGGGCGCGTGCTTGATCGTGTTGGTGAGGGCTTCCTGCACGACGCGGTAGGCGGCGAGGTCGACCCCGGGAGGCAGCGGCCCGGGGGGCGACGCCGCGACGCGGACCGGCACTCCGGCGGCGCGAACTCGTTTCACCAGGGCGTCGAGCTGATCGAGCCCGGGTTGGGGTTCGAGCCCGTCGGAAGGCCCGTTGGAAGGCCCGTCAAGGCGTTCGCCGCCCGGGCCGGCGAGCAGGCCCATGACATGGCGCAGCTCGGCCATCGCGGCCCGGCCGCCGGACTCGATCGCGAGCAGAGCCTGCTTCGACTGCTCCGGCTCCACGTCCATCACCTTGCGGGCCGCGCCGGCCTGGATCACCATCACGTTGACATTGTGGGTCACCACGTCGTGGAGCTCGGCGGCGATCCTGGACCGCTCCTCCGCGACGGCCCTGCGCGTGGCGTCCGCCTGCGCCTGCTGCAGCTCGGCGAGCCGGTGCCGGTCGGCTCTCAGCTGTCGCCGCCAGAAACGGACGAAGCTCCCGAGGACGCCGACGCTGAGCAGGACGACGAACGGCCCCATCCAGCCCGGCAGCGCAGGCGCGATGTCCCCGAACCCGGCACCGGCGAGCCCGGCCGCGAGCACGATGCCACCCATCGCCAGGATCCGGTGACGGCTGTGGGCGGCGGCACCGTACGCGGCGACAGCGCAGGTCAGTACGGTGATCCAGGTCGCATCCGCGTGCGTGGCCCGGGCCGCCGCCAGCACCACCCAGAAGGTGATGAGCGGGTACCGGCGCCGCGCCGCCAGCGGCAACGCCGTCAGGGCCACGAGGAACACGGGCGGCGGGTCCTGGGACGGAAGCCGGGCACGTGGGTCGCCGGTGCGTGGGGATGGGCCGTTGGGCAGGACCCCGGGAGGTGCTGCGTGGTCGGCCGGGGAACCGGGCCGGAGCCGGAGGTACTCGATCGCCGCGGGCTGGTTCGCGGCGGAGCCGATCGCCGGATCCTGCGCCGGCACGGTCACCGCGAGGACGGTCAGGACGATCGCGAGCACCACGTCGGCGACGAGTGCTCTGCGAGACAGCCTCGCGGGTCCGTCGCTGTTCCGCACCGGCGTGTCCCGTACGCCGCGCCGATCCGAGTAGTCCTCGTTCAGCCGGTCGTACAGGTCGAGCACCTGCCGCCACCACGGCCGTCGTTCACCGGTTTCCACCGGCACATTGTCACGCCTGCACCGTTCATCCGGCATCGGCCGTCGTGATGGCTTTCACGGTCTTCGGGAGTACATCGCAGGGATGACCTGGCGGCCCCTCGTTCCCGGGCGGGAGACGATCTCGGTACGGCGGCCGACGCGCACCCGCATGAGCACTGCCTAGTTTCGTTCCCGGCACCACGCCGCCTCGACGGTCGAGGCGCTGTTCCTGATCACCCTTTCGGACCTCTGCTCAGGAGGACATAGCGTGACCGCTGTCCTGCAGGCCCAGCAACTGGGCAAGAAGTACGGCAAGCGCTGGGCGCTGCGCGAGTGCACCATCGACATC
>NZ_JBFANM010000164.1:0-11092 GCF_040674815.1 Nonomuraea sp. NPDC049709
CGGCGATGTCCTCGTAGGCCGCCCAGTTGACCGGGACGCCGAGGTCGTAGCCGTACGCGTCCTTGAACTGCTTCTTGATCCCTGACCACCAGCTCGTGCCCGGTACGCCGGCGGCGCGGGCGCGCGGCGGGCGGCTTGAGCACCAGCTCCAGCGCCTGCCTGCCCATGCCCACCATGGGCAGCCGGACCGTGGTGAGCGCCGGATAGACGTCCCGTGCCACCGGCACGTCGTCGAAGCCGGCCACCGAGATCTCCCCGGGCACCCGGTGCCCGTGGTTGAGCAGCCACGACAGCGCGCCCACCGCCATCGGGTCGTTCAGCGCCACCACCCCGGTCAGCTCCGGGTGCGCCCGCACCAGCCGGGCGGCCGCCGCCGCGCCGCCCTCCCTGGTGAAGTCCCCGTGCACCACCGGGACCGAGCCCCAGTCGAGCCCGGCCGCGCCGAACGCCGTGCGCAGCCCCGCCAGCCGGTCCTCCACCGTGGTCAGGTTGGGCGGGCCGCCGAGCACGCCCAGGCGGCGGTGGCCCAGGTCGAGCAGGTGGCGCATGAGCGTGGCCCCGCCGGCGGCGTTGTCGGGCAGCACCGCGTCCACCGGCAGGTGGTGCCGGCCGATCACCGCGACCCGGCCGCCGGCCGTGGTGAACGAGCGCACCTCGGCCGCGATGTCGGCCTCGGTGGCCGCCTCGACGTAACCCGAGCCGGCCAGCACGATCGAGGTCACCCGATGGGCCCGCAAGGCGCGGATCCTGGCCAGCTCGGCCCGCGGGTCGCGCTCGGTCTGACTGATCAGCGCCAGGTAGCCGCGGCTCTCTGTCTCGCGCAGCACGCCCCTGGCGATCTCCCCGAAATAGGGGTCGCCGACGTCGTGCACGATCAGCCCGACCATGGACGCCTGCCCGCCGGCCAGCGCCCGCGCGTGGCTGTTGGGCACGTAGCCCACCTCGGACGCGATCGCCTGCACATGCGCCGCGAGCTGGGCGCTCACCCCCGTGCTGCCCGTCATGGCGCGCGAGGCCGTGGCCAGCGAGACGCCGGCGGCCTTGGCCACGTCGACCAGGCGGGGCGGAGAATGCGGGGAAGGTCGCTCTGCCATGCGGTGCACACCCCCTTGTACGGGGCTGAATCCCGTGTAATCGTAACCGAAAGCGCTTACGAAAGCGCTTTCGTTCCACCTCTTCTGACGGGGGTCTCCTCGATGGCAAGAGTCCGTAAGAGCCTGGCGATCATCTCCGTCTGCGCCTTAGGGCTGACCGCGTGTGCGAAGACCGACGAACCCGGCGCGGCGCAGTCGCCGGGCCAGCAGCAGGGGCCGGTGAAGATCGGCATCTCGCTCCCCCTCACGGGCGACTTCTCCGAGCCCGGCAAGGGCATCCAGGAGGGATACCAGGTCTGGGCCGACCGGGTGAACGCCAAGGGCGGCCTGCTCGGCAGGAAGGTCGAGCTGATCTTCCGTGACGACGCCTCCGACCCCAACCGGGTCAGCTCCGACTACGAGTCCCTCATCACCCAGGACAAGGTCAACCTGGTCTTCGGGCCGTTCTCCTCGCGCCTGGTGATCCCCGCGGCGAAGGTCGCCGAGTCGTACGGCATGTTGTTCGTGGAGCCCGCGGGGGCCGCCGCCGAGGTCTTCGAGCAGGGCTTCAAGCGGCTGTTCTACGCGGCCCCGGCCATCGCCGGCGACCACTACAACTACCTGGCCGACTACCTCATCAAGCTGCCGGCCGACCAGCGGCCCAAGACGGCGGCGTACGCGAGCCTGGACGACCCGTTCGCCCAGGGCACCGCGTACGGGCTGCGGGACAAGCTGGCCGCGGCCGGGATCAAGACGGTCGTGGACGAGGTGTACCCGCCCGAGACCACCGACTTCGCCCCCATCGCCGCCAAGATCGCCGCCGCCGAGCCGGACCTGGTCGTGGGCGGCACGCAGTTCGAGGACTCGGTCGGACTGGTGCGCGCGCTGCAGGAGCTGAAGGTGCAGCCCAAGCTGGCGGCGTTCTCGACGGGGCCGACGCTGGCGGAGTTCCCCGCCGCGGTGAAGGGGGCGGTCGAGCACATCGTCTCGCCCGTGGGCTGGTCGGCCACCGCCGCGTTCACCGGCAACCAGGACATGGTCAAGCGCTACAAGGAGATGTTCGGCGGCGAGGCCAACGAGGACGCGGCCAACGGCTACACCGTCGGCCAGATCGTCGAGGCCGCCGTGACCGCGGTCAAGTGCGTCGATCCCACCAAGGAGTGCCAGGACAAGCTGGCCGCGCACATCAGACAGGGCACGTTCGACACCGTCGTGGGGCCGCTGTCCTTCGACGACCAGGGGCGCCCCGAGCAGGCGCACATGATCCAGCAGTACGTCAAGGGCAAGATCGAGATCGTCCTGCCGGAGCAGGCCAAGACCGCCTCCATCGTCTACCCCAAGCAGGAGTGGTGAACCTGCTCCTGCAGGGGCTGGCCCTGGGCGTGCTGACCGGCGGGCTCTACGCGCTGCTGGCCTCGGGCCTGTCGCTGTACTTCGGCGTCATGCGGGTGGTCATGGTGGCGCACCCGGCGTTCCTGTTCCTGGCCGCCTACCTGACCTACACCGTGCACGCCACGCTCGGCGTGGACCCGTTCCTGGCGCTGCCGCTGACCGTGCCGCTGTTCTTCGCGCTGGGCGTGGCGGTGCAGCGGCTGCTCATCGCCCGGCTCGCGCCGGAGAACCTGGCGATGATGTCGGTGCTGCTGACGTTCGGGATCGCCCTCACCATCGAGGGCCTGCTCGGGACGTTCTACACGGGCTCCTACAAGTCGGTCAGCATGGAGTACGCCACCAGGTCGCTGACCGTCGGCGGGGTGCACCTCCCGTACGACAAGATCATCGCTTTCGGGGTGGCGGCGCTCACCCTCGCGGTGCTGTTCGCGGTGCTGATCAGGAGCAGGTTCGGGCAGGCGCTGCGGGCCACGATCCAGCACCGCGAGGCGGCCCGGCTGGTCGGCATCCAGACCGAGCGCGTGGCCGGGTACGGCTTCGGCGTGGGCCTGGCCACCGCCGCCGTGGGCGGGACGGTGCTGGCGCTGATCACGCCGTTCTTCCCCGCCTCCCACTGGGTGTGGATCGGCAAGCTCATGGCGATCATCGTGGTCGGCGGCCTCGGCAGCGTGGTGGGCGCGGCGCTGGCGGCCGTCCTGCTCGGCGTGGTCGAGGGCGTCGTGCTGGTCACCGTGGACGCCACCTGGGCCACGATGATGTTCTACGTCTTCCTCTTCCTGGCCCTGCTCGTCCGCCCCCAGGGGCTCTTCGGAGGCCGGCTTGCGCACCGTTTCTAGGGGGCTCCCGCTGCTGGTCGCCGCGCTGGCGATCGCGTATCCGTGGCTGGTGCCCAACTACTACCTGGTGTACGCGGGCGCGCTGACCGTCATGTACGCCGCCATGTCCACGTCCTGGAACCTCCTGGGCGGTTTCACCGGCTACGTCTCCCTCGGCCACTCGGCGTTCTTCGGCCTGGGCGCGTACGGCACCGGCCTGCTCGTCGTGCGCCTGGGCCTCCCGTGGGTGGTGGCCCTGCTCGTCTCGGCGCTGCTCGTCACGCTGTTCGCGGTCGGCGTCGGCATCGCCGCGGTACGGGTGCGCGGCGCCTCGTTCGTGATCGTCTCCATCGCGCTCGTGTCCATGATGAACCTGGTCGTGCAGGGCTGGCGCTCCCTGACCGGCGGCTCCACCGGCCTGCAGGTGCCCTCGCCCTTCCCCGACCTGCACCGGGGCCAGACGCACGTGGTGTTCTTCTACCTGTTCCTGGCGCTGCTCGGGGTCGCGCTGCTGTCCTGGTGGTACGTCTCCCGCTCCCGCTTCGGCGCGGGCCTGCGGGCCATCAGGGAGGACGAGGACAAGGCCGAGTCGCTGGGCGTGCCCACGGGGGCGTACAAGGTGGCGGCGTTCGCCCTGTCCGCGCTGTTCGTGGCGCTGGCCGGCGGGCTCTACGCGGTCTGGTTCGGCAGCCTGGACCCGATCTTCGTCTTCTCGATCCTGATCGGCTCGTACATGGTGCTCATGAGCCTGCTCGGCGGTGTCAGGCACCTGTTCGGGCCGCTGCTGGGGGCGCTCATCGTGGCGCCGGCGGGGGAGTACTTCCTGATCGCGCTGGGCGAGACGCAGATCCACCTGACCGCGACCGGCCTGGTGCTCGTGCTGGTCGTGCTGTTCATGCCGGACGGCATCCTCGCCCGTCTCACCAGGAAACGGACGGGCCCCTCCATCCCGGACGAGAGCGCCGACCAGCGACTGCAGGGGGTGGCCCAGTGACTGTCACAGGGAGCTCGCTGCGGACCGAGGGGCTGACGAAGTCGTTCGGCGGCGTGCTGGCCGTGAGCGGCGCCACCGTCGAGCTGCACGACGGGAAGATCAACGGGCTGATCGGGCCGAACGGCTCGGGCAAGACCACGTTCTTCAACATCGTCACCGGCATGATCAGGCCCGACTCGGGGCGGGTGCTCTACCGCGACCGCGAGATCACCCGGCACTCGCCGCACCGGATCGCGCACGCGGGCATCGGCCGCACCTTCCAGCTCTGCCGGATCTTCCCCCGGCTGACCGTGCTGGAGAACATGCTGGTCGCGGTGCGCCGTACCCGGCTGCGCGAGCTGCTGGCCGGGCTGCGCGACGCGGGCGAGGTCGAGCGGGCCCGCCACTGGCTGCGCCGCATGGGCATCGAGCACATGGAGGAGGCCGAGGCCCGCGACCTGTCCTACGGCCAGCAGAAGCTGCTCGAACTGGCCGCGGTCCTGATGGCCGAGCCGGACCTGGTGCTGCTCGACGAGCCGGCCGGCGGGGTCAACCCGGCGCTGATCGACCGGATCGTGGGCCTCGTCCGCGATCTCAACGCCGAGGGCCGCACGTTCCTCGTCGTCGAGCACAACATGGACATGGTGATGGGCATGTGCGACCACGTGATCGTCTTCGACCGCGGCGCGCCCATCGCCGAAGGTCCGCCGTCGCTGGTGCGGGAGGATCCGCGGGTGCTGGAGGCGTATCTCGGTGTCTGAGGTCGTACTGTCTCTGGAAGACGTCGTCGCCGGGTACGGCAGGGCCGCGCCGGTGCTGCGCGGGCTGAGCGTCACCGTCCGCGCCGGCGAGGTCGTCTGCCTCGTCGGCCCGAACGGGGCCGGCAAGTCCACCGTGCTCAAGGTCGCCAGCGGCCTGCTCGCGCCCAGGTCGGGCCGCGTGGTGCTGGCCGGGCGGGACGTGGCGGGCCTGTCGCCGCAGCGGCTGCTCGGCCTGGGCCTGGCCCACGTGCTGCAGGGGCACAGCGTGTTCCGCGAGATGACGGTGGCGGAGAACGTGCGGCTCGGCGGCTACACCGTTCGCGACCAGGCCACGCTGAACGCCCGGATCGAGGCGGTCAAGGAGCTGTTCCCGGTCGTGGGTGAGCGGTGGGGGAGCATGGCCGGGCTGCTGTCGGGCGGGCAGCAGAAGCAGGTCGAGTTCGCCCGCGCGCTCATGCTGGAGCCGTCCGTGGTGCTGCTCGACGAGCCCTCGATGGGGCTCGACCCGCGCAACACGCAGGTCGTGTTCGACCGGATCGACCTCATGCGCAGGACGGGGGTCGCGGTGCTGCTGGTGGAGCAGAACGCGCGCCGGGCCCTGGAGATGGCCGACGTCGGCTGCGTGCTCGACCTCGGCCGGGTGCACATCTCCGGACCCGCCCGCGACCTGGCCGCGGACCCCCGCCTGGGCCGCCTCTACCTGGGCGGGGCGCCCGCTAGCTGACGGCCCCCACCCTGACCCGCTTCCTGAACACCCAGTACGTCCACCCCTGGTAGACCAGGACGAACGGCAGCGCGATGAGCCCGATCCAGCTCAGCACGGTCAGCGTGTACGGGCCGGAGGCCGCCTCCGCCAGGGTGAGCCCGGGCAGCGGCCGCACCCGCAGCTCCATGAAGAGCGCCAGCGTGGCCAGCACGATGGCGCCCGCCGTGGCCGCGAACGCCCAGCCCTCCCTGCGCCGCCAGATCAGCGCCGTGGCCGCGGCCAGCGCCGCCATGGAGGCCAGCGCGGGGGCCGTGCCGAGGCTCGACAGGGCGAACACGGCCACCGGGATGGTCACGGCGCCGGCCGCCATGGCGACGGTCCTGGCGCGGCGGCGGACCGGGCCGGTGGTCTTCAGCGACAGGAAGACCGCGCCGTGCAGGATGCACACCGCCAGCGTGAACCCGCCGCCGAGCAGGGCCGCGGGCACGCTGTCGTGGAGCAGGTCGGCGAAGACCGCGCCCCACAGGAACGCCGGGAGCGCGCTGCCCACCACGATGCCCAGGTCGCACCAGACGGGGTTGGTCACCTTGCCCCGCCACTCCAGGCCCACCCCGCGCACGATCAGGCCCACCAGGATCAGCGTCACTGGCAGGTAGAAGGCGCTGAACACGCCCGCGTACCAGGCCGGGAACGCGGCGAACATGGCCCCGACGGCGGTGATCAGCCACACCTCGTTGCCGTCCCACACCGGGCCGATGGTCTCCAGGCCGGCGCGCTGCTCGGCGGCGTTCCTGCTCACCAGCGGCGCCAGCAGGCCGACGCCGAAGTCGAAGCCCTCGAGGACGAAGTAGCCGGTCCAGAGGAAGGCGATGATGGCGAACCACAACTCGATCATTGTCTGCTCCTCAGTACATCAGCGACGGCTCGAGCCGCTCGGCCGCGGGGGCCGGCGCCGGCTCCTCGACGCCCTTGCGGACGTGCCGGGCCAGCAGCACGACCTCGGCCACGGCGAGCACGCCGTACAGCAGCGTGAAGATCGTCAGCGAGGTGGCCACCTCGGCCAGGCTCACGCCCGGCGACACGCTGGAGGCCGTCAGCAGCTCGCCCGCGACCGTCCACGGCTGGCGGCCGATCTCGCTCAGCAGCCACCCGGCGATCACCGCCATCAGCGGCAGCGGCAGCGCGAGCAGCAGCGCCCGCGACAGCCAGGCGGGGAACGGCCGCCTGCGCCGGGTCAGCCACAGGCCGAGCACCGACAGGCCCACCGTGGCCAGCCCGAACACGATCATCACCCGGAACGACCAGAAGACGATCGTCTGGTCGGGGCGGTAGTCGCCGGGGCCGAACTGCTCCTCGAAGCGCCGCTGCAGGTCCTCGGTGCCCTGGACGGTGGCGTTGAGGTCGTTGGTGGACAGGAAGCTCAGGACGTTCGGGATCTCGATGCCGGGGACGACGCTGAACGGGGCGCCCGCCGTGTCGCGCTCCAGGCCCTCGGCCGAGGCCAGCTTCATGGGCTGCTGCTCGTACATGAGCTTGGCGGACATGTCGCCGGTGCCCGCGACGACCGCCCCCGCGATCGCCGTCATCACCAGCGCGGCGCGGGCCGCGCCGCGCCACATCGCCCGGTCCTGCGCGATGCGGGTCCGCAGCAGCCAGTAGCCGCACACCGCCAGCACGAACCCGCCCGCAACGATGAACGCCGCCCCGATCACGTGCGGGACCTGCGCCACCGCCGTGGAGTTGGTCAGCACCGCCCACAGGTCGGTCATCCTGGCCTTGCCGTCCACGACCTCGTAGCCGACCGGGTGCTTCATCCAGGCGTTTGCAGCGAGGATGAAATAGGCCGACAAATTGGACCCGATGGCCGCCGCCCAGATGCACGCCAGGTGCGCCTTCTTCGGCAACCGGTCCCAGCCGAAGATCCACAAGCCCAGGAACGTGGACTCCATGAAGAAGGCCAGCAGCGCCTCCATGGCCAGCGGCGCCCCGAAGACGTCGCCCACGAAGACGGAGTACTCGCTCCAGTTCATCCCGAACTGGAACTCCTGCACGATGCCGGTGACCACGCCCATGGCGAAGTTGATCAGGAACAGCTTCCCGAAGAACTTCGTCAGCTTCAGGTACTGCTCCTTGCCCGTGCGGTGCCAGGCCGTCTGCAGGCCGGCCACGAAGATCCCGAGACCGATGGTCAAGGGCACGAACAGAAAGTGGTACACGGTGGTCACCCCGAACTGCCACCGCGCAAGGTCAAGTGCGTCCATCTTCCCCGCCGACTCCTCAGCTCTACACGCTGTAGTACATCTACCTGTAGTAGTACTACAGCCTGTAGAGCAATGGGGTGCGACCTTGGTCACATCCCCGTGCTGCTGGTTGCTGAATGTCGAGAATGCCGCGGGAACGCGGCCCGGCGCGTCACCCGCCGGGCTGATGGGTCCGTACGCCGTTGGGCGGACCCGATCCGCGAACCGTACCCGCCTCTGGCAGGTGTTGCCCTTATCCGGCCGGTCCCGTCTGCCTAGAGTGTCGGCATGAACGTGGCGGGCAGTGCGGTGATCGGCGTGGACAGGGATCGGGCGTGGGCGGCGCTCCGGGATCCGGAGGTGCTGGTGCGCACCATCCCCGGGTGCGAGCGGCTGGAGGAGACGGGGCCGGACACGTACCGCATGACGGTGAATGCGGGGGTGGCCTCCGTCAAGGGCGTCTACCAGGGGGAGGTGGCGCTGACCGACCCGCTGGCGCCGGAGAGCTTCACGCTCAAGGCGCGCGGACAGGGCGCGCCGGGGACCGTGGACGCCACCGTGCTCGTGCGGCTGAGCGAGGTCGAGGGCGGCACGCGGGTGGACTACGACGCCGAGGCGGTCATCGGGGGCATGATCGGCGGGGTCGGGCAGCGGATGCTGAGCTCGGTGGCCAAGCGGACGGCGGCGGAGTTCTTCTCGGCCGTCGACGAGCACCTCCGGGCGCCCGCCGAGGTGACCCCCGTGTCCTCCGGTGCGGCGGCGCGCCCGGAGCAGGGCCAGGCGGTGTTCGAGCGGCCCGCCAAGCGCCACACGGAGACGCGCCCGTGGGTGATGCTGGCCTCGTTCGGCATGGGCGCGGGGGTCGCGCTGGCCGGGGCGGCGGTGGGCTGGCTGCTCGGGCGGGGGTCGCGCCGCCGGGGCGCCTGAGGTTGATGGCGGCACGGACTCTCGCGGAAAAGGATCTCCGGGCGTAGCGTGGCGGTATGCGGCAGGCACATGCTGAAGACGCACGAACCGAGGCCAGACGAGTCGTACGCAACCTCCTGGGTGAGGAGCGCCCGACCGCCGAGATGCTGATCGGCGACGTGCGCCCCGTGCTCGGGGACGACCGCACCGACCGCACGCTCGAGCTGGCCCTGGGGGCCTCGCTCACCAGGCGGTCGGCGGAGCTGGCCGCCATCGCCGCGCTCCTGGTCGGCACCCGCGAGCTGGGCGAGAGTTGGTGGACCACGTCCAGGGGCGGCAAGCTGCCCCCGCCCGACGAGGTGGTGCGCACGGCCGTGGCGATCGAGCCGTGGACCGACCTGACCGCCCTGGAGATGCTGGCCGCCTGGATCTCCGACGACGCCGCCGACCAGCTGTGGGGCGCGGCCGTCGCGCAGGTCGACCTCAACTCCTGGCAGGCCGAGGACCGCTTCGAGCTGCCGCCGGGGGTCAAGCCCGGGCAGCGGCTCGTCGTGCACTTCGACGCCGGAGGGCGGCTCGACGCGGTCGTCACCCGGCGGCCCGACGAGGATCTCGGCTCCAACCTGGACTTCCAGTCCCTGCGCTACTCGCGGCCCGCCGAGGCGCAGTGGAGCTGGGGGGTGGCGGCCGGGCTCGGGCCCCACCGCCTGCCGGGGGAGGACCCCGACCCCTACGCGCGCCAGGTCCCGTCCGCCGCCGTCGGCATCCTGCGGGCGTGGGCGGTGCGCCACGGCGCCTCCCGCGAGCAGCTCGGCGAGCGGTGGGAGACGGTCGGCGACGTGGTGGCCGCCATCGAGCGGGTGGACTGGATGTGGCGCAGCGGCGAGTGGTTCGGGTGGTGGCGGGGAGCGTCCGCGTTGGTGGACGACTCGGCCTACCTGCCGTACCGGCTGGAGGAACTGGCGGCCGGCTAGGAATCTCCGCCGGCCGGGATGGGTTGTCCCCGGACATGAAGGTGGAAATTTTCTCCGACGTCGTATGCCCCTGGTGTTACATCGGGCACGCCAGGTTCGCCAGGGCCGCTGACCGGTTCCGGGCCAAGGGCGGCACGATCGAGGTGACGATGCGGCCGTTCCAGCTCAACCCCGACGCGCCCGCCGAGGGTGGCGGGTCGCTGATCCCGGAGCTGGAGCGCAAGTTCGGGCCCGACGCGCGGCAGATGGTGGAGCGGGTCGTCTCCGCCGCCGCCGGTGAGGGGCTGAAGCTGGACTACGACAAGGCCGTGAACGCGGGCACGTTCGAGGCGCACCGCCTCATCGAGGTGGCCTCGGGGCAGGGGCTCGGGCTGGAGATGGCCGAGCGGCTGTTCCGCGCCTACTTCACCGAGGGGCGCAACGTGGCCGACGCCGGGGTGCTGGCCGAGCTGGCCGCCGAGGTGGGCGTGCACGACTCCGGAGAGGGCGCCGAGCAGGTGCGCGAGCAGCTCGCCAGGGCGCGGTCGCTCGGGGTCAGCGGGGTGCCGCTGTTCCTGTTCGAGGGGAAATACGCCGTGTCGGGCGCGCAGCCGGAGGACGCCTTCGCCGCCGCCATCGACGAGGTGGCCGAGCGGACCGGGCAGACGCCGATCACCCAGCTCGCCGCCCCGGCGGACGGGTGTGACGACGACGGATACTGCGCGGTCTGATCCCGGTCCGGTGGGAGAATCGCAGGGTGTCGAAACGCCGCCTTGGATACCTGCTCAAGCACGCCAACCTGCGCCTGACAGACCTGACGGGCCCGGCGCTGGAGCCGTACGGGATCGACGGGCGTGAGTTCGCGGTGCTGTCGGTGCTGGGCACGCCCGAGCCGCTGTCCCAGCTCGAGGCGGCCCAGCGCCTGGGGATCGACCGGACGACGATGGTCGCCCTGGTGGACGCGCTGGAGCGGAAGGGGCTCGTGGGGCGCCGGCCGCACCCCGGCGACCGGCGCAAGAACATGGTGGAGCCGACCGGGCGCGGCCGCGAGACGCTGGCGGAGGCCACGCGCGCCGTGGACGCGGCCGAGGCGGCGTTCCTGGCCGTGCTGCCGGAGGAGGACGCGCGGCTGCTCAAGGATGTCCTGGAGCGCCTGGTGCGGGCCCCCGCCGGCTAGCGGCAATGCCGGGAAGTTAGGACGGCTGGCGGTTGCGTCAAGGTGTTCGGCTGAACCAGAGACATGAGAACGGAGATCCAGTAGAACGGGTGATCT
>NZ_JBFANM010000165.1:0-10763 GCF_040674815.1 Nonomuraea sp. NPDC049709
CCATCCCGCCCAGATAGAGCTCCGAAGCGCAAAAGTGCCGCAGCACATGCGGCGTGAGGACATCGGGCCAGTCCGGCAGATGGCGTTCGGCGCTGGTCGCGAGCGCTGAGCGGAGTGTCTCGTCGCCGACGCGGGCGGCGCTGCCGTCGGTGTTCTTGCGTTCGGAGGGCAGCAGAGGGACGCCGGGGCGGGCATGGTCGTCATCGAAGTGGCCCCACACATCCTCGATGAACCAGCGCAGCGTGGCCGCTGCGTTGTTGATCAGCGGGACCATCCGCTCGCGCGGTCCGGAGCCACGGGCGCCCTTACCGTGCCGGACGTGCAGCTTGCCGAAGTGACCCAGGCCCCACTTGATGTCGGCCAGGTCGAGCTTGCATGCCTCATTCACCCGGAGCCCGACCTCGCTCATCAGCTTGGCGGCGGCGTAGTTACGCGCGGCCGGGGCGAACTTGCGGCAGGTGGCCAGGTCCTCGCGCCAGCCGGCGAATAACCGGCCGACCTGCTCGGCGCTGGGCGGGATCCGCAGCCGGGCCTCCTGCCGGCCGCGGGGCCGGTTCATCTCGTCGATCGGGCACTCAACCACACGGCCGGTCATCTGGTGGATCTCCACCTTGTGCCGCAACTCCAGGAACAGGAAGAAGGTCTTCAAGGCCTGCGCTCGTGACAACCGGGTGCCCTTAGCAGTGGTGCGCAGCATGTTGCCGAAGTACACGTCGGCGTCGGCGGGCTCCATCTCCCACAGCGGGCGGCCGAACCAGGCACGCACCTGCTCCAGGTGCATCACGTCGGAGGAGATCGTCCCGTCCGACAATCCCGCCGCCGCCCGCGCGAGCACGAACCCGGCCAGCAGGTCGGTCTCCAGCGCCTCCACGTCTTCGGCGGTGGCCGGGGCCCGCGCCACCCGAAGATCCTTCACCACCGCCAGACCCAACGTCGGCCTCCTCGCCTTCACTTGAGCGGCAGGCAGCTCGGCCGTATCGACAGAGCTTCACGAAGAGTGAAGCTATATCGACTCAACGTGATCGAACTTGAGAAGGCGGAAAGTTCCAGCTCCCAGGCCCAGAAAGGCGGTAACAGGGGCGGTAGAGATGGCTGGGAACTCAGGGGTTATTTCTTACTGGGGCCGAGAGGCTTTGCGTGCTCGTCTCGAGCGCCTCGCTGCGTACAGGGAGGAGATCATGGCGCCGCCGGCGAGCGCGGTGAGCAAGGGGACGTGCCAGACGGGCCGGATCTCGGCCGTCACCCCCGGGTACGGCCCGATTGGCCCCAGCGGGCCCGCAGCTGCGAGAACCGTCAGCCCCAGCATGTTGAACGGGGTCACCATCGCCGTAAGCACCCGCAACCGAGCGCTGCCACGGCGCGCCGCCACGCCCATGGCAACAATCGCAGCGCTCATGACCGCCATGGTGATCGCGACGGACAGGAGCATGCTCCACGCATCCCTCACCAGACCCTCTGGCATGCCGCCCCAGGCCACTTCGTCCGGAGTCGCGGGACGTGTCGTGACCGAGGTGAACCAGATATCGAACGAGCACACCGCGAGGTAGGCGGCATACCAGACCGGCTGCAGGAGCAGCAGGCGGGCCACGCGCGGCGAGGGCGCGACCTCCAGACCAGGGGCCAGCCGCAGCACGCCCCAGATCTGTGCGATCGCCGCCGCCGCCAGGACCGCGGAGAGCATGGGAGGGCTCCAGCCGAGGTTGAACTCCTCGGGGCCGACCTCACGGCCTGTGTAGGCATCGGGTGACAGCGAGCGCGGAGCCGAGCCGAGCAGGCACAACCGGTCGACGATCCCGTCAGGGACGAGGTCGATCTGGCTGGTGCGCCTGGGATATCAGCAAGTAATGCCGGCGAAGCGGAGCCTTGGCCTCGCCACCTGTGCCCACACCCCTCGCTTCCGCTGGGTTCGGCACCTATGGCACAGTCATGAGCGTGCCGCTGGACGAGTTGCCGAACTGGTTGCCGGCTTGGTGTCTTGACCATCTGGGCGGCGAACCCGCCGACGTGCTGTTCCGGTCCCAACAGGTCTCGATGGTGTTCGGTCTGCGGTTGGCCGGTGGCCGGGACGTGGTAGTCAAGGCACGTGCCGACGACGGCCGGGCGGCATCGTGTGTTGCTGCGCAGGCCCGGCTGGCCGAGCGCGGGTTTCCGTGTGCCCGGCCGCTGACGCCGGTGATCGGTGTCGGTGCGCTGGCCGTGCACGCTGAGGAATTCCGGCCCGGCGGCGAGGTGCTGCACGGGGACTCGCCGGATATAGCCGCGCGTTGCGCGGAGGGTACTTCCCCCTGGTTGGTGGACACTTTAGGTGTGATTGCTAGGGCTTCGTTGGGGTGGTGTTGAGCGTAGTAGATCGCCTCGAACTCCTCGGGCGGGAGGTGCCCGATGGCTGAGTGCAGGCGGGTGCTGTTGAACCAAGCCACCCATTCAGCGGTGGCCAGTTCCACGTCGGCCAGGCTGCGCCATGGGGGGTGTTCACGAATAGGGGTGGCCTGCACCGAGTCGTCATGGTGATGATCGCTTCCCGCAACATGACTGATCGTTTCCCAGCTGTTTGGCGCCTTCATGTACTAATAGCGCTCTGGGCGCGGCACGCAGCTGCGTGGAACCGGGAGGTCATGTATCGGGGGTTCAGGGTCCGTCGGTCCAGATGTACCAAGGGCCCCTGAAGTGTTCATACACTCCCTCTTCTGGGCCCGGTACCCGATCCGGGATGTAGGCGAAGCCGTAGCTCTTCCAATTCATGGTGAGCGAGGTGACCATGAACCTCGCTCCCCCAGGGATTTTCTCCACATCGTCCACCCAATACAGGCCCCACCACCGACGGCTGTCATAGTCATCGCGCACCGAACGGGCGTAGCGCTCCAGGCTCGGCTCCGACAGGGCGAAGCGCGCGTGAAGGGGCGCGTCGAGTTTGACCAGCAGCACGGTGCCCAGCGCCAGTGCGACTGGGACGAACATCCAGGGCTTCCACGCCCGCCGGCGCTCGCCAGGGCCCAACATCCGTACGAACCAGGCCATGGCGATGGCGAGTACCAGCCAGTACAGCGCCAGTGCCAATGCCCAGTAGGACAGGCCGGGAGTGCTCGCCTCGATGAGCGTCAGGAGCGAAGCGAGTCCGGTGGCCGCGGTGAAGAGCAGGGCGAGGGGGTTGGGAGTCAGGCGCATGGGGTGATCTTGCCCGATGCCAGGACCAAGCGCATCGGCCCCACTATCAGTGCCGGGAAGCTAACCCGCGGACCACTCGGAGCCCGTTCTTGAGTAGGCCTGATCAGGTGCGGTCGGAGTGGCGCGGGCAGGTTGCAGGAGCTCCACGAGCAGGTGGCGGCGGCCGAGCAGGACGTCGAGCGCTTTCGCATCACTCGCAGCTTGGAGGCCTTCTCCAGCTTGGGCAGCATCGTCAGCCGCTCCGTGAGGGTCTCCGGGGTGGGGCGGCCTCATCAAGATGGTCCGTGACAACTACCGGCGGGCCCAGCAGCGGGCCCACGTCCACCACGTCGTCGGGCGGGGGCGAGCCGTGACCGACCTGGACGCCGGCGAGCTGGGCGAGACGCGGGCGATGGTGGTCGAGCTGGGCGAGCACGTGGCCCTGCTCGGGGCCGCGGTCGCGCAGCTGCAGGCGGCCGGGGCAGGCCGGGGGAGGGCGGTGATCCGCCGCGGCCGTGGTGCTGGCCTCAGATGACCCACGGGCAGAAGGCGGACCGGCTCGCCGAGCTGGCCGACTGGGTCGGGCGATGTGCTGTTCGCCTGGCCGGCCGCGCAGCGAGCGATCGCGCCCTGCTGGCCGCGGCACTGGGACGTGATCGAAGAGCTGAGCATGCTGTACTGCGCCTGGCGCACCGCCTACCTGTGGCAGGAGCGCAGCGGCCATCACGCGTGCGAGTACCTCGACCGGTGGCCGCCCGGCGCCCTGGACCGGCTGGCCGTGCGGCTGCGCCCGTGCGCCGAAGCTCACCAGCCGGACGGGGCCCGGCGCGACGACGCCGAGCTGGTCGACCGCAGCATCGCCGAACTGCGCCGGCTGGGACCGGACACCTTGGCGCCAGGAGGAGGCGCGGGTCCCTGCTCGGCGGTCACCGTGTGCCGTGCGTGCGCAGGGCCGTGCCGACCACCTTGATGGCGGCGGCGGCCGCGGTCACAGCTGCCTGGCGTGAACGTCGACCTCCGCTGAGCTATCGGCGTTGAGAGGAATGTCGTGAACGCCCACCGACCATCGCGCTCGTGGCCTTGCGCTCCGGTCAGTCGCGTGGAGCCCAGTAGTTGACCAGCCTTGCCACCCCGTGTTCCACGGCCTTCCAGGGTCCGATGAAGGCCAGGATCGCGATCGAGGAGGTCGGAAACCCAGACCGGTTCATCCGGGTCAGGAGGTCACCCTCGGCTTCGCCGGTCAGGGCGTCGGCCACGGCGGGGATGCCGGGGTTGCCGCCCAGCACCAGCAGGTCGCTAACGTCCTCGGAGGTCTCGTTGATCACGGTGATGATCTCACCCGTGCCGGCCTCATACAGCCGGTCCTCATAGACGGTCCGGGGACGCTGCGAAAGCTCGGCGGCGATCAGCCTCCAGGTCTCCCGGCCCCGGACGGCACTGGTGACGAGTGCAAGGTCAGGCGCGATATCCCCGCCGGCCAGCCAGCGGCCAGCGACGAACGCCTCCTTCCGGCCACGTTCGGCCAAAGGCCGCTCGTGATCACTTTCCTGGCCCCAATCGGCCTTGGCATGACGCACCAGGACGATCCGCCGGGGCGTGTCCACCGACATGACTTCCCACCCTCCGTAGCTAAATGACTCCATAAAGCAACTTTGTGGCTTTGGTTCCCGCGCAAGCTGTTCACGAACCCCTCCTCCGCGCACCCTCAACAGGCTCGACATGGCAGGAAGGACGTGGGCCGGCGGCCGTCCAGGTCAGCACGCCCGGGTCATGTACGACGCGACCAGGCACCCGTTTAACGATCAACTGGCTGGTAACGCGGTCAAGTGGTCCCGTGCCTCGTCTTCCCCTCATCCCCGGCCCTGGCACGGACCGGCGACCATGAACACGGAGTTCGAGCTGCGCTGCCCCATCAGCCCCGACCTGGGCTACATCCGCGACCTGGTCCGCATTCACGGCCGGCACCACGGACTGACCGGCGAGCGGCTGGACGACCTCGTGATCGCGGTCAACGAGGCCGTTACCAACGTGTTCGACCACGGCGGCCGGGCCGGCCTGATCACCGCACGCGGCCACGAGCACGGCGTCACCGTGGAGGTCCTGGACACCGGCGGCGCGCTGACCCCTGAGCACCTCGCCGCCGCCACCGTCGATCCGGCCGGTAGCCACGGGTTCGGCCTGTGGATCATCCAGCACCTGTGCGATGAGGTCACCGTGGAACAGACCGAGCTGGGCTCCCTGCTGAGCCTGCACATGTCCGGCCGGCCCGCCACGGTCGTGCGTCTGGACCGGCAGACAGACCGGCAGGCCAGGCACACCCGCAGCACTTCCCGGCGGGCGGGGAGCGATCCCGCTTCGTGATCACATTTCAGCTTCTCACCACAGGTGTCCGCAGCCGCGATGGAGGTCTACCGTTGCTGCCATGGGCCTCCCATGGCAGCCGGTCCCCCGCCGCAGCGATCCCGCGCGATGAGCCCGGCGTTGCGGCGGCATCACCAGCACCTGCCGGCGTGTGCGTGCTCGCGCTGGCCGGCGAGCTCGACCGCACCAACAGCGGCGAGCTGGCCTCCTACCTGAAACAGGCCCGCCGTCCCGGTGATCACGTGGTCGTCGACCTGGCCGAACTGTCCTTCATGGACAGCTCCGGCCTGCACCTCCTGCTGGACTGCCACCGAGCCTGCCTCGCCGACGGCGCGAGCCTGCACCTGGCCGCCGCCTACGGCGCCCCCGCCCGAGTGCTCGAGGTCACCGGCGTCGCCCGGTTCCTGCCCGGCCATGCCACCCTCCAAGAAGCCATCGCCACCGTCCTGCGACGCCCGTAAGCACCCCGATCCTGCGAGTTGTCATGCCGGGCCGGTGTTTCTGCAGACCACGCCGGTGACGCATGCGTACGGTGAGGGCGTTTGACCAAGGCGCTCCAAGCCTGGGGAGGCCCCGGTGGCACGTCCGGGAGCATCGGGCGCCTGCGCCTCGGCGCTGGGCGCAGTACCGCGCGCAGTGGCGGGCGGGGCGGCCGCGACGGCTGCTGGTGCGGCTGGCGCTGTCAGCGGCCGCTTTCGGGAGCTACCGCTCGCTGTCCTGCTTCACACCGGGCCGGTGCCTGTGTCTTTCGGACGACTTAGCGCCCCACCACTGCATCCCTCTGACCTTCACCTTCGTGGATCAACTCACGGAGAATGTGCTCAGGGCCCATGTAAGATCGGCCGGCCTGCGAGCCTGCCGACATACATAAAGAGAGGGCGCTGAGTCACTATGCCGAGTCCAGGACCGTTCGGAGTTTTGCTGGAGGGCTGGGAGAACCGCAGCGTATGGGACTGGGATGAGGGCACCGGCAGCTGGTGGGCGCAGCTGTGGCGCAACGATCTGCCTGACGATCCGATCGCCGATGCCCCGCACGTGGGCATCGGCCCGCCGTACGGGCAGCACATCTCCGCAGTAAGCGGTCTGGTGTCGCTGATCGCCGCCGCCACTGGCGCCGATCCGGACCGCGTCGACCAGCTGCTGGCCGACAGCATGCGCTGAACCTCGTAACTGGCCAGCTTGAGCGTGTTACGAAGGAGGCCTCGGTCCTGGTGGAGGTCGGCCTCGACAGCGCCGGCCAGGGTTCGACCTGACGGTCAAGACCCGGGGCACGAGGGGTGACTTGGCCGCCCTGTGGGCAGGCGCGCCTTGTATGTGGTCTGCATCCTTACTGGCACAATCGGTGGGGGGTCCGGGGCGCCCGGCCGGGTTCGGCGGAGCTGTTCGGGGGGGATTGCTCTGGCCCGGGTACCACCGATCGATGACGTTCTGGCCCCCCTCCTCCCTTCCGTCGCCCGGCCCGTCATGCCTATTTGCAGGCACGGGATCGCCGGCCCACTCCTCCATCGCCGCCACGGTGTCAGCGACGGCTTCGGCGAACGCGTCCTCGATGCCGAGGGCGAGCTCGTCGTCGGCCAGCCCGTACAGCACGGACACGCTCTTGGGCAGGCGGCGTCGTAGATCGCGTCCAGGTCGAGGCCGGCCACGGCGGCCAGCCGCTCAGCGTCGCCGATCGGGATCCGGTGCGCTTCGCGCGGACGCGCCCGGTGATCTGGTCAGGCGGTTGTGCGACCAGGTCCTGCTCGACCACCCCGGCGGGCGCTCGCGGCTGCGGCTGCACATGCGCTCCCGCACGGCAGCGGTCCGGCCGGGCGATCCCGCCGGCCCGACCGGCCCCGGGCTAACGCGCCGCCCAGCGATCCGCGACGGCGCTGTAGGTGGCGATCTTGGCGGCCAGGCAGATCTCCCGCGCAGCCGCGGCCGTCTGCCGCAGTCCGCCGCGAACACCGTGTTGGCGCAGGATGGCGGCCAGTTCGGTGGTGGCCATGGCGAGCAGCGCCACCATCAGGGTGATTTCCAGGGCTGTGACGGCCGCGATGCCGAAGACGATGACCGTGATCACCGGGACGGCTCCGTGCGCTGTCCCGCCAGGGGTGTTGTCGATGGGTTCACTGATCGGAGTCTAGATTGGCGCCTCGCCCTGATCGTCAGCCCGCCCCGGGGGCAGGGCCGGGCTTTGCCGTGCCTGTCGTGATTCTTGGCCTGGCTCGGGTTTACGTGCCGATCACCTGCGTGTCGCCGTTCTCGGCCCGGCCGGGAAGCTGGGGGAAGACGTGGTCGAGGCCGGTGCGGCGCAGCAGCCGTGCGCATCGGCCCTGAGCCCCGGCCAGCACCAGCTCGCCGCCGAGCTGCCGGGCCCTGCGGTTCGCGCCGATCAGCGCGCCGATGCCTTCGAAGTCGCAGAACGCCAGCCGGGACAGATCCACCACCACCGCGGCGGGCCGTCCGGCCAGGACTCGGTCCACCTCACGCACCAGATCGGCGACGGTCGCCGCGCCCAGCTCGCCCCGCAGAGCGATCACCGGGCAGACCGTGGACTGCCACACCATCACGATCGCCAGCCCATCCCCCCGCCCGTTCCCCTGCCCGTGACGCCGCCACTGGCTCTGCCCGTCAATCCGTCCGTGGATCTGGACCTGGCCGTGCTCGTGCTCGCCCATCGCCATCACCTCACTGCCTGGGGCTCTGCCCGCTCTGGCATCGATCATGTCGGGGCAGGGGCTACTTCTTGCCCGCGACTGGCAGAAAATCTGTTGTCGGCACGGTAGATATTCGCGTCTGCTGGGGATAATGTTTCTGACATCGCAAGAGACGGATCCACGAGGGCAGCGCAGCACGAGCACCACGAACGAACTGCCCGGACGGACGTGGACAGCAGAACGAAGAGTGAAGCTCATCGAGCACGCCCTGCCCTGTCGCTGCCGTTCGGCGAGTGCGCCCACCCGCAGGAGCGGATCGCGGCCCGCATCCCGCCCGGGTGACGGGCTGGTCAGCCGGTGAAGGGTTCCAGTGTGAAGCGGCCGATCGCCATGAAGGCGGCCAGGGCAAGGTAGCTCCCGTCCACCAGCGCGGCTTTGGTCTCGCCACGGCGGATCCGCATGATCACGGCGCCGGTCATGAGCAGCGTCAGGCCGCTAGCCGCCAGCGGTACCAGTACCGGCGCGATGCCGAGCAAGGCGGGCAGGATCAGGCCCACGGCACCGAGGACCTCGAGCGCTCCGATGGCCTTAAGGGTGCCGGACTTGAAGTCGAGGACCCAGCGTGCGGCGTTGGCCATCTGGGCCATCTTCTCCCGTGGCACGAACAGCTTCCCGAAGCCGGAGAACAGGTAGAGGGCGGTCAGCAGGCCGGTGATGATCCACAGTGCGATGTTCATGAGTCTTCTCTTTGGCAGAGTGTCTGGGGATGGCGGCCGCGGGGCGGACCCGGGGTCCCGGGTCCGCCTGAGAGCCTGAGGGGGAATGTCGGCGTCAGATGAACTGCTGTCCGGGCTGGTAGTCGCCGCCGGGCGTCCGGGTGATCACGTTCAGCCGGTTGAAGGCGTTGATCGTGCAGATCAGGGCCACCAGAGCCATCAGCTGATCCTCGTCGAAGTGCTTCGCTGCGTTCGCCCACGCCTCATCGGTGATGCCGCTGGAGTCGGCGAGGCGGGTGCCCTGATCGGTGAGTTCCAGCGCCGCCCGCTCCGCCTCGGTGTAGACGGTCGTCTCCCGCCATGCCCCGACCAGGTTGATCCGCACCATGCTCTCGCCGGCGGCCGCGGCGTCCTTGGTGTGCATGTCAAGGCAGCCGCCGCAGCCGTTGATCTGGCTGGCGCGGATCTTCACCAGCTCCTGCACCGCCTTCGGCAGTGCCGAGTCGGTGATGACCTTGTTCGACGAGATGATGTACTTGGCCCACTTCGCCCCGACCTCGGTGCCCATCCAGTTGATCCGGGTTTCCATCTCGATCTCCTTCGTCTTCGGATGCTTGCACCACTACGACGAAGCCCCCCGCCAAGACGTAACAACCCATGCGGCAGACGTGCGCTACTCGGGTCGCGCGGGCAGACCCATGGCGTCGAGGAGCTTGCGGTCGCTCACCGTCAGGAGCTCGACGATCCGGCCGTCGACCACGGTGCACCCCACCACGCCGAGCACCTTGCCCTTCGCACCCCAGACCACGAACCCGGGCTCGCCGTTGACCAGAACCGCCAGCGCCGAGGTCATCGACCGGATGCCGCGCAGGACCGGACCAGCCACCTCGGCCGCCCCGACCGTGGTCAGCACGCCCTGCGGGTGGTGGGTGCGCCAGGTCACCTGCGGATCGAGCAGCCGTACGAGCCCTTCGAAGTCCCCGTCGCGCGCCGCGGCAAGAAAGGCGTCGACCACGGCGCGCTGCCGCCGCGGCTCCTGCTCCGGCCGCGACGTGCCCTGCACCTTGCGGCGGGCCCGGCTGGCGAGCATCTTGGTCGCGTCGGTGGACCGGCCGATGATCTCGCCGATCTCGGCGAAGGGCACCGCGAACAGGTCATGCAGGACGAACGCCAGCCGCTCGGTGGGCGTGAGGGTGTCGAGCACCACCAGCAGTGCCAGCCCGACCGACTCGGCGAGGATCGCGTCCTCCTCGGGTGCCGGCCCGCCGTCCACCGTCACCACCAGCTCGGGCAGCCAGTCGTCGTACGACAGCTCGGCCCGGGTCGTGCGCGAGCGCAGTACGTCGAGGCAGACCCGGCCGACCACCGTGGTCAGCCAGGCGGCCAGGTTGTCGATCGCGGCCGCGTCCTGCCGCGCCAGCCGCATCCACGCCTCCTGCACCGCGTCCTCGGCGTCCACCCGCGACCCGAGCATCCGGTAGGCGACCGCCACCAGGCGCTCGCGCTGCTGTTCGAAGGCTCCCGCCAGTGCTTCGTGCGGACCTGATCCGGCCATGTTGTTACCTTCCTTGCGCACATTCCGTCATGGTCATGACGGCCCCGAAGGCGCCGGGGTAACCGTTCGGCGTGCGTCCTGATGGGAGACCGCAATGTCACAGGGATCGGGTCGCCGGCGCCTCATGGTCGTCAGGACGCCGCGCAAACGATCCACGCGCCTCGTGGAACTTACCGCTGACCTCGAATCCACCGGACGGCTGGTCGAGTGACGCGATCGTCACCGACCGGCCCCCGGCTCACACAAAGAGAACGAAATTAAGGAGATCTCAACCATGATCCTGGTAACCGGTGCCACCGGAAACGTCGGTTCCCACGTCGTCCGCCAACTCCTGGAGGAGGGTGAGAA
>NZ_JBFANM010000166.1:0-10043 GCF_040674815.1 Nonomuraea sp. NPDC049709
CCCTCCCACGGCATGAACGCCACGAGCAGGTTCTTGCCCAGCGCCATCTCGCCGTTGTCGGTGCACGGACCGTCGGCGATGACCTGGTTGACCTCCACCCGGTCGCCCTCGGCCACGATCGGCTTCTGGTTGAACGAGGTGCCCTGGTTGGACCGCTTGAACTTGGCGACCCGGTAGGTCGTCCGGGTGCCGTCGTCGTTCATCACGGTGATGTAGTCGGCGGAGACCTCCTCCACCACACCGGCCTTCTCGGCGCTGATCACGTCACCGGCATCGGTCGCGGCACGGTATTCCATGCCGGTGCCGACCAGCGGCGCCTCGCTCTTGAGCAGCGGCACCGACTGGCGCTGCATGTTGGAGCCCATGAGCGCGCGGTTGGCGTCGTCGTGCTCGAGGAAGGGGATCATCGCGGTGGCCACCGACACCATCTGGCGCGGCGACACGTCGATGTAGTCGACCTCCTCGGCACGGGCGAGCTCGGTCTCACCGCCCTTGGTGCGGACCAGGACGCGCGACTCGGCGAACGACCCGTCGGCGTTGAGCACCGTGTTGGCCTGCGCCTTGACGTAGCGGTCTTCCTCGTCGGCGGTGAGGTAGTCGATGTGCTCGGTGACCTTGCCGTCGACGACCTTGCGGTAGGGCGTCTCCACGAAGCCGAACGCGTTGATCCGGCCGTAGGAGGCCAGCGAGCCGATCAGGCCGATGTTCGGGCCTTCAGGGGTCTCGATCGGGCACATCCGGCCGTAGTGGGACGGGTGCACGTCACGGACCTCGAAGCCGGCCCGCTCACGGGACAGACCACCGGGGCCCAGCGCGGACAGACGCCGCTTGTGCGTCAGGCCGGCCAGCGGGTTGGTCTGGTCCATGAACTGCGACAGCTGCGAGGTGCCGAAGAACTCCTTGATCGACGCCACGACCGGGCGGATGTTGATCAGGGTCTGCGGCGTGATCGCCTCGACGTCCTGCGTGGTCATCCGCTCGCGGACGACGCGCTCCATCCGGGCCAGGCCCAGGCGGACCTGGTTCTGGATGAGCTCGCCGACACTGCGCAGGCGGCGGTTGCCGAAGTGGTCGATGTCGTCGACCTCGACGATGACCTCACGGTCGTTGGCACCCGGCATCGACTCCTCGCCCGCGTGCAGGCGGACGATGTACTCGATCGTGGCGACGATGTCGTCCTCGGTCAGGGTGCCCAGCGTGATCTCGGCGTCGACGCCCAGCTTCTTGTTGATCTTGTAGCGGCCCACCTTGGCGAGGTCGTACCGCTTGGGGTTGAAGTAGAGGTTCTCCAGCAGGGTCTGCGCCGACTCCTTGGTCGGCGGCTCACCGGGCCGCAGCTTGCGGTAGATGTCGAGCAGAGCGTCATCCTGGCCGGCCGTGTGGTCCTTCTCCAGGGTGGCCCGCATCGACTCGTACTGGCCGAAGCGCTCGAGGATCTGCTCGTTGGTCCATCCCAGTGCCTTGAGAAGCACGGTGACGGCCTGCTTGCGCTTGCGGTCGATGCGCACACCGACGCTGTCGCGCTTGTCGATCTCGAACTCGAGCCAGGCACCCCTGGACGGGATGACCTTGCAGCCGTAGAGGTCCTTGTCGGACGTCTTGTCGACATTGCGTTCGAAGTAGACGCCGGGCGAACGGACCAGCTGCGAAACCACGACACGCTCGGTGCCGTTGATGATGAACGTGCCCTTCGGCGTCATGAGCGGGAAATCGCCCATGAACACCGTCTGGCTCTTGATCTCACCGGTGGTGTTATTGATGAACTCCGCCGTCACGAACATCGGGGCGGAGAAGGTCATGTCCTTCTCTTTGCACTCATCTACGGAGTACTTCGGCGGCTCGAACCGGTGATCGCGGAACGACAAGGACATAGTCCCCGAGAAGTCCTCGATAGGACTGATCTCTTCGAAGATCTCTTCGAGACCCGACTGGGTCGGGACGTCCTTGCGCCCGGCCTGGCGAGCCGCCTCTACCCGGGCCTTCCACTTCTCGTTGCCGAGCAACCAGTCGAAGGACTCGGTCTGCAGGGCGAGAAGGTCAGGAACTTCGAGAGGCTCCTGGATACGCGCGAAAGAGACGCGACGGGGACCAGCGGGTACGGCGGAGGCGTTGCGCGAGGCTGCCAACAGATGTCCTTCCGAGGGCTCGCGGCGGACTGACTACACGCACGCCAGACAACCTCGCAACGTGAGCAAGCATCGCGGGTCGTCAAAGGGCAGCGCAAAGGGGCAGTGTAGCCGAACGGCACACGCCTGTCCACTTCGCCCTCGCTGCATGCTCCACGTTGGTCGCAGCATCGCCCGTTCAGGCGGAAACGTCAAGCCCGCGAGCCCGACTTTTAGCCGACTCAGGGCCCGGACGCTGGGTTTTCTCCCCTGTGTGACTGATCGCCTACCGCCAGGCCCAAGACGATACCCGCGAACGGGGGCGGTTAACGCTCTGTCACACCGGGGGGCGAACCCATGCCGACAACCGGTGTAGCTGTGACTGGGTTACCCCTATCAAGGCCTTCGCTAAACCTGATTTTTGGTAACAATTGAAGGAAGCGGCACGCCCGTGATCTCAGGGCCCCCCGGCGGTCCCCAGGAGAGTGGACAGGGCCGCCACCAGCCAGCGCGAGTCTTGCCGCACCATGACGAACCTGGCCCGGTTGTAGGAGAACTCGTTCCTCAACCCTTCTTTACCGGGGATCTCCTTGACCGTACCAGTGTTCACGAAGAGCAGAACCTCTACCCGGTCGGGCTCGGCGCGCTCGACCCCGGCCCCCGCGATGGACACGGTCTGCACGATCTTCTGCTCCCTGGCCCTGGACGCCAGGGTCGTGCTCAGCTCCTTGTAGTGCTTGGTCAGCTCTCCCGTGGTGAACGTCGCGGCCCGCGCCAGGTCCTCCTCGACCGTCCGGTAGTCGTACGAGAGCAGGTCGGGCGCGACCTTCTTGGCCGCGGCCACGGCCTCCACCCCGGCCGCGTCGGCGTCGCGCAGGTCCCGCAGGTTGAACCACATGGTCGGCACCAGCACCCCCGCCACCACGACGAGGATGCCGAGCAGCGCGATCGTGAAGATCCTCACTGCACCTGCACCACCTTCGACACCAGCCAGAGACCGCCGACCTTGCTCACGTCCATCTGCCATCGGTAGTAGCGGTCCTCGGGCGGGCTCTTGGAGCCGTCCCAGCGGATCTCCACATCGGCCACGACCAGCACCTTCGCCGTGGTCCCCGTCATCGAGACCAGCCCTGTCGCGCGCAGCACGCCGTGCTGGACGACCTTGTTCTCGACGGTGGTGGACTTGAGCTTGCCGGCGTTGGTCGTGTACTCGGTCTTCGCCACCCCGGTGGAGGTGTCGAGGATGCGCCGCAGATCGGTGTCGACGGTCCGGTAGTCGAGCGAGACCAGGTTCTTCGCGTGGGTCCCCGCGGCCAGGAGCGCAGCCTGCTTGTCGCCTGCCCTGCCCTGCTCGTCGCGCGCCTGGGCGGCGATCCACGTGCCGGTGCCGACGAGCGCCGCCAGCACCCCGCTGAGCGCCGCGATCAGGATGCGAGCGGGCCGAACAGCGAGTCCTGCCACGTCTGCTCACCCCTCTCCCGGCTGGTCGCTGCCGGATCATAACGCGACAGCCACTCCCGAAGTCCGCGATTCGACGGAGCCGGTTGGGCAGGCGGCGCGGTTGCGGGCCCGCGCACTCCGGTCCCGCCGTCGCGGGGCTCCCCGCAGCAGGTCCCGGGGGTCACGTCCTGCGGGTGGCGCCCGCGTGCGCGCTTGTACCCGCGGCGGTACGGCGGCGGCCCGTCGAGGTCGAGGCCGCGGGCGAGCACGTTCGGCAGGTCGCGGGAACCCTTCCGGAAGGAATCGGTCAAGGCCGCCAGATCTCCCGCAAATGCCCTTCAGATGGCCCCCAGAAGCCCGCTGAGCGCCCAGCACGGCCTTTCCCTGACTCAGACCGCCGCGGTCTCGGGAAGCACCTTCTCAGCCTGTCCGAGCAGCGCGCCGAACGCCTCGTCCAGCTCGGTCACGACCGTCTCCAGGTCGCGCTCACGTACGGAGAGGCGACCCGGGCCCTCGTACCCGCCGGCATGATCTCCTCGACGCGGCCCACGCGCCGCCCGCAGCACCCGCGATCACCAGCGCAGCCACCACGGACCGACCTCGCGCACGACGCCGAGCACGGCCGTCGCGCCGGTGAACGACTGGCCCCCGAACTGGCGGATCAGGTTGCCGGTGCGCATGGCCGGCACGGCGCCGAAGGGGATGGCGACGAGCGCGGCGGGCATGGCGCTGACGATGAACCACCCGATCACCTCCGTCACCACAGGCGCGGGGAGCATTCCAAGTGGCACGCACGAGGCTCCATCAGCTGCTAGGCGATGCCGTGGAGGTGGGCGTTGACCAGGCGGGGATATTCCTCCAGCCAGTTGCGGCCGCGCTCGTCCACGAAGGACCCCTGCGGCGGGATCACCCCGTTGGCCGCCAGCCAGGTGCCCGGCGGCTGCTGGGTGCGGCGCATCCGGTTGCCGGTCGGCATGAGCTGCGGCGGGATCGGCGGCAGCGCCCCGGGGTCGTGCCCCATCTGCGCCTCGGCCTCCAGCTCGGAGACGTCCTTCTCCTCCGACATGCCGATGGGGCCGTGTTTCCTGGCGTTCAGGAACTGCCGCACCGCCGGCTCGTCGCTCGACAGCAACATCTCGCGCGGGCCGAACATCACCAGCTCCCGCCGGAACAACATCCCGATGCTGTCGGGCACGGTGCGGGCGGTGTTGATGTCGTGCGTCACGATCAGGAACGTCGCCTCGATCTCGGTGTTGAGGTCGACGATGAGCTGGTTGAGCAGCGCGGTGCGGACCGGGTCGAGGCCGGAGTCGGGCTCGTCGAACAGGATGATCTCCGGGTCCAGCACCAGCGCCCTGGCCAGCCCGGCGCGCTTGCGCATGCCGCCGGAGATCTCCCCCGGCAACTTGGTCTCGGCGCCCAGCAGGCCGACGAGCTCCATCTTCTCCATGACGATCTGGCGGATCTGGGTCTCGCTCTTCCTGGTGTGCTCGCGCAGCGGGAAGGCGATGTTGTCGAACAGGTTGAGCGAGCCGAACAGGGCGCCGTCCTGGAACAGCACGCCGAAGAGGCGGCGCAGCTCGTAGAGCTTGCTCTCGCTGCAGTTGGCCAGGTCGTAGCCGTCGATCCAGATGTGCCCGCGGTCGGGCCTGAGCAGGCCCACCAGGGTCTTGAGGAAGACCGACTTGCCGGTGCCCGAGGGGCCGAGCAGCACCGAGATCTCGCCCGCGGGGAGCGTGAGCGAGACGTCCTCCCAGATGACCTGCCGACCGAACGACTTGGTCAACCCGTCGACCACGACTTCGACGCCCACTGCCCACCTTCCCGATCGCAGGGAGTATTCAGGGGATAACGTGCCGCAAACTTTACTTCGACATTGCCCTCACCGTAACGACGTACCGGCGAATGGGAACCGGATCCGGGACCTTGTTACCGGGCGGTTATGAGACTTCTTGTCCAGTAAGGGCGCGGAGGCCGGGGCGGAGCAGGCGGGCCAGCTCCTCCTGCGGCACCCCCCGGAGCTCGTCGAGCTCCAGGAGCTGGTGGCCCACGGTCACGCCGAGCATGACCAGCGTCATCAGCGCCGCGCGCAGCCGCGCGTCGTCGCCGGGCAGGGTCTCGGCGAGCCGGTCGATCTGCTTGCCCAGCACCAGCCGGGCCGACGTCGCGGCCTCGGGGTGGGTGAGCATGGAGCGCATCATGGCCAGCGAGCTCTGCGGCAGCTCGCCCATCTTCACGGTGAGCGTGCCGAGCAGGTGCTCGACGACCTCGTCCGGGTCCAGGTCCCCGCCGGAGGGCAGTGTCACGCGTACGGCCTGCTGGAACAGCTCCTGCTTGCTCCCGAAGTACTGCATCACGAGGGCCGGGTCGACCCCGGCCGCCTTGGCGATGCCCCTGATGGTGGCGCGCTCGTATCCCACGTCGGCGAAGAGCGACCTGGCCGCGTCGAGGATCCTCCCCTCGGTCCTGCGCCGCCTCTCGGCCCGCGGAAGCACCTTGTCAGCCACGAGCCGACTCTACATGCGTTGACCCACTCGGCAGTTTCGCTCTACGCTCGTTGAGTCAACACTCGTTGAGCGAAATGAGGGGACGTTTCATGTCCATCGAAGAGATCGTCGCGGGCTACCACGCGGCCATGGTGCACAAGTCGCCCGACGAGCTGGCCGAGCTCTACGCGGCGGACGGGCTGCACGAGTTCCCGTTCGGCGGGCTGCCCGCGTACCGGGGGAAGGAGGAGGTCCGCGCGGGGTACCGCAAGATGTGGGGCTCGACCCCGTTCGAGGTCGAGGAGGTACGCCGGCTGGCGCTGCACCGGACGGAGGACCCCGAGGTCGTGGTGGTGGAGCAGGACACGATCGTCGCGGCCGGCGACCGGCGGATCACCGTCCCCAGCCTCGCCGTGATCCGGATCAGAGACGGCCTGATCATCCACAACCGGGACTACATGGACACCAGCGCCATCGCCGAGGTGCGGGCGGGCTAGGCACGCGGCTTCTCGGGGACGTTCACGACGACGGTGTTCGCGCAGAGGTCGTGGTAACACCGCCTCTTCTGGTCCCAGAACAAGTGCTGGCCGTCGAGCAGCCCGATGAACCAGCCCACCACCGGGATCATCGGGACGAAGGCGAAGAAGCCGGCACGGATGGCGGACGCCCGCAGCGACGGCGGGCGGCCCGTGGCCGGCGAGACCACCATGATCCTGAACAGCCGTTTGCCGATCGTCTGCCCGTAGCGGGCGTGCAGCAGCCAGAAGTAGAGGAATTCGAAGATCAGGAAGACCAGGTCGTCCGTGTCTCTTGTCACCGCCTCCACCGCCACCTCGATGGGCCACGTGAGCAGCCCGCACACGAGGAGGTCGACGACGATGGCGAGGAACCGCGCGGACCGGGGGGCGATCCATAAGCGGACGGCGTGGGGAGTGGAATCGATCATTCGGCGATTCTCCCGTTTCCCGAGGAGTGCCCCGCCCAGGACCGGGTGAGATCAGACCGTGGTGCCGCCGACCGTGGCGGCGGTGAACGTCTCCTGCACCCAGGCCGCGATCTCCGCCGCGTCGTCGCTGCCGCCCGTGCTCCGCCCGGCGCCTCCCATGCCGGTGCCGACGAAGTACGGCAAGCACCAGGAACGCCTGCAACATCTTCGCCAGGAACACGAACCCGATGGCGCTCCCGGCCGGCACCAGCCACCGCGTGGGGCCGCGCTCCTGGGCCCTGACCACGCCGTATGCGGCGACGGTCAGCAGCAGGACCAGCAGCGCGTCGGGATTGTTGAACCGGAACATCAGCACGGCCACGGGAGGCAGCGCCATCGCGGCCCCGGCCGGCAGCCCCGTCCAGGCGGAGAACAGCCGGCGCACCGAGGCGTACACCATGGCCACCGTGCCGACGCCCATGAGCGCCTGCGGCACCAGGACGGCCCACGAGTCGAGCCCGAACAGCCGCACGCTCAGCGCCATCGGCCACAGCAAGGCGGGCGTCTTGTCGACGGTGATCGCGCCGGCGGCGTCGGAAGCCCCGAAGAAGAACGCCTTCCAGCTCTGGCTGCCGGCCTGCACCGCCGCCGAGTAGAAGGGATTGGCCCACCCCGAGGCCCCAGACCCCAGAGGTAGACCACGCTGGGCACGCCGATTGGCGACCCGAGGAGACGAGCGTGAGAATCCTCTGAGCCACCGGCACCGGCGCGCGCCGCTCATGGCCCCGGAACGCGAAAAGAGGCGGGCACACCCGGCACCAGGGTGTATCCGCCTCTTTCCGAAGAGCTCTTGCGTGAAGCGAAGGGGAAGTTACTTCACGGTCACGGTGGCGCCGGCGCCCTCGAGGGCAGCCTTGGCCTTCTCCGCCTGCTCCTTGTTGACCTTGCCGTCGAAGACCGGCTTGGGAGCGCCGTCCACCAGGTCCTTGGCCTCCTTGAGGCCCAGGGACGTGAGGGCGCGGATCTCCTTGATGACCTGGATCTTCTTGTCGCCGGCGGCCTCGAGGATGACGTCGAACTCGTCCTGCTCCTCAACGGCGGCGGCCTCGCCACCACCAGCGGCGGCGGGGGCGGCGGCAACCGCGACGGGGGCGGCGGCCTTGACGTCGAAGACCTCTTCGAACTGCTTCACGAACTCGGACAGCTCGAGGAGGGTCATCTCCTTGAACGCGTCGAGCAGCTCGTCGGTGCTGAGCTTCGCCATGATGGTTTCCTTACGTTTAGGACTTGCTGAAAACTAGGAACGGGACCGCGGTAGTTGCGGCAACCCCCGTGTTACTCGCCAGCCTCGTCGCGCTTGGCGCGCAGGGCGTCGGCCAGCTGAGCCATCTGCGTGGGCAGAGCGGCGAACATCGCTGCGGCAGCGCTCTGCTTCGCCTTCATGGCACCGGCAAGCTTCGCGAGGAGGACCTCGCGGGACTCGAGGTCGGCGAGCTTGGTGATCTCGGAGGCGTCGAGCGTCTTGCCGTCGAGGACGCCGCCCTTGATCACCAGAAGGGGATTGGCCTTGGCGAAGTCACGCAGACCCTTGGCTGCCTCGACAACGTCTCCGTTGACGAAGGCGATCGCGGTCGGACCGGCGAGCAGGCTGTCGAGGCCCGCAAGACCGGCCTCGTTGGCCGCGATCTTGGTCAGGGTGTTCTTCGCCACGGCGAACTTCGCATTCCCACCGAGAGAGACGCGCAGCTCCTTGAGCTGAGCAACGGTGAGACCGCGGTACTCGGTCAGAACGGCGGCGGCGCTGCCTTCGAACTCACGCTTGAGCTCGGCAACCGCTGTCGCCTTATCCGCCCTCGCCATGGGCCTCCTTCCAGATGTGCCACCGGCGAAGGGCCCTGAAATGAGAACAGCCCCGAGCGCAGGGCGCACGGGGCTCGCACACACGGATCAAACCATGTGGGAAACTCGCATCACACCTGCGCGGGCCGTCCACTTGACGTGGAACCTTCGGTCGCCAGGCTTTGAGGCACCTGACGACGACCGGCGGTCTTTGGCAACGACCAGACTACGTCCTGGCCGCCGAGTTTCCAAATCGTTCTCAGTTGGTCGTGCCCTTGGGCAGCTCTCCCACCTGGTCAGCGGGCGGGGCCTGGATGTTGACGGCCTCGTTGAAGTCCTTGAAGAACAGGGTGGCGTCGAGCGTGGCGCCCTCCTTGGAGCCGTTCAGCGCGAGCTTGCGCGGCAGCCCGTCGGCGGCCACCCAGACGTCGAACTTGACGTCCTTCAGCTCCGCCAGGCCCTGGCGCGCCTGCTCCTGCTTGTCGGCGGGCAACTGCTGCACGGCCGCCTCCACGGGGAAGGTGCCGCTGTAGTGAGTCGTGTCCTCGCCGTTGACACTCTCGTTACCGACGGACTTCACGTCCTGCGAGGCGGTGACCAGCTTGGTCATGTTGCCGAGATCGAACTGCTGGATCTGGCCGAGGTACTGGTTCACCTGCGCGGAGTCGCCCATCTCGCTCAGCGTGAACTTCATCCACGGCTTGGTGGCGCCCATGAGCTCCTTGAGGGCCTCCACCTTCACGTAGACGGTGTCGCCCTGCAGCACGGCACGTACGCCACCCGGCAGGCTGCGCCCGCCCATGTCGACGGTGTCGAGCGTGACGTCGGCGGCGAGCTGGGGCTTGCTCTGGTAGAGCATGCGACCCTGCACCTTGCCGGCGCCCTCTTGCGGGTGCGTCACGTTCACCACGGCGTCCACCGTGTAGCTGGTGATCTCCGCGGTCTTCTGCGCGGCTTGCGCGAGTACTTCGGAGGCGGCCAGGTTGACCTGGATGGGCTGGGCGTTCGATCCGCAACCGGCGACCGCCGCCACAACGAGCGCGGCACCGGCCGCGGCCATACTTATCGTGCGCTTCAGCATGTCTTGACCCTACTTTTAGGTTTCCGCGCTGTGGCGTCTTCCCCGCATAAATAGGGGAAAACCCAGGGTTAACCCCAATGCCGGGAAGTTAGGACGGCTGGCGGTTGCGTCAAGGTGTTCGGCTGAACCAGAGACATGAGAACGGAGATCCAGTAGAACGGGTGATC
>NZ_JBFANM010000167.1:0-9852 GCF_040674815.1 Nonomuraea sp. NPDC049709
ACCAGCGCCGACCAGACCATGACCATCGACCCCTGCAACCTGCAACTGCTCTACCAGGGACGCAACCCCAACTCCGGCGGCGACTACGGCCTGCTCCCCTACCGGCCCGGTGTGCTGACCCTGCAGCGCTGATGGCGCGACACGGATCCGGCTCGGAACGACGTGGCCGGCCCGGCACCTTCTGAACCGGGTTCTGGGCGCCAATCGTCTCGGGGCGGCCCGGCTGTCCGGGCCGCCCCTCCATCAGCGGCAGGAGCGGGCGGCATGCGGCATCAGTTCTGGATTATCAAATACAAAACCTGGTAGCATCCCCCACATGGGTAGGCCACGATCCTTCGACGAGACCGCGGTGCTCGACGCGGCGGCGGCGGAGTTCCGGGTACACGGCTTCGCCGACACCTCGACCGAGCAGCTCTGCGAGGCGGCGGGGGTGCGGCGCAGCAGCCTGTACAACGCCTTCGTCTCGAAGGACGAACTGTTCGTGCGCGCACTGGAGCGGTACGTGGCCGGGTTCCGTGAGCGTCGGGCGCAGGTGCTCGCCGATGCCCGGCTCAGCGGGGCCGAGCGGCTTCGCGCCCTGATGGAGGGCGTCGTCGAGGAGGAACGCGCGGCACGCGAACAGGGGCATGCGGCCGGATGCATGGTGGTGCACAGCATGATGACCCCCGACCTGCGCGAGCGGGACGAGCGCGTGGCCCGCATCCTCGATCGAGACCTGCGCGAGCACCTGGACCTCCTTGAGGGGGCGATCCGGGCCGGGCGCCTCGACGGCAGCATCCGAGCGGATGCCGACCCGCACGAGGGGGCCCTGCTGGTGATGACGGTCATCTCCGGGTTGCGGGTGACCGCACAGGCCGGGGTCGAGCCCGGGCTGCTGCGGCAGATCGCACTCAACGGCCTGCGCTCACTCCTCGACTGAGAACGAGCACTCCAGTCGCACGGGTGTCCGCTTGCCCAAATTTTGGATTCTGTAATACAGAAAGGCGATAACTTGACCATCACACTGATCACTGGGGCCAACAAGGGCATCGGCTTCGAGACAGCCAAACAGCTTCTGGAGCTGGGCCACGCCGTCTACATCGGGGCGCGTGACGTCGAGCGAGGTGAGAAGGCCGCGGCAGCACTTGGCGCACGATTCGTGCAGCTCGATGTGACCGACGACGCATCGGTGAGCAGCGCGCTGGCGACGATTGATGCGGCCGAGGGCCGGCTCGACGTCCTGGTGCACAACGCGGGCATCCTGGAGAACGGAGTCATCGACGGGCCAACGGCTCTCCGAGTCTTCGACACCAACGCGGTGGGAATCGTGCGTGTCACGGAGGCGGCACTTCCCCTGCTGCGCAGATCATCGAACCCTAACGTGGTCACCGTCTCGAGCAGCGCCGGGTCATTCTGGGCAGTGAACAACCCCGACCGGCCGGAGTTCCACCTGACGGCCACGCTCTACTCCGCGTCCAAGGCGGCAGCCACCATGCTCATGGTCCAGTACGCCAAGTCCCAGCCGGGCATCAAGTTCAACGCACTCGAGCCCGGCTTCACCGCCACCGACCTGACCGCGGCCCTCGGAGGCGGAAGACCACCGGAGGAGAGCGCCAGAACTGTCGTGCGTTTGGCAACTCTCGACGCGGACGGTCCGACGGGAACCTTCCAGGACGAAAGCGGGGAATTGCGCTGGTAGGCTCGCCGGTCGCGGCAGGCGGATGATCAGGGCGACCCAACACCAGCTGCCTGATTCGCTCCTTCCTCCGCGGCTCCGGCGCGCACCGTATGGGGTGCACCATCGAGATCATCGCAAGGCACCAAGGAGGCTGGAGCCGGCCGCAGGGAGGCGGGCCGGCTCCAGGGTCGGGCGGGCGTCACATGGGGATCAGACGCGGGTCCACTTCTGGCTGTTCTGGCCGTTGCACGCCCAGATCTGCACCTTGGTGCCGTTGGCGGTGCCGGCGCCGGTGACGTTCAGGCACTTGTTCGCCCCGACGGCGGTGATGCTGCCGTCGGCGTTGAGGCGCCACTTCTGGTTGTTCTGCCCGTTGCAGTCCCAGATGATCACCGCGGTGCCGTCCGCAGTACCGGCCCCGTTCACGTCCAGGCACTTGTTGCCGTACACCCGGAGCTCCCCCGAATCGGTCGACGTCCACTGCTGGTTGGGCCCCCCGTTGCAGTCCCAGATCTGCACCTGCGTGCCGTTCGTCTGCGTGGCTCCGTTGAGGTCCAGGCACCGGTTCGAGGCCACACCCCGCAGCGCGCTCGTGCTGCCCGGAGGCGGGCCGTCACCCTGCCCGACGCCCGTGCCGTTGAAGGTGATGGAGTCCACGTCGAACGAGTTCGCGGACGGCGCCTTGAACACGACATGGACATTGCGGGTGCCACCGGGGTCGGTGACCTGCACCGCCGGCAGCGACACGTAGGTGTTCCATCCCCCGGTCGCCGGCACGGGGCTGGAGGCGAGGAGGGCCCCGGTCGGCGAGTCGGCGCGCAGTTCGATGGACGCCCCGGTGTTGGACGGTGCCGAGACGCGGAAGGACACCGTGTCGATCCCGGCCAGGTTGATCGGGCTGAAGGAGATCCAGTCGTTGTTGGAGATGTCGCCGATGCGCCTGCCGCCTTCGGCTCCGGGCTCGTCGACGATCCGGATTCCGGTCGAGCCGGTGAAGTGCTCGGCCTGCTTGTGCTTGGGCTGCAGGGTTATGCCGGCGCTGCCCTCCAGGCCGCCCTTGTCGGTGTAGTCGGCGGACAGTGCGTAGTAGACGTTGGAGGCCTCGTCATGGCCGGAGGCGGTGGTCGTGACCGTCCCGGAGCAACCGGTGTACTGGCCGGTGTCGTGGGTGTGCTGGTCATGGCCGAGCGCCGTGATCACGTTGACCTTGGTGCAGTCGGCGGCGCCGTCCTCGGCGTCGGTGACGTTCACCGTGTAGGCCACCTGGTCGCCGAAGTCGATGAACCCGCCGTCGGGTGGAGCCGAGAAGGCCACCTTGGGACGGGTGTTGCCGACGACGATGGGCAACGTGACGCTGCCCGTCTTCCCGCCGGAGTCCCGTACGGTCAGCTTGGCCGTGTACGTGCCGTTGGTGTTGTAAGTGTGGGAGGGGTTGGCGCTGGTGGAGGTCGCGCCGTCGCCGAAGTCCCACGCGTAGGTGATCGCGTCGCCGTCGGGGTCGGCTGAGCCGGCCGAGGAGAACGCCACCGCCAGCGGTGCCGTGCCCGAGTCGGGGTTGGCGCTCGCCTTGGCCAGGGGCGCGCGGTTTCCGGCTACGTAGTCGACACGGTAGATGCTGTCATCGGTGTTCGCGTGGCCGAAGCCGTTGCCCCAGTCGGCCATGTACAGGGCGCCGTCCGGGCCGAACTTCATGTCGATCGGCGCACGCGGGGCGAGCTGTGCCACGAAGGGGTTGATCTTCAGGAGGTTGCCCGAGGAGTCCAGGCGGAACTCCTTGACGAAGTTGCGGCTCCATTCATAGAAGAACGGCGTGCCCTCGAAATACGCGGGGAACTTCCGGTCCGAGCTGCTGGCCGCGTCGTAGTGGTAGAAGGGGCCACCCATCGGGGCGGCACCGCCACAGCAGTTGATTTCGGGGAACTCGGCCGAGGCGTGGTAGTTGTACCACACGGTCGCGGGCTTGGCCGCGGGCAGGCTGTTCAGGCCGGTGTTGTTGGGTGAGTCGTTGACCGGTGCCGAGCAGTTGAACTTCGCGCCGGAGGTGTTGGTGGCGAAGTTGAAGTCGTTGAACGGGATGTTGTTGCCGACGCAGTACGGCCAGCCGTAGAAACCCGGCTGCTTGATCAGGTTCCACTCGACGGTGCCCTCGGGACCGCGGGTGGAGCTGGCGGCGCCCGCGTCGGGGCCGTAGTCACCCACCGAGATCCAGCCCGTCGCCTTGTCCACCGAGAAGCGGAACGGGTTGCGGAAGCCCATCGCGTAGATCTCCGGCCGGGTCCTGGCGGTGCCGGGCGTGAACAGGTTGCCGGACGGGATCGTGTAGGTGCCGTCGGGCTCGGGGTGGATGCGCAGGATCTTGCCGCGCAGGTCGTTGGTGTTCGCCGAGGAGCGCTGAGCGTCGAAATGCTCCCGGCCCTGCCGCTCGTCGATCGGGGCGTACCCGCTGGAGCCGTTGGGGTTGGTGTCGTCACCCGGGCCGATGTACAGGTTGCCGCCCGGCCCGAACGCGAGGTAGCCGCCGGTGTGGCCGGGCTCGTCGACGTTGCGGTACGCCGGAACCTCGATCACCTTCTTCTCGCTCGCCAGGTCGAGGCTGGTGCCGTTGAAGGTGAACCTCGACACCCGGTTCACCTCACCGCCGTTGGACGGCGAATAGTTGACGTAGATCCAGCCGTTGGTGGCGAAGTCGGGATCCAACGCCAGCCCGATGCCGCCGTCCTCGCCGCCGTCGTACACCGACAGGGTGCCGATGACGCGCGTGCCCCCGCCATTGGCGGGGATCATGTTCACCTTGCCGGAGCGCGAGATGTAGAAGACCCTGCCGTCGGCGGCCACGTCCAGCTCCATCGGCTGGTCGGGGGCGCCGTCGAGGGTCACCTTCTGGAACCGGGCCGCGACCGTACCGCCGCAGTCACCCGGTGCCGCGCCCGCCGCCCACTGCACCGCACCCAGCAGGTGCTGTTTGAACTGCGGCTCGGAGTAGGAGGACGCCTGGTGACCCATCGCGGTGGCCCACACCCGGCCGCCCTCCGGGTTGTGACACCAGGAGATCGGGTGGTCGGCGCCCATCTTGTTCGGCCCCGCGTCATAGGTGGTCTCGTCCGCGGTCACCAGGACGTGCACCGAGCCCCGCATGTTCTTGTCGAAGTTGTACCACTCCTCCGAGCGCACCCACCGATCCGGCAGGCCCTTCGTGGAGGGGTGCGCCTTGTCGGCCACCTTGGCGGTGCCCTGCAGGACCGCCGAATGCGCGGTCATGTGGGCGCCGGCCAGGACCACCTGGTCCCACCAGGGAAACTGCGTCTCGATGTTCATGTCGGTGGCGTTGTGGATGGCGACGACGCCGCGGCCGCCGCGCACATAGGCCTGGAAGGCCTGACGCTGGGCGTCGTTGTCCCAGACCATGCCGCTGGTCTGGAACATGATCACCGCGTCGTAGGTGTTCAGGGTCGCGCTCGTGAAGACGGCGGAGTCCTCGCTGCGGTCGACCTGGAAGTTGTTGTCGGTCGCCAGCTGCTGGAACATCGCGACGCCGGCGGGGATGGAGTCATGCCTGTAGGCGCCGCTCGCCGTCTCGGTGAACAGCAGCACCTTGAACTGCGGAGCGGCCGCGTGCGCCACCAGCGGCGCCGAGGACACCAACAGCCCTAATAAGGCCGCGGCCAGGGCGGAGAACAGGCGTGATCTTCGCATGAAGGATCTCCTGGGGGGTTACCGGCAACGGTCGGAGTTGACGGGTGGCGATGGGAAGGCATGCGTCGTCTCGGCTCGCCGGGCCGGTCTTGCGGCAAGGACGCCATGGTCGGTGGATGGCGCGTGGCGCGGTGGGTGCCGGGGCCTGACCATGCAACTGATCGATTCGGAATGAAAATAAGCCTGCACAAGATACCTGTCAAGCATGCTTATCCAGTGAATCGAGGACCGCCTTTCCTCTTCTGCCGGGCAAATGCCTCGCTGCCGATCTCGAATATCTGCAGGTGAAAGCGACGTCGGCGATCTCTTAGCGGTTCCGCCGCTCCTCACATGACAACCACCGGCGTCGCGTCTCAAGCGCTCAACGGGAGAATGAGTATGAAACTTTCAGGCCGGGGAGGCGGGTGTCAGAGGGTACGCAGGTACGCCAGGCCGTCCACGGCCAGCGCGTCCTGGCTCTCCGCGAGGGGCCGCCAGATGGACGCCGCGGTGGCGATGGTCTGGTTGTGCGCGGTGAACGACTCGATGACGAGCGGCCCTTGATAGCCGGCGTCGCGCAGGGCCTGGGTGAAGCCGGGCCAGTCGAAGCGGTCGGCTCCCGGCGTGCCGCGATCGGTGCCGCACACCTGCACGTGCGCGATGCGATCCGCCGCCACCCGCACCGCCTGGGCAGGGTCCTTCTCCTCGATGTTCATGTGGTAGACGTCGAGTGCCAGGTGGCAGTCCTCGGGCAGCGCGTCGAGCGCCTGCTCGACGGTGTTGACGAGGCTGGTCTCATACCGGTTGAGCGGCTCGACCGCGAGCTTCACCCCGCGCTCGGCCGCGTGGTCCAGGACGGGACGCAGATGCTCACGCAGCTCGGCGTAGACCCCGCGGCGTTCGTCCGGCGAGAGCCGCCACGTACGGCCGACCGAGGCGTACGCCGGCCCCCCGATCACCGGGGAGCCGACGGTCACCGCCACGTCGACGCAGTGCCGCAGGTAGTCCTGGGTGTCGCGGACGGTCTCCGGGGAGGCGGCCACGAGCTCGCGCCCCGGCGGCATGACCAGCACCACGGACGCGGCCAGCCCGTGCTCGGCGAGCACCGCACCGGCCTTGTCCGGGTTCCAGTCGCCGGGCTGCTCGACGGGCAGCTCGATGACGTCGAAGCCCCACCGGGCGATGCGGGGCGCGAGCCGCGCCAGGTCGTCGTCGGTCAGCGGGGAGACCCAGACCCAGGTGTTCACTCCGATGGAGAACATGGCGTCCCTCTTCGTCGTCGGTTCGCGGAAGGAGCCGATCAGCTCTTCTTCCCGCCCCAGGTCTCCGGGAACCCGGGCAGGTCCTCACAACCGCACAGCGCGTAGTGCAGCGGCGGCATGTTGGGCTTGAGGTAGGCCGAAAGGTTCTCGCTGGTGACCTTCGGCTGCGGCAGGTTCCACATCTCGGGCACCTCCTCGCCCTTGAGGATCTTCAGCGCGGCGATGATCGGGGTGCGCCACTGGTAGGTCGGGTACGTGGGTGCGACGGCGGCCAGGTTCGCGTCCTTCCACTTCTGCAGGAAGTCCTGCTGGTCCTCGCCGTTGATCGGCGGCACCGGCAGGCCGGCGTCCTCGAACGCCTCGATCGCGGCCACCGCCGTGGCGCCGGCGTCCATCCAGACGCCGTCGATCTTGCCGTGCCGCTGGATGTAGTCGCTGACGATGCTCTTGGTCTTGGCGGCGTCGCCGTCGGTGAACTCCACTCCCACCACCTGGAGGCTGCTCTTGTCGAAGACCACCTTCGCGGCCGACCAGCGGGTCTCCAGCACGTCCACGCCGGGCAGGATGCGCAGCGCCAGCACCTTCCCGCCCGCCGGCACCTTCTCGACCAGGAACTCGGCGGCGTCGGCGCCGAAGGCGTAGCCGCCGATGGGCTTGATGAACGTCACTGGGCAGTCCGTCTCCACGCCCCGGTCGAACACGATGACGGGCACCTTCCCGCAGGCGGCCGTCACGGCGGGGGTGAGCGTGGCCGTGGTGTTCGGCGAGATGATCAGCGCGTCGCAGCCCTTGGCCTGGAGCTCGGCGATGTCGGAGATCTGCTTGTCGTCCTTGCCCTCGGCATCCAGCGCGGTGAACTTGTCGATCTCCTTGTGCAGGCCGACCTCGGCCTGCATCGTCTTCCATCCGACCTGGCGCCAGGGGTTGTTGACCGCCGCGTTGGAGAAGCACAGGTGGTACGGCCCGTCCTTCTTGTACTGTGCCGTGTCGATCATCTTCGGGGCGATGGCCTGCTCCCAGGGCTTGTCCGTGGGTCCCTGCGGTGCCTGGGAGCGCATGGCCAGCTGGGCGTCGAAGTCCGCCTGCACGAAGAACTTCGACTGCGCGCCCGTGCCGGAACCCTGCGCGCTCTGGCCGGCGCTCGCCGCGGGCGTCGCGGGCTGGGCGGTGGACGTCGGCTTGTCGGTGGTGCAGCCGGCGAGGACGAGCGCGGTGAACACGGCGACTGCGGCCTTATGACGCGGCATGTGCGTCTCCTCTTCGGGGGGTGGACTTCCAGGGAAGTCGGATGGCTCCCGCCGCGACCGCGGCGATGATGATGACGCCCTGCACGGTGAACTCCAGCGCCCCCGAGATTCCGTACAGGTTGAGCAGGGTGAACAGTGCCTCCAGCGTGACGGCCCCGGCCATGGCGGCCAGCACGGAGCCGCGGCCGCCGCCGAGCACCACGCCGCCGAGGACGACCGCGGTGATGGCGGAGAACTCCAGTCCCTGGCCCACCTGAGCCGAGACCCCGGCGAAACCGCCGAGCAGGATCGCCGCGACGGCCGCGGACAGACCGGAGAGCATGAAGGCGAAGATCTTGGCCCGGTCGACCCGGACCCCGGACAGTGCCGCGGCGCGCTCGTTGTCACCGGTGGCGATGAGGGTCCTGCCGAAATCGGCGCGCATGAGCCAGATCGCCGCCACGCCCATGGCCAGCAGGATCAGCACCGACCACGGCAGCGGCCCGAGGCCGCCGCGGCCGAACACCCGGAAGCCCTCCGACAGCGCGCCACGCGGCGCGCCACCGGTCCAGAGGAAGACCGCCCCGCTGAGGACGAGCAGCATGCCGAGCGTCACGATGAACGACGGCACCCGCAGCTTGGTGGTGACCACGCCGTTGACCAGCCCGACGAGCAGCCCGACGACGATCAGCAGGGCGAGGACCGGCCAGGTGGCGGACTCGTCGCCGTCGATGAGCCGCGCGGCGATCACCACCTCGGCCGTCACCAGCGAGCCGACCGACAGGTCGAACTCGCCGGAGACGATGACGAAATACTGCCCCGCGGCGAGGATCACCAGCGGCGCGGCCCGCTTGAGGAACGCCAGGAACCCGGCGGGCTCCAGGAAGTAGGGGTTGGCGACCGCGATCGCGGTCAGCAGCACCACGAGGACCGCGAGGATGGGAAGTGCCCGCTTCATGCCGACCGCCTTGTTCCGCGCCGGGCGTAGACCGCCACCGCGATGACGATGACCACGCCGCGGACCACGTCCTTGACGAAGGAGTTGACCTCGAGCTGGTTGAAGATGGTGTCCAGGACGGCCAGCAGCAGGACCCCGCCCACCGTTCCGGCGACCCCGCCCTTGCCTCCGGCCAGCGCGGTCCCGCCGAGCACGACCGCGGCGATGGACTCCAGGTCGTAGCCGCCATCGGTGCCCACCGTGGGCGCCCCCGCCCCGAGCCTGCTGGCCAGCAGCAGACCCGCGATGCCGGCGCAGACCGAGCAGAGCACGTGAGTGATCACGATGACCCGGCCCGTACGGATCCCGGACAGCCGGGCGACCTCCTCGTTGCCGCCCACCGCGTAGATCCGGTATCCCAGCCGGGTCCTGCTCAGCAGGAACCAGGCCACGACGGCCACGCCCGCCCAGAGCATGGCGGAGACGGGGATCGGCCCGATGCGGGAGTAGCCGAGGAGCTGGAACGACTCGGGCACCTTGCCCGCCGGGCCGTCGTACAGGTGGTCGACGATGCCCTTGATGATCAGGGCGACGCCGAGCGTGGCGATGAAGGCGTGGACCTGGAGCCTGGTGATGACCAGCCCGTTGACCAGCCCCACCAGCGAGCTGATGACCAGCACCGCGGCGATCGCCGGCCCGACGTTCCCGTCCTGGCCCGCCATGATCTCCGCCGCGACCAGCGAGGACAGGCTGATCAGGTACGCCACGGACAGGTCGAGCGAGCCGGCCAGGATCGCCAGCGTCTGCCCGATCGCCACGATGCCGAGGGCCGCGGAACGCTGCTGGATCCCGACGACGCTCTCCATGGTGAGGAACTGGCCGCCGTCGAGCGCGACGAGGGCCCAGCCGACCGCGACCAGGCCGAGCAGCGCGAGGAACACCACCTGCGTGGGTTCGCGCAGGTGCGCCGCCAGGCCGCCGCGGGGGGGCGCGCGGCGGGCGGGGGGGGGGGGGCGGGGGGGGAGGGTGCTATATGCCCCCACACCCCCCCCCCCGCCCCAAGTGGCCGGCGCGGACGCCCCCCCCCCCCCCCGGCCC
>NZ_JBFANM010000168.1:0-9775 GCF_040674815.1 Nonomuraea sp. NPDC049709
GGCAAACGGCTGCGCGGCTGGATCGTCATCGACATCGACGCCACCGTCATCACCGCCACCTCCGACAAGCACGGCGCGGCGGTCACCTTCAAGAAAACGTATGGCTTTCACCCGCTGGCCTGCTGGTGCGCCAACACCCAAGAGTCGCTGGCGATGCTGCTGCGGCCCGGGAACGCCGGCAGCAACACCGTGGCCGACCACCTGCGGGTGCTGCGTGAGGCGCTGGCGCAGATCCCGAACTCCTGCCAGGCCAAGATCCTGGTCCGGGTGGACGGCGCGGGCGCCACTCACGATCTGCTGGTTCATCTGGGAAGGCCTGAACACCGCTCGCCGCACGGTGCGCTACCTGGTCGGCTGGATGATCACCGACCTCGACGAACAAGCCATCGCCCGGCTGCCCGCCACCGCCTGGCAAGAGTCCATCACCCAGGACGGCGACCTGCAGCCCGGCTACCATGTCGCCGAACTGACCGGCCTCAACCAGCGCACCGGCTGGCCCGAGGGCATGCGGCTGCTGGTGCGCCGGGTCCGCCCCTCGGCCCGGCACCGCAAGAACCTCACCGCCCTCGAACTGCGGACCGGGTGGAAGTACTCCATCATCGTCACCAACATCGGCCGCATGTGGGGCATCGCCGGCTCCCACCACCCGCAATGGCTGGACGCCCTGGCCCGCGCGCACGCCGTGGTCGAGGACCGTGTCCGCGTCGGTAAGGCGATGGGCCTGCGTAATCTGCCCAGCAAGGACTGGACCGTCAACCAAGGATGGGTATTGGCCGCCAACCTCGGCCACGACCTGGACTGCTGGCTGCGCCTGCTGACCCTGCACGACCAGGACGGCCTGGCCCGCGCCGAACCCGACACCATGCGCTACCGGCTCTACCACCTGCCCGCCCGGCTCGCCGCCCACGCCCGCCGCCGCCACCTGCGCATCGAGCGCACCTGGCCCTGGGCCCAAGCATTCGTCCGCCTGGCAGCGCCTCACCGACCTGCCCGCTCGCACCTGAGAGCCGGACCCGACCACGACGATCCAGAAAGGAGCCTCCTCCGGGCCCGTGGAACCCGGCGCCCCCGCAGCGACATGCGACGGCCCGCCCCAACCACCTCGGGGACATTACGGGCAAACCGCGGCGCCACTCACGCATCCCGACCAGCTGAAGAATCGAGGTTCACCGGTGGCATGGGCGTCATCGTCATGATCGCGATTGATCGCATTGAGCGTGAGAACGACAGTCCTGACGATCGCGAGAACGGCTTCGTCTGACGGCACGTCGAGGCTGGCGACGTGATTCTCGAACGTCTCCAGCGCCCTGTCGGTTTGCAAGAGCATCGAGTCCGGAAACATCTCCGCCTTTTCCACCCATTCGACTCTCAGCTCTCCGAACGCGACTTGTCGTGCCTCTTCTTCAATGCCTTCTCGCCAGAATACGGTCGGTCCGGTCGTCATGCATCCAGCTTACCGCCCGGACGCCAGGACGTATAATCGCCAACTGCCGTGGATCGCTAACACCTGTTCCCATAACCGTGCGGATTGTTGGTGTTGTGCGGAGATTCTTCTTACCGCCGAGCTCTTCAAACGTGTCTCCTTCGAGCTCGTCTAGGGTCTGACCAGTCGCAGGAAGGCGGTAGTCGACGCCGACTACGTCGTCGCGGGTATATCCGAGCCTCTTCATTTTCCTTCTGACGCCGAAATTACCCCCACCAGCGCGAAGACATGTTCTTGCCCTTGCCCACATAGACGGTGCCATCCTTGAGGTGCATGACCGTTCCCCCGGACCAGCTGATCTCCTACCACCAGAAGATATGTCGGGCCCCGGGCTGGCTGCCATGCCGAAGGCGTTGGGCGCGGCGCCCCACTCGTCGCGCAAGTCGCCGGCCATGGCAGTGCGCATAAGTCAGATCGTCAGGGCAATGGCTCTGGCTAGGCAGGTTCGGCATGCCGCCGCCCAGGCCTCACTGTTGCCCACGGTCATCGCGTGACGCTTCAACCCATGTTGAAGCGCTACGCGATGACCGTCGCCACATCACGACGTGAGCTTGACCAGGCAAACTCGTACGCCACTCCTATGGACGGCAAGCCTGGCCAGATGGCGAGGCCGCGGATCGGTGCTGTCAGCCGAATTTTTTCACGAACGACTCGGCATATTTCCTGTAGAAGGATGCATAAAGATCCTGACTGTGGCCGATCTGTTCGTGCTTCCCGTCGACCATCCGCAACGCACCACTCAGATCGCCATTGAGCGCCCGTACTACCGGAATGACCACATATTTCTCGTCATCAGTCAGCAAGTCGGTGTGCTCTATCCGCTCCGACAGGTCGGACCAGTCAGCCCAGGTGTCGATGAATGAGGAGCCGTAGGCGGAGAGCGCCGCGGCCAGCTCGGCTGCAGGGCCTCGCGGATCCTTTTGCTGATAAAAGTCCCATGTCCGGTACGTCTTTTCAGGCATGAGATAACCCAGATTCTGGCTCACCAGAGGCTGTCCGCGCCGGTCGAATTCGGGATTCAGCTCAGTGATCTGCTCCTGCACGCGGTCATGGACCACGCCCACCACCGGATTGAGAATCAGCACCTCAGGTAGGTATGTATCGTTGTCGTTGAGGCCCAGCCACCCGTGGACCCCGGGCGAGCGCTCCTGCACGTAGATGTACCGTGAGCGTGTGGTCTTGAACCGCACCCCGCGCAGTTCCTCCTTCACCGCGGCTAGGGTTTGCTTCTTAAGGTTCGACACGATCTCGGTCCTCAGTACTGGATGATAAGGACATCGGTGGCTCCGATGACTCGGCCTTTCAGTCCGGCTCGTTGGGCCTTGCGACCGGTGAACGTGCCGCCAGCAGCCTCTACCGAGGCATAACCGCCCCTGCGGCCCTGGTTCTTCGTGAATCCGGCCTTCGGACCGTTCTTCACGTCGAACAGATACAGCTTTCCGTTTCTCATCGCAACGAAGTCGACTCGTACCTTGACGCCGTTCGCCGCCCGGATGGTCAACTGCTCACCGACAATATTGTAGCCCTTGTCGAGAAGCTCCTGCTTGGCGCGCGCCTCTCCGGCCAGCCCTTTGGCTCGGCAGGCCAGGGGCGCGTTGTGAACGAGGACATTGCTGGTTCCGGCCAACACGTAGTACGTGTGCTTGCCGGCGACCGTCAGGTTGTGGACCCGCTGTTCGCCAGCGGTGCGCTTGCTGAGCGCGGTGACCTGTACATAGGTACCGGACCCGGTCTGCAGCCACATCCCCGCCTGGAGCCGGGTGGCCTGCACCCATTGCTTCTGGTCCGCAACCCAGAAGGGATGTTCCGCAGTCGCCACGACCACGCCTGTCGCGTTGCCCTTGCCACCGTCGGTGTCCACAGTTACCTGCACCAGGTTCTTCACCCCGTGTCCCGTGATCAGGGCGATCACGGGGGCCGCTGTGGTCTCTCCCGTGTCCGGATCATGCGCGAGGACCTGGTCTCCGACCTTGACGTCCTCGATGGGTCTGGCTGTTCCGTCGGCGAGCAGGACCATGGTTCCGGGTACGAAACTGTTGCACTCGCGGAGGGCTGCTTGCAGACGATGTCTCGCGGCTTGGAGCCGGTCTTTTGCCTTTAACCAGTTCTTGAAGGCGCTGATGGCATCGCCAGCGTGTTTCCAGATGGCCTTGCCGAGCTCGTACGCCTTCTTCCATTTCCACGGCAGCGCGTATTTCGCCGCCAGCTTGCCGGCCAGGCCACCGGCGAGTGAGCCCAGAATGTTGAGCGCTGTTTCACCGCAGGCGCCGACGTCGCCCGTGGTGAAGCACTTGATGCCCGCGGTGATGCCGAGTTCGTCGGCGGCGATTTTCGCGATCGCCAGGATGGCGTTGAGCAGTTGCTTGAGCTGTCGGTCCACCTCTGCCTGGGCGGCCTTGGCCTCCGCTTCCGCCTGCTCCTTGCGCGCAACCTTGCACTCCTGGCTTTTCGGCTTGTAGCAGGGGTTGATCGCGTCCTTCGACTCGTCGATCGGCTTGAGACCGGTGGGATCGGAGGCGCCGACAGGGTTGTTGCCCGCGTACGCATAGGGGTTCGCCCCCTGCGGTTTCGACAGGTCGAGCAGCGGATCCGTCGAGATGAACCTACCGATCACCGGGTCGTAGTAGCGGGCCGAGAGGTAGTCCAGGCCGGTGGAGGCGTCCTCGGTCTTGCCCAGGAAACCGCGATCGGTGAAGGGCAGGTCATCGGCGCCGCGGCGCTGCCCGAAAGGCAGATAGCGCTCACGCGAGACCTGGCCGGTCACGTCGTCGATGGCCAGTTGCATGGAGCCGTGCAGGCCTGAGGCCAGCCATTTGAGGCTGGCCCCTGTGCGCATGGCGACCACCGAGCCGTCGGCGTCGGCGTAATAGCGGGTCGCCGCGACGCCGGTGGTGGTGGAGCGGACCTCCATGGAGCCCAGGTACAACGTCGACGATCCGTCGGGGTCACGGCGGATGAGCCGTTCGCCGTCGGCGTCGTAGACCATGGTGGTCTCCTGGCCGTTGACGACGGCCTTGTCCATCTGGCCCAGGGCGTTCCAGGAGAAGGTGGCCTGCTTGTTGTCGACGGTGCGCGCCACAAGCTGGCCGGCGTTGTCGTAGCCGTAGGTGTCGGTGCGGCCGGGCCTGCTGATGGAGGTGATCGCGTTGGGACGGACCGCCGAGGCGCCCGCCGCCGGATAGGTGTAGGTCGCGGTCACGCCGTTGTCGCTGACGCTGGTCAAGTTGCCGACCGCGTCGTAGGTGAAGGACTGGTTATAGGGGTCGGCGCCCTGGAGGTCCGCACCGGATGCGCATGAGGTGCCGACGGTCGTGTACGCGGTGCTCAATCGGGAGAGACCGTCGTAGACGAAACACTCGGACTGGCCTGGGCTGCTGCCGGTCGCGGTGAGGGTGTCGGTGTTCCTGATCAGGTCACCGTTTTGGTTGTAGGCGAGAACGTCGTTCTGCGCCACCTGGGTGCCCGATTCCGTGGTCAGGCGCTTAAGCCAGCCGGTGCCCTCGTCCCAGGTGAAGGTGCGTTTGACCTGGCTGTTGGCACCGTAGCTGCGTTCATTCAGCCGAGCGGTCGAAGAGTAGGCGGCCGCCTTGATGTAGGTGGCGCCGCCGGCGTAATCGGAGGTCAGGCCCTGAGCCAAGCCGAGATCGGTGTAGGAGTACGTGAGCGTCTCGGCCTCCAGGCCGCCCTTGGCGGGAAGCCCCTGCTCCACGATGTTGTCGGCCGTGTCGTACCTGGCGGTGAAGGCATAGTCACCGGCGAGTGTGCCTTCGGCGGCCGGAATGGTGACCTTGGTTGCCGTCGGCCGGTAGGCGTTGTCGTAAGCGGTGACGGCGTCGGTGTAGGCGTTCGTGCCCACGTAGCGGGTGGAAGAGGACAGGTATCCCTTCACCACGCTGTCGTAGGCCCATTCGGCCAGTTTGGTGCCGGTTTGCGGCTCTCCGAACCACTGACTTGTCCGTCGGCCGAGGTCGTCGTACAGCAGTGAGACCTTGTCGCCGTTGCCGTCGATGCCCCAGAGCTGACGGCCAGCGGCGTCGTAACCGTAGCTGGCATCACCGGCGTCGGGGTCGGTGGCAGCGGTGCGGCGGGCTAGCCAGTCATAGGTGAAGGTGCGGACGTTGCCGTTGGCGTCGGTGACCTTGGTCAGGTTGCCAGCGGCGTTGTAGGTATAGCTGGTGTCGTGGTGAGTGGAGGCGTCCTTCCACTCCTCTGTCTTGATGGCGCGCTCGTAGACGTCGGAGACGGTGACGGTCTTGCCGCCGACCGGCGGGGTCACCTCGATGCGGTCCAGGCCGGGGTAGGCGGTAGTGGTGCGGCGGAACTCCGTGGCCTGCTGGTAGTCGATGACCGCGGTCGGGCGTTCCATGCTGTCGTAGACGGTCTTGGTCCACGACGGCAATGTGGTGGGATCGGGGTTCAGCAGGCCGCTGCCGGGCGCGTCGCCGTTGTGCGCGGGCTGAGAGCTGGCCGCGGTGAGCCCACGGCCGTCGTAGGTGTTGACGGTGACGATCCGGCCGCCTGCCGGGGACTCGGTCTGTTCCTCCCTGGCACGGCCGAACCCGTCGTCGTAGCTGTAGGTCGTGAGGTAGGTAGTGCCGCGCAGCAGGCGGCGCATCGTGGTTCTGGCTGGAGCGGTGGGCTGGCCGAGGTTGCCGTCGAAGGGGATGTCGTAGGCGACGGTCGCGGTCGGCGTGCCGCCAGCCCTGGGCTGGTCGGGCTCCCAGAGGGTGGCGGCGCGGCCGAGGGCGTCGTAGTCGATCTCGGTGGTCTTGTTGTTGGCGTCGACCAGCTTGGTGGGCAGGCCGTTGCGGTGGGAGGAGTAGGTTGTGACGGCGTGGCCGAGCGGGTTGGTGACCTTGGCGCCCTGGTGGGGCCAGCCGACGGCCGGGGTGTAGGTCGTGGTGGTGACTTTGCCCATCGGGTCGGTGGCGGTCAGCGGGCGGCCGTAGTCGTCGAAGGTGTTCTTCGTGACCGAGATGCTGGTGGCGCTGGCGTAGGAGCGGGTCTCCGTGACGTTGCCGTCGGACGGGGTGTTGGTGGCCGGGTCACTGCCCCCGTCGTACAGGGTCGCGGTTTTGCCGATCAGCGTCCCTGAGGTGCAACTATCGCCGGAGCGTTTCTCCATCGTGGAGGGCAGGCTGGTGATGCCGTTGGCCGGGTTGCGGGCGTAGGTGGTGCTGGTGCAAGTGTTGTCCGTGGTGACGGCGGTGTCGCCGTAGTCGTTGACGGTGGTGGGCTGTCCGTCGCTGTTGTAGGCGGTGCGCTGGTCGCTCCAGCGCCAGGTGCCGCCGGTGACCAGCTCGCGGGTGCGTTCGCGGGTGCGGTGCACGAAGGCCGGGTCCAGGACGCCGGGCCCGGTGCCGGTGGCGGCGACCTGGTACTCATACCGGGTGGATTCGGCCTCGGTGTAGGCGCGCGGGTCGGTGGCGGTCAGCTTCCAGGTCTGCTCCTGCAGGAGCTGGCCTTGCAGGGCGCGGGAGTCGGTGGCGGTGGTGCCCTCGAACGTGGTGATGGTGGCGCCGTCGATGCCGCGGTAGAAGGTGTCGGAGGTGACGGTGTAACCGTTCGGGTCGCTACCCGAGCCTCGGGTGGTGCGGACGGTGCCGTAGCCGCGCCAGTCGCTGCCGCCGGGTGAGAGGTCGGGCTGGGCGAAGTTCACCGGGTTGGTCCAGCGCGGGCCGCCGAGGTAGTCGTAGCTGGTGACCATGTCGGGCGAGCTGCCGACCAGGTCGCGTTCGGTCACCTTCATCGCCAGTTGCTTGAAGAAGCGGCCCCAGCTCTCGTAGCCGGTCTCCTCGTTGTAGTCGTAGTCGACGCGGTAGCAGTCGCCGGTGGCGTCGGGTAAGTAGTTGGTGCCGTCGCGGCCCTTGCCGCCGCCGCACGGATCGGCCTGGCCGTAGGTGACCTCGATCCGGCCACCCATACCGTTGCCAATCCCCGTGACTCGGGGCACCATGCGCCAGGACAGGAAGTCGGTCCAGTCCGACCAGTTGTCGTAGTCCATCCGGCCCGCGACCATGGCTGCGTCGAAGCTGACCGGCGGCAGCTTCTGCGCGGTCGTGCCGGCCAGGCCGGTCTGCTGCACGCTGTCGAGCCACAGCACCGGGTCGTAGGCAGGGCCGAAGTCGGTGCGGGTGTAGATCCACCTGTAGCGCAAGTCGGTGCGGGTGTCCGGCTCCCACACCCCCGAGGCAGGGTTCTTGGACTCGGTGAGGACCGAGTCGAGCTTGCGGGTGGAGTAGAACGCGACCGCATCGTTGGTGGCGCAGGACGGGCCGCAGGTCAGGTCGGTCGGCACGTCCAGGCCGCCGCGGTCGGAGGTGGTGAACGTCATCCGCGAGGTCGGCGTGCTGCCGGACACCTGGGTGTTGTGGCCGTAGCTGATCTGCTTGAGGAAACCGCCCCGATCGTACGGCAGCGGCACGTAGACCTCGGAGACACAGTCGGGCATGCAGAAGTAGTTGGTCTCGCGCTCATAGGTGTAGTCGATGACGTTCTCGTTGGCGTCGATCGACTGGTCCAGGTTCCACCGCCACACACCGGTGCAGGTCGGCGGGATCATGTCGTTGAAGTACCGGTCGGCGCACGGCTCGGCACGCTGGTTGCCGACGTACTGCAACTGCCACTGCGCGTCCTTGGTGTAGCCGAAGCGGTGCACCTGGCCATCGCTGGAGGTGACCTTCCAGTACTCCAGGCCGTCCGCCCCGCCGGCCTGCTGCTCGATCTTCCAGCCGAAGTCCGGCACCGTCTTCCACAACCCGCTGGTGCGGTCCTTGACAATCGAGGCCGACCGGCCGGCCAGGTTCAGCACCAGCTCCGACTGGGTGTAGTCCTTGGTGACGTCGGTGGCCAGCTCGTCGGGCGACTCCCAGCAGACGGCCGAACCGTAGGGGCCGTTCTCGTCGGCATGCCAGATCAGCGCGGCGGTGTCCGGGTCGTACTCGGTCCAGGCGGTGCAACGGCGGTACTTGCGCTCGATGAACCCGGCCGACACATTCCAGCCGATCCCGGTCACTCCGGACTGGTTGTTGGTCCAGTGGCCCTCGCCGTCCACCGACGAGGCGTCGTACTGCAAGGACAGGTTCGGCCCGGTACCCACCGGCGACGGCGCCTCCGGCAGCGGATAGTCATAGGAGAACCCGCCACCGGACGTGCCGGCCTGCCAGGTTCCCGACGGCTTCAGATCGGTGGCGCCGAAGTTCCCGTCCGGGCCGGTCATCCCGGCCGCCAGCACGTACACCGACCCAGAGGTGAACGCCTGCGCCGCGTTGGACGTGGCGTCCTTGCCCGTCTGGCTCTTGGGCAGCGTCAGCGGGGCCGCCTTGCCGGTGGCGGGGTCGACATCGACGTCGGCGGTCAACGTGCCGGTCTTCATGTCGTTGTGCGCCTTGACCGGCTGCGGGCGTACCACGCAATCGCGCGGGCGCGGCGTCGTCAGTGCACACGCCGGCACCCGTAACACCTGCAGGCGGGTGGCGAAGTTGCCGCCGTAGGCATCGCGGAAGCCCGCGTACGAGAACTCCGCCCGTACCTTGCCCGCCGTCGCACCCGTCAGCCGGGCCGCGACCCCTACCCCGCCGAGCTTGCGCACGGCGTCAGCCGGCAGCGTCTCCACCTTCACCGCGCCGACCTCAGCGCCCTTGACCTCGGAGAGCCGGACCGGCAGCTCACCCGCCGCGACCGCCTTCTCACCGGGATCCACCTGCGCCGTTCCCGGCTTCGGCCACACCGGCTCCTTGCGGTCGACCTGCGGCTGGGACTCCTCCGCCCCCTCGGCCGCCTTCGCCTTCGCCACCGGCCGACCGTCCACCGAGGTCTCCGGATCCGGACCCTCCACCGACGCCGCCGCCGGAACTACGAGATTGTCAGGCACCCCCAAACCAGAGATCACCAATGCCATCGCCACCGCGATGACCAGCACCATCGTCCGTAACCGCCGCCAGACCCGCATGTCGCCACCTCTTCAGGGCACGCTGACGCAGACCCCGGGAACCGGGGCCGCACCGCGCCATAAGGAGTTGATAAAGACGATCAATCCGGATCTTGATCGACGATCACCCAGAGGTCAACACCTGCAAGTTCGCCGCAAACATTACGGAATGTCGCTTTTGCGATCCACAGCGCGGCGCACTCCACGTCAACTGGCCTGTAGAAATTGCCCTTACCAGATGATCAAAGACTGTGATATGAGTCACATTGACGTGATCTCAGCGAATTGCCGGTAGGTAGTTGTGCTCGAAATGCGTGAGGACAAGAGCGGCGCGTGCGATGTCGCCGATTGCGCTGGGGCTG
>NZ_JBFANM010000169.1:0-9528 GCF_040674815.1 Nonomuraea sp. NPDC049709
GGCGCCGCCCGCGGGGGGGGGGGGGTGGTCCTGTCCCTGGTGGCCCCGGCGGGGGGGGGGGGTTCCCCGGCCCTTTTTTTCTGGGGGGGGTCCCCGCCCCCGCCCCCCCCCCCCCGCGCCACCCCCTCACGACGAGGAGCCCCATGGCACGAGGGAACCTGCACAGCACCAGGATCGAGCCCCAGACCTCGGAACTGCTCATCCTGCGGGTGCTGCGCCGCGAGCGACTGTCCCCGCACTTCGCGCGGGTCACGCTGGGCGGCGGCGACGCCAAGCGCTTCGTCCCCATGGGGTACGACCAGTGGTTCCGCCTCTTCCTGCCCGTCTCCACGGAGGACTCGCTGTCGCGCCTGCCGGCCAGGCTCACCCCGCTCAGCTACGCCAGACACGCCGCGCAGCGCCTCCGGAGCAGGCCCGCGTCCAGACTGCGCCCCCACCGCGCACCTGCCACGTCCGCGACCGGTACCGCCGCGCAGCCCCTCCGGAACGGGTCCTGAGTCCCAGAAGGACGCGGGGGTCAGGCGGTGCCGGGCCGGTCAGGCGGTGCCGTGGGGGTTGTCGATGACGTACCGCCACTGCCCGTCGGCGCCGCGCCGGACGACGTCGGTGGCGGTGCCGCTCAGGTCGATCTCGGTGCCGTCGCGGGCGGTGCCGCGCATCGACCAGTCCACGATGAGCAGGGCGATGTCGCCGGCGACGTACGCGTGGCGCGGGCGGGCCTCGATCGGCAGGCCGAAGCTCTGCAGGTGACGGTTGGCGGCCAGCCGGGCGTCCCCGGTGACGGGGTGGCCGGGCACGGGTACGAGGACGGCGCCGTCCTCGTAGGCGTGGTCGAGCGCGTGGGGATCACCGGTGTTCATGGCCGCGACGAACTGGGCGGCGGGGCTGCCGGGGTCACCGGCGAGGACCACAGAGGGTCCGGAAATGTCATGACTATTCATGACAAAATGATCATATCACATCTCGATGATCGAGAATTGTCGTGGGCGGCCGTTAGTGTCCCGGCCATGACTGACGCGGTGGCGGTGTTCTCAGACGTCCTCCTGACGCTCGGGGTCCTGCGGTGACCCCCTGGGAGGAGACCCTGGCGAGGGTCGGGTCCGGCGAAAGCCCGCCGCCTCCAGCAGGAGGGGGCGCGTGAACGCGTGGCAGGACCTGCTCAAGCTGGTCAAGGCCGGTGACGTGCCGGGGACGATCCGGTTCGCGACCGAGCTGGACGCGGCCGGCCGGAAGGCGGTCGCGGCCGAGCTGCCCGGCTACGTCACCCGCGAGTTCCGCGCCACGGCCTGGACGGACTGGGCCGGCCAGGTGCGGCCGCTGCTGCTGGCGGGCCCGGCCTGCCTGGGCGGCGCGGCGGCGGTGACGGCGTGGCTGTTCAGGCGGGAGTTCCGGTGGGGGAGCCAGGGCGAGAGCGGGCGGATCCTCGAGCTGCTGCGCCGGCGCCCGGTGGCGTGGCAGGCCGACGTGGCCCGCCGCATCGCGGCACGGTCGCGGCTGCCGGAGCTGCGGCACTGGGAGGTGGCCGCGGAGCTCGTACGCCGGACGGGCATCGAGCCGCCGGACGAGGACGCGTTCAAGGTCGGCTGGCTGCGGACCCTGCGCCCGTCGACGGCCGCGGGCGACCCGCTCTTCACCGCGTACGGCCGGCGCCTCTTCGAGATCGACGGCTTGTCCCAGACCGCCCTGTGGCAGGTCGTCGAGGTGGTCGTGCGCCTGGTGGAAAACGGCCTGCTCGACCGCGCGGCCGTCATCGACGGACTGGTGGGGCGGCTGCTGCGCGACGGTGCCGGAGCGCGCGTCGAGCTCGCGGGCCTGCACGACCGGCTTGACCTCGACATCGACGAGTCGGCCGCCCGCGCCAGGGACTATGCCAGGCTCCTGCCCGCGGGCCCGGTCGCGGTGGCCGACCTGGCGCTGGCGCAGCTGCGGCGGCTGGAGGAGGCGGGCCGGCTGGAGGAGGAGCTGTTCGCCGAGGCGGTGGGGGCGCTGGCGTTCCGGCCGGAGAAGAAGCTGCTGCGCGCGGCCCTGTCCTGGGCCGGTGACGCGGTGCTGCGCGACGCGGGCCGGGTGGACGCCGTGCTGGCGGCTCTGTCGGCGATCTTCGCGCAGGACACGCCGGCGCTGCGGGAGCGGGCCGTGCGGCTCGCGGTCAAGCTGGCGCCGCAGGCCGGGCGGGCCGGTCGCGAGGCGGTAAGGCAGGCGGCCGCGGAGCTGGACGGGGAGCAGCGGGAGAAGGTCTCGGCGGCGTACGGCGGCGGCCTCGCCGAGGCGCGCACACCCGCCGTGACGCCCCTGGTGGCCGTACGCGGCCCGTCCCTGCCGCCACCCGTCACCTCGCCGCAGGAGCTGACCCGTGAACTCGCGGCCTTCGGCCGATCACCTGACGTGTACACCTACGAACGCCTCCTGGCAGGCCTGGCCGAGTGGTCGCACCGCGCACCCGACGCGCTGCGGGAAGCGCTGCGGCCGTGGTGGCACCCGTTCGACCGGCACACCTACGGCCACTACGGCAGCGAGCTCCACGAAGGCCTGAACGAGGCCGTCAACCGCGCCTTCCTCGCCTTCGCCTCCCCCGAGCACAGCGGCACGCTGACGCGCGGGGCACCCAAGCGCCGGCGTCCGGCGGCCCCGGGCGCGTTCGACCGCCTCTACTTACGGCGTGCCCTGGAGCTGGTGACTCCCTTCGAGACGGGAGCCGGCTACCCGGTCCTCCTGGCCACGCCCACATCGGGCACCGGCCACCTCGACCCGCCCGCACTCCTCGACCGCCTGGAACGTCAGGAGGCCGAAGGGGTCCCCGCCCTCCCCGCCGACCTGGCCCAGGCCCTGCTGCGGCTACCGCGCCACTTCTCGCCGTCGGAGATCGAGCGGGCCGGCCGGCTCACCTCGGGGGCCGGACGCGCGTGTGCGGCGTGGATGCGGGCCGGCGGGCTGACCGAGCCTGACGTGATGGTGTGCGTACGCCGCCACCAGGGCTACGGCGGGTCGGTCTGGCACGACCTCCACGCCGAATTCACCCCGCCCACCACCCTGCCGGCCATCTCCTCCACCGCCCCGCCAACGGAGGCGTCCACCACCGCCGCTGTGTCCACCACCGCCGCTGTGTCCGCCAACGCCGCTGTGTCCGCCAACGCCGCTGTGTCCGCCAACGCCGCTGTGTCCGCCAACGCCGCTGTGTCCGCCACAGTGCCCATCGCCACAGTGCCCACCGTCCCGTCCCCCGCCCCCTACCCCGGCCCGTCGGCGGTGGCGTCTGACTCGCCCGCCGGCCTGCACGAGGAGCTCCGCGACCTGTTCGAGGTGCGGTCGGGGCACACTTACACGCTGACCTGGTGGCCGCTTGTCATGCCCGCCCACCGGGAGATCGTGGCGGCACACCTGGCCTGCTACCTGCCGTTGTCGATGGACGCCAACGACCGGCAGACCCGGGCACTGGCGGCGCTGGCCCACGGCGACGGCCCGCTCGGCCCCGCGACGGCGTACGCCCTGGCGTGCGGCATGGGCCACGCGAACCCCGCCGAACGCGCCGCCGCCACCGACGCCTTCCTCACCCTGGCCGCCCGGGGCGAGGTGCCGGCACAGGCGCTGGGGGAGGCGGTGACGAACCTGGTCGAGTCCGAGTTCGTGAAGCTCAACCGCGTGCTGTCGGTCCTCGACGACGCCACGCAGGCGGGAGCGCAGGAGGCGGTGTGGGCGGTGGTCGTACGGGTGCTGCCGGGCTTGCTCCCCAAGGACGGGGAGCGGCCGCGGGCCGGAGTGGCGGACCTGCTGGCGGCGGGGACGCGGGCGGCCAGGATCGCGGGGGTGCGGGCGGACGTGCCTGAGGCGGCGGCCGTGGCCGGTCGGAGGGGGTCGAGCAGGTTGGTGCTGGAGGCGCGGCGATTGACGCAGCTGATCGGCTCCCCTTAGAAATCTACTTTGTAAAGGGCGCGGCGTGTTGTCGATCACCTGGTCTCAAGCGCTCAACCCAGCCGGCGACTGGCCGATCGACACGGCACGCCGGCGCGCGATGAGGTGCAGCACCCGCCTTCTTCCGGCAAGCACCGTGACCGCGCACTGCGGGCGGGCAGGTGGCCGGATCAGCGGTCGGATCGGTGATGGAAGCCGGGGCCGGCGGGTGGGGTCAGGGGCGGGCCTCGCGCTAGCGGTGGGGCCGGGTTTGCGCTGTGGGTGAAGGCGTTCTGCCGTGGGCGATGGCGGGGTGTCCTGGCCGGCCGGAGAAGGGATGGTGGTGGCGGAAGGATCAGTCGGCAGGGAGGCCGGTGGCGTGATGATGGTCGCGCGAGTGCAGGGCCCCGGGGAGTGGCTGGCGGACGAATTCCGGGGCGGCGACTCCTGGAAGGTGCGGCTCGACGAGGGGCAGCGGCGCGAGGTGCTGGCCGCCGTCCGGGCCGCTGGGGCGGCCGAGTCCGTGGCGGCAGGCGCCGGGGCGACGGGTTCCGAGGCGGCGGGCTCCGGGGCAGGTTCGGGGGAGGGGCTCGCGTTGCCGACGCTGGGTCCGGTGCTGCGGCGCGTACGTGCGGAGCTGGTGGGCGGGCGGGGATTCGCGCTGGTGCAGGGGGTGCCGGTCGAGGAGATGAGCGCGCGGGAGCGCGAGGTCGCGGCGGTGGGGCTGGCGGCTCACGTGGGCGAGGTGGTGCCGCAGGGCGCCGATCGGGCGCCGTTCATGCACGTGCGGGATACGGGTGCTGATCCGGCGGGGGCTCGGACGCGGAGTTTCGAACACAGCGGGCGACTGGGCTTCCACAGCGATCCGTCGGATGTGGTGGCGCTGCTGTGCGTACGGCCCGCGAAGGCGGGTGGTTCGAGTGTCATCGTGAGTTCGGTGGCGGTGCACAACGAGATCGTGCGGCTTCGGCCGGATCTCGCGGAGGTGCTGTATCGGCCGTGGTGGCACGATCGGCGTACGGGTGATGGCCCGGACAGCTTCTACACGAAGCCGATCTGTGTGCGGCGGGCCGATGGCGGGGTGTCGATGTCGTACGGGCCGGATTATCTTCGTTCGGCACAGCGGGGTGCTGATGTGCCAGCGTTCACGGGGGAGCAGGCCGAGGTGATGGATCTGCTCGATCGGCTGACGAATGATGCGCGTTTCGCGCTGGCGATGGATTTCCGAGAGGGGGATATGCAGTTCCTCAACAACCATGTGGTGCTGCACGGTCGAACGGCTTATGAGGATTATCAGGAGCCGGCGCGGCGGCGTCATTTGTTCCGCCTCTGGCTGGCGACCGGGGTGGCTGAATCAGGCATCTCGTAGTGGTGTGCCATCCCCGGTACTCACTGGTGAAAGCCGTGATAGTCGGCCACCGGCCGTTCGGTCTGGTTCTCGGCCGGACACGGGACAGGCGGCTGCGCCTCGATACACGGAAGACGAGTGTGGAACTCGTCGAATCGCTCGTAAATCCCAAAGAAGTGCTGCGCTGGGCGCTCAGATGTCCTCCGCACACGGTGGACCACGCGCGCGCCATGCCCCTGCTCTCGGCGGTGCCCGCGGGCGTCAGGCGCGAGCTCCAGGGCGACGATGCCCAAGATCGTCGCCCAGCTCGGCGGCACCGACACCTGGTACGTCTGGGTGGTCACCGCCTACCTGCTGACCTCCACCGTCACCGTCCTTCTCTACGGCCGTTTCTCCGACCTGCACGGCCGCCGCGGGCCCATGCTCATCGGCCTGGGCGTGTTCCTGGCCGGATCGCTGGCCTGCGGCGCGGCCCCCGTCCATCACGCTGCTGGTCGCCGCCCGCGCGCTGCAGGGCCTGGGCGCCGGCGCGCTGCTCACGGTGGGCATGTCGGTGGTGCGTGACCTGTACCCGCCCAGCCGCATGGCCGGGATGGTGCGCATGCAGAGCGTCATGGCGGTCATGCTCGTCGCCGGCATGATCGGCGGCCCCCTGGTAGGTGGCGTGCTCGCCGACCACGCGGGCTGGCGCTGGGCGTTCCTGCTCAACCTGCCCCTCGGCCTGATGGCCGCGGCTGTCCTGGCCGTCCTGCTGCCCCGCGTCCGCCCCGCTGCCACCGCCGCCGTCCGCCTGGACCTGGCGGGCATCGCGCTGCTCACCGCCGGGCTCTCGCTCGTGCTGCTCGGGCTCACCCTCAAGGGGTACGGCGAGCACGGCCGGCTCCGGGACTGGAGCGACCCGATAGTGGGCGGGCCCCTGCTGGCGGGGATCGTGCTGCTGGCCGCCCTGGTCGCCGTCGAGCGGCGGGCCGCCGTGCCGATCGTGCCGCTACGCCTGTTCGGCCACCGCGCCTATGCCGCGATCGTCGCGGCCGGGTTCTTCTTCCAGGCCGCCGGCCTGCCCGCCGGCATCTTCCTGGCCCTTCACTTCCAGCAGGTACGCGGCCACACCGCCACCGCTTCCGGCCTGCTCCTGCTGCCGATGCTGGCCGGCATGGTCATCAGCAACCGGTTCACCGCGGCGCTGGTCATGCGTACCGGGCGACCCAGACCCGCGCTGCTGCTCGGCGCCACGCTCCTGACCGCCGGCAGCATCCCCTTCCTCACCTTCGACGCGGGCACCCCGATCCCGCTGATCGCCTGCTGCCTGCTGCTTGTCGGCCTGGGCACCGGACCCGCCATGGGCGGGGCCAGCATCGTCGCCCAGAACAGCGTCCCCCGCACCGACATCGGCGCCGCCACAGCCGGCTCCATGCTCACCAAGCAGATCGGCGGCGCGGTCAGCCTCGCCTGCGGCCAGTCCCTGCTCGCCCACCACCTGGCCGGCGCGGCGACGGCCGCGGGTGTCGCCCGGGGCGTCGGCGTCGCTCTGGGCTGGGTCGGGAGCCTGGGCGGGCTGCTGGCCCTGGCCGCGATCGTCCTGATGCCGGACCTGCGCGTCGCCGGTCCCGGGCCGGCCGCGGGGAAGCCTGCGACCGCCGCCGCACAGGGGTGACCCGACCGTACGGGACCGGCGGGGCGGGCTCAGCCTCGGTCCCAGATCCGTCCCGTGGCCCAGGCGTACTCCCAGGCCTGGATGTCCGGCGGCTCGATGCCGAAGCCCGTCAGGATGGCGCAGACCTGCTCGCGATGGTGGTTGGCATGATTGAGGGCCTGGGCCAGGAAGATGCCGGCGCGGACCTCGCGCGTTCCCTCGTCCACGATGACCACGCCCTCCACGTCGATCGGCTTGGCCAGCACCTCTTCCCAGACCCGCTCGACCTCCGATGCCCGGGCCGACAGGAGCGGCAGATCGGCCTGCTCCGCGCCGTCCACCCAGGAAAGTTCGATTCCGGCCAGGCGCTGCGCGTAACTTCCGTCCGCGTCGACGATGTGCTGAAGAGTCGACAGGATGCCGCCGAAGGTGCCGACCCCGCGTACCTCCAGTTGCTGCGCGGAGAAACCCTGATCGCGGCAGAACTCGATGAGCCTCTTCGTCGCCCAGTTGTTGTGACGGATCGCATCGAGCAGGATCTCATTCATGGCCTTTTCCTCCGTCCGGACGCGTAGTCATGATCCTGCGTGGGCACCACTGCGGACGCAACGCATTTACCGCAGGGCACCTTCACAACGGGATCGAGGAGCGACGGAATGACTATCTGGAGTGGTGAACAGGCGCGCGCGTTACGGCCCTGGCTGATCCTTTCGCTCGGCCTGGCGGGCCTGTCGACGATCGTCCTGTTCGCCACCCCGATATATGCGTCGCTGAGCGAGGAGGGCGAGAGCTCGGAATATGCCGTCGGCGTCGTCGGCGTGCGGGCGCTCTACTTCCTGCTCCCCGTGCTGATCGCGGCGATTCCCCTGGCCTTCGGCCGGATCCTGCCCCGGACGACGTCGATCGCCGCGGCAATGGCCCTGTTCGCCTGGTGCTTTGTCTCGCTGGCGTCCGTAGGGATGTTCTTCCTGCCGTCGGCCGCGTGCATGCTCGTGGCGGCGATTCTCGCGGTCCGGTAGTCCGTCCGCAGGGGTCACCTGCCCGAGCGGCGCAGGTCGCGGTGGGCGGCGAGCAGGACGAGCGGCGGGAGCGCCAGCGCGGCCAGCCAGCCCCGGTGGACGGCGCCCCAGGTCTTCTCGCCGGGCAGCGCCACCCACGGCGACAGGTCACCGGTAAGGAACAGCGAGCCCGCCAGCAGCACGCCCAGCAACGCGCTCGCGGCCAGCGCGGCCTGCCGCCCGCCGACGCGCCGTACCGCGGCTGCCGCCCCGGCGAGTCCCGCCAGCACGCACACCGCGGCCTCCAGCGCGGTGTCGGCCAGCGGTAGCGGAGCCCCCTGGGCCAGCCGCACGGCCGCGATCGTGTACGCCGCGCCCCAGACCGCCGCGACCACCGCGAACGCCATCGCCGTACGCAGCCACTGCCGCATCCAGCGCGGCACCGGCAGCGCGCCCGAGCTCGGCGTCATCGCGTCCACCAGGGCGAAGGCCGCCGCCGCGCCGAGCAGCAGGGCCGCGGCCCGCAGCGCGAGGAGCGCGCTGAGAGGGTCCAGGTCGCGTCCGGGTGAGACGATCGCGGCCAGTGCGAGCGCGAACGGCGCCGTGACCCCGATGGGCAGCCAGTCGATCGCCCGCGCCAGCGGCCCGACCAGCTCGGCCGCCACCACGGGGCGCGCCGCCGCCCGCACCGGGCGCCTCGACGGAGCGGCGCCGGTGTCACGGTGTCGCGGCGTCACGGGCATGGCGGTCCCTCCGGGATGGTGTCGCGGGCACGGCCGGCCGCGCGGATGGTGGGCAGGCGGGTACGGCCGGTCGCGCGGATGGCGGGCAGGCGGGCACGGCGGGGCAGGTGGCTACGGCGGGCGATCGCGTACAACGCCCGCCCGGAGAGCGTGCTGTCACCGGCATGGCGGGCCCGCCGGGCTGGTGGCGGGGTGCTCGGGGCGCAGGCCGAGCAGCGGGAGGGCCTGGGCGAGGGTGGTCTGCGGCTTCGTGAGCGTCTCCCAGGCAGCCCACACCCGCTCCCGCGCGTCCGGCCGCTCCAGCAGCCGCCGGGCGTAGCCGGTCTCGGCGTCCCCGTACTCGATCGGCCCGAGCTGCGAGGGCATCTCGCCCGTACCCGACGGGGTGGGCACCAGCAGGCTCTCACCGGCGGGCAGCAGCGGTGCGCCCTGCCCGGCCAGCCACAGCGCCACCACGGTGCGGGCCTGGCCGCTCGCGTCGCAGCCCGTCGTGACAGTCCCGGGTACGGGAACGTCCGCGAGCCCGGTCACCATCGCCGCGGCACTGCCCGCCAGGTACGACCGGTCGGGATGCTCGGTACGCGGCCACCGCGGCCAGATGTCCACGCTCGCGCTCTCGGCGTTGTCGGCCCGGTTGCCGGGGAACTGCTGGCGCAGCACGGGGATGCGGTCCCTGGCCGCCGGAGGTACGGCCGCCGCCACCGGCGCCATGACCTCCTCCCAGGCGGGCACCCACACCGTGTAGTCGGCGAACGGGCAGTACGTCACCCCCTTCCGCGTCGTGCACACCCGGTCCCGTGGGCTGTACCCGTGGGCGTCGGCCGTCGCCGCCAGCTCCTGGCGGGAGGCCGTCCACGGCAGCGTGGGCCCGCCGGCCTCGGCGGCGACGGCGGCGGGCACCGCCACGGCCAGCCCGGC
>NZ_JBFANM010000170.1:0-9085 GCF_040674815.1 Nonomuraea sp. NPDC049709
CCCGCCAGGGAAACAACCCGGATGACGACTAACAAATCATCCGCACCCTGCATATTTCCAGCCGAAAGCCCCACAAACCGGAATTGCCCAGTTTTTCCACGTCAAGTCCGCGAGAAAAGAAACAATGCAGCGGGGAAAACGACGCGGCGAGGGCCCCCCGGCCATTGCCGGGAGAGCCCTCACCAGGTTGCCGTGGAGACGAGGAGAAATGAAAACCTCAGGCCGAACCGCGATCGAAATTGCGGACCGTTCCCGATGTCCCGCCGAAAAGACGGGAGCTCATCCCTGCGCCATCAACTCACGGTCATTTCACCTTGGCGTTTCGGTGCGGTTCCTGTCGTCCCGGTGGTCCCTGTGGTGCTCGAAGTGATTACGGTTGTAGTTGCGGTTGAAGACCTTGACCTTCAGGCGGAGCTTGTGGTGGTGGTGACGACGGTGTCCCCAGCCCCAACCCCAGCCGCACCGGCGCCAGCCCCAGCCGCAGCTGTTGAGGACGGAGGTACCAGTGCTGACCTGGGTGGCGGCACCAGCGCTGGCCGTGGTCGTCGCGGCGCCCACACTGACCACGCCACCGGTCATCGCCGTGCTGATGGCGAGGCCTGCGATAACACTTTTGAGCTTGGGCATTGCGTTTTCCCCCTAAAGGATCGATTGCCCCGTTCTCGACGTTTCCGGATAACCCAGAAACAGGTGTTGGACGGCTACTGAAGAGTCATCCACGATATGTGTCATTACCGGCAGAAGCACGGGCAAACAGATACGACTCCATTTTGCTCTGCATTAACAATCTTATTGCTCGCATTAAACATTTATCCAATGAAATAGCACGAAATATCCCGATATGTCCCAATTGATGATCGATTGGCGGCCGGTCGCGCCCGGCCGCCGGCCATGGGTACGGACGGGGCGCCCGCGACAGTGCACGACCCTCATTGACCGCGCTCAGCTCGCCGAGCTCGAACGCCTCACATTCGCCCACGCGCCCACGGCCCGCGTCCGACGACGCCGCTGCCCGGCGGTCACCCGGTCTCGGTCATCGGTGCCGACCGGCTCGCCGAGGGGTCGGCCGACTGGCGGCTCTGGTCCGCCTCGATCACCGCCGGCCGTACGAACGCGTGGACCCGCGGAACCCGCCCACCTCCAGGCCCGCCACATCACGCTCACCCTCCCGCCGCCCCGGGCGCCCAGGAGCGACCTGGCGCCCTCCGGGCGGCGGTGGCACGGCACGTCGCCCTGCACAACGACACCGCACGCGAGTTCAGCCATACGGTGCCGAGCGGGTGCAAGCGCAACCTCCGCCTGTCACCGCCCGCACAGGGAGAAGTTCGTCAACTGGCCGGACCCGGTCGTCCGATCGCGCCGGGGCCCGTACCTGTGGGCCTGACCCCGCACACGCCACCGGCCACGCGCATGCCGGCCGCCGCTCAGCTCGAAGGGCCACAGCACCGGCTCGGGTGATTCTGGAGGCGAAGAGGAACAGGCGCACGCCAGTGCGCGGGTCCCTGGCTCGAAGGCGCACGGGACGAACGCACCACAACCGCCGTGGGAGACCTCACCGTCCGGGGGACGGCAGCAGGGAAGGTTCTACGCGGACTTGCGGGTCTTCCGCTTCGCCGGGGCCTTCTCCTCGTCCTTGTCCTTGCCGGCGGACGCGGCCTTCCCGGCCGCCTTCTTCGGCTTGGCCGGCTCGCCCTCGCGCTCCCGCTTCGCCGCCTCCACGCTCGCCCTCAGCGCCGCCATGAGGTCCACCGCGGGCCCGGCCTCCTCCTCCTCGCGGGCCGGGATGACCTCCTTGCCGGCCACCTTCGCCTCGATGACCTGCTGCAGGGCCTCGCGGTAGGTGTCGTGGTACTCGCTCGGGTCGAAGTCCGACTCCATGGTGGTGATGAGGGACTCGGCCATCTTGAGCTCCTGGGCGCGTACTTCGATGTCCTCCTCCAGGAAGCCGAAGTCCGGCGTGCGGATCTCGTCCGGCCAGAGCATCGTCTCCAGGACGAACACGCCGTCCCTGACCCTCAGCGTGGCCAGCGACTCCCGCTGGCGCAGTGCCACCTTGACCACCGCCACCTGGCCGGAGCTCTCCAGGGCGTTGCGCAGCAGCACGTACGGCTTCGCCCCCTGCGCGTCGGGCTCCAGGTAGTACGACTTGGCGAAGTAGATGGGGTCGATCTGCTCCGCGGGCGTGAACTGGAGGACGTCGATCCGGCGGGACGTGGTCAGCGGCAGGCCCTCGAAGTCCTCGTCGGTGAGCACGACGATCTCGCCGCTCGCCAGCTCGTACCCCTTGGCGATGTCGGAGTAGGGGACCTCTTCACCGTCCTGCGTGCACACGCGCTTGTAGCGGATCCGGCCGCCGTCCTCGCGGTGCACCTGGTGGAACGTCACGTCCTTCTGTTCGGTCGCCGAATAGAGCTTTACCGGGATCGTGACCAGCCCAAAGGAGATCGCACCCTTCCAGATGCTGCGCATGGGCACTCCTCAGCTCTCAACGGCCTCACCGATGGGCACATACCCGTCATGGGGCAACCAATGCCATACCCAATCGAACCAATGCTTGCTGTACCTGGGGAACTACCCTCCGATCCCGACCGGTACGGCTTGGAGGTCAAGTGGGACGGCATCCGCGCGCTCATCCATGTTGACGGTGGGATGAGAGTGACGGGCAGACACGGGGTGGAGTACACCCGGCGGTATCCAGAAATTTCGGGGTTCGGGGTCAAGAACGCGATCATCGACGGCGAGGTCGTGGCCCTGGACCCGCGCGGCCGCCCCAGTTTCGAGCGGCTGCAACATCGCATGCACCTCACCGACCCTGAGCCGGTCATGCTGGAGCTCTACCCCATCACGTACATGCCGTTCGACCTGCTCTACCTCGACGGCACCCCGCTGTTCGACCTGTCCTACCGCGACCGCCGCGCGCTGCTCGACGAGCTGGACATCGGCGCGCCCCCGTACTTCCCCGGCGACTCCGGCCTGCTCGCCGCCACGTACGAGCAGGGCCTCGAAGGCGTGGTCGCCAAGCGCCTCGACTCCCCCTACCGGGCGGGCACGCGCTCCCCCTGGTGGATCAAGGTCAAGAACCTGACCGCCCGCGAGGTGGTGATCGGCGGCTGGAAACCCGGCAAGGGGCGCCGGTCGGGCGGGGTCGGGTCGCTGGTCATGGGGGTGTTCACGGACGCGGGTCTGACGTACGTGGGCCATGTCGGCACGGGGTTCACCGACGCCGTGCTGGACGAGCTGTACCAGAGGCTGCTGCCCCTGGAGATCCCGCACAGCCCGTTCTCCAATGAGGTTCCGTGGCGTAATCGATGGGTTAGGCCTGATCTGGTCGGGGAGGTGGCCTACACGATGTGGACCGACGAGCAGCGGCTGCGGCACCCCGTGTGGCGCGGGCTGCGCCCCGACAAGCTCCCCCCGGAGGTGAGGCTATGAAGGTGCCGGTCAAGGTGGACGGGCGCGAGCTGACGCTGAGCAACCTGGACAAGGTCCTCTACCCCGACTACGGCTTCACCAAGGCCGAGGTCATCGACTACTACAGCCGCATCGCGCCCGTACTGCTGCCGCACCTCCAGGGCAGGCCCCTGACCGTCAAGCGTTACCCGAACGGCGTCACCGGCCAGTTCTTCTTCGAGAAGAACGCCCCAGAGCACACCCCCGGCTGGGTCAGGCGGGTGAACCTGCCCGCCCCCGGCAGCACCAAGAACCGCGAGACCATCGACTTCGCCGTCGTGGACGACCTGCCCACGCTCGTCTACTACGCCAACCTCGCCGCCCTGGAGCTGCACGTCCCCCAGTGGCGCGTGGACGAGGAGGGCACGGCGCTGCCGCCCGACACGCTGGTGTTCGACCTCGACCCCGGCGCACCCGCGACGATCGTCGAGTGCACGCGGGTGGCTCTCATGCTGCGCGAGGTGCTGAAGGCCGAGGGGCTCACCGCCGTGCCGAAGACCAGTGGCAACAAGGGCATGCAGCTGTACGCGGACTGGGACTGCCGCGAGGAGCCCTCCGCGTTCGCCAAGAGGCTGGCCCAGTTCCTGGAGAAGGAGCATCCCGGCGAGGTCGTCAGCGTCATGACGAAGAAGGCGCGGCCCGGCAAGGTGTTCATCGACTGGAGCCAGAACAACCCGGCCAAGACCACCGTCGCCCCCTACTCGCTGCGGGCCAGGGAGCAGCCGACCGTCTCGACACCGCTGACCTGGAAGGAGGTCGAGGGTTGCGAGCGGCCTGAGGACCTGGTCTTCACCGCGCCCGACGTACTCGCCAGAGCGGAGAAGCGCGGCGACCTTTTCGGCCGGGCGTAGGCTGGACCCGTCCACACCGAGAGGGGGACCGAGATGTCGGAGATGGACATACGCGGGGACGAGAGCCCTTACCTCGAAGAGGAAGAGGGGGAGCTGTCGATCGAGACGCCCGAGGCCGACGCGGTCGAGCAGCACCGCGACATGCTCCAGAGCGTGGGCCGGCTGCGCCGCGAGCTGCCGCTGGACGTCGATCCCGCCGACGGGGCCGATCAGGACCGCGTGGTGGACCTCGACGATGACGACTACCGCTGAGCCCGGCCCGGCCGCGTCGACCTGAGCGAGTGACCCTGGCGAGGGGCCGAGCAAGTGGCCTGCGCGAGGGGCGCGCGCCGCTCACGGCCGTCGCCGAGCGGTGGCCTACCCCGCACGTAGGATGTCCGCACAGCCCGCTGAGAGACCAAAATGGAGACCCGCGTGACCGCAACCCCGGATGCCAAGCCCCGGGGCACCCGGCTGCCCCGCCTGGCCCGCCGCCGGCAGCTCCTGAGCGCCGCGCAGGAAGTTTTCGTGGAGAACGGCTATCACGCGGCCGCCATGGACGAGATCGCCGAGCGGGCCGGGGTCAGCAAGCCGGTGCTCTACCAGCACTTCCCCGGCAAGCTGGAGCTCTATCTGGCGCTGCTCGACCTGCACGTCGACGACATGGTCAACCGCTGCCGGGAGGCGCTGGCCTCCACGCACGAGAACAAACTGCGCGTGCAGGCCACGTTCAGCGCGTTCTTCGACTTCGTCTCCACGCAGGGCGAGGCGTTCCGCCTGGTCTTCGAGTCCGACCTGCGTAACGTCGCACCGGTGCGGCAGCGGGTCGAACGCTCGCTGCAGGAGTGCGCGGAGATGGTCAGCGAGCTCATCCAGGAGGACACCGGCTGCACCAGCGACGAGGCACACCTGCTGGGGGTCGGCCTGGTCGGCATGGCGGAGGTGAGCGCCCGCTACTGGGTGACCACCCACGGCTCCATCCCCAAGGACGCGGCCGAGCAGTTGATGGCGCGGCTGGCCTGGCGCGGCATCAGCGGATTTCCGCGTACGGCATAACCCGTTCGCTGGGCGCGATCATTCGCCTTTTCACGGGTACGAGCGACGACGATGGGATGGAGCCACCCCGTCGACAAGGGAGCCACCATGGAAATCAAGATCGGCGTACGCTCCGTACACCGCGAACTCGTTGTTGAGACCGACCTCAGCGCTGAGCAGGTCGAAGAGGAGATCAGAAACGCGTTGTCCGTCGATCGCGGCGGCGTGTTCGCGATCACGGACGCGAAGGGCAGGCGGGTCGTGGTGCCGGTGGCCGCGCTCGGGTTCATCGAGATCGGTGAGGACGAGTCCAGGCCGGTCGGATTCGGCGGCACGCTCTAAGGCTCACAAGCGGGGGGTACGGCTCAGTCGCCGTACCCTTCACGAGCACTCCCCCAGCGTCCGGCGGGACGAGCTCAGCCCCGGGTCCGTGGCCCGCCGAGCTGACAGCCCCGAGGCTTTCGGCGCCGGGAGACGTGATGACGCCTCAGCTCGGTGGCCGGACAACCCGCGCTCTCCCTCCGCAACACGGCGCGCGAGGTCCAGCGATTCGGCCCACATCTCGTCAAGGAACTGCCGTAGCGGCGCGAGGCCCTCATGCCTCGCACGGTACAACCGTTTCGTGCCCTCGCGCCGCTCGATGACCAGACCCGCCTCTTCGAGCACCCGCAGATGTCCCGAAATGACGGACAACGGCCGGAGCTCAGAGGCCCATCGCGGCCATGCGCTTGTTGTGGGCCTCGGTCAGCTTCGCGAAGAGCCGGGAGATATCGGTTTGGCCCTCCCCCAGCGACTCCATGAGCAGCAGCGCCAGCTCGGGCCGCGCCGAGGCCACCTGCTGCCCCTGGCTGAGCGCCTCCCCGACCAGCCGCCGCGCCCAGAGCGCCAGCCGCCCGGCGGACGTCGGCTCGGCCTCGATCCCCGCCCTGACCCGGTCGACCGTGAACTGCGAGCGCTCCCCGTCCACCAGCACCTCGTCCACCAGCCGGGCGATCGAGGGATCGAGGTGCCTGGCCGCCTCCCGGTAGAAATCGAGCGCGATGCCGTCGCCCACATATGTCTTGACCAGCGCCTGCAGCCAGTCGGCCGGCCTCGTCTGCGCGTGCCAGGCGTCCAGGGCGCCCACGAACGGCGACATCGCCGCGTCGGGATCGGCTCCCAGCTCGGTCAGCCGGTCGCGCAGGAGACGGAAGTGGGCGTACTCGGTCACGGCCAGCTCGCTCAGCGCCGCCCGGTCGGCCAGCGAGGGCGCCAGAGTGGCGGCGTCCTCGGTCATGCGCGCGTAGGCGCTAAGCTCGGCATAGGCCAGCACACCCAGCAGGTCGACGACTCCAGGAGACTCCTTCATGGAAGGCAGCGTACTTCGGAGAATCTTCGGGAACATAAGCAAGCTCGGTCAGCGTTGTGGTATCGAGTACACTGCTCTGTGAAAGTGCGACCGCACTGTGTTAATTCGGGGGATTCCCCCGATTACCCCCCGAATCCCCGGGTGCGCGGTCGCTGATGACGCGAGAGGGCTGGCTCTACCGCGAGGACCCACGACACGGGGCTGTTTTCGGCCCGTCGGTCCCGGCAGGCCCGCCTTCATTTGAGACTGAGGCAGGCCACGCTGACGACTTTCCGAGACCTCGGAGTCACACCAGAGATCGCCGATGCCCTCGAGACCGAGGGTATCGTCACACCGTTCCCCATCCAGGAGATGGCGCTCCCGCTCGCCCTGACCGGCCAGGACCTGATCGGCCAGGCACGCACGGGCACGGGAAAAACCTACGCGTTCGGCATCGCGATGCTCCAGAGCATCGGCAAGCCGCGCAAGAATCGCAAGAAGCCCCGCGGGCTGGTCGTCGTACCGACCCGTGAGCTGGCCACGCAGGTCAGCGAGGACCTCGTGACCGCGGCCGGCAAGCTCGGTTCCCGGGTCCTGACCGTGTACGGCGGTCGCGCGTACGAGCCGCAGATCGAGGCGCTCAAGGCCGGGGTCGACGTCATCGTCGGCACCCCCGGCCGCCTGCTCGACCTGGTCAAGCAGAAGCACCTCGACCTGAGCCAGGTCACCTCCCTCGTCCTCGACGAGGCCGACCGCATGCTCGACCTGGGCTTCCTGCCTGACATCGAGCGGATCTTCAAGCTGATCCCCGCGGAGCGGCAGACGATGCTGTTCTCGGCGACCATGCCGGGCGAGATCGTCGCGCTGTCGCGCAAATACCTCAACCGCCCGACGCACGTACGCGCCGAGCACGAGACCGGCGAGAACGAGACCACGCCGCAGGTGCGCCAGATCGTGTGGCGTACGCACCGCATGGACAAGATCGAGATCCTCGGCCGGCTGCTGCAGGCCGACGGCCGCGGTCTCACCATGGTCTTCTGCGAGACCAAGCGGGCCTGCGACATGGTCGCCGAGCAGCTCGACACGCGTGGTTTCGCGGTCGCGGCCGTCCACGGCGACCTCGGCCAGGGCCAGCGCGAGCAGGCGCTGCGCGCGTTCCGCAACGGCAAGATCGATGTGCTGGTGGCCACCGACGTGGCGGCCCGCGGCATCGACATCGACGACGTCACCCACGTGGTCAACTACGACTGCCCCACCGACGACAAGACCTACGTGCACCGCATCGGCCGCACCGGCCGGGCCGGGCGCACGGGCATCGCGGTCACGTTCGTGGAGTGGGAGGAGCTGACCCGCTGGAAGATGATCAACCAGATGCTCGGGATGGACTTCGCCGAGCCCGTGGAGTCCTACTCCACCTCGCCGCACGTCTACTCCGAGCTCGCGATCCCCGAGGGCACCAAGGGCGTCCTGCCGCACGCGAGTCGTTCGCGCGCGGGGCTGTCCGCGGAGCGCATCGAGGATCTCGGGGAGACCGGCCGCACCCGCACACGTGGCGGGCGACGCCGTGACGAGCGTGACGAGCGCGAGGAGCGCCCTGCCCGTACCTCTCGCCAGCGCCGCCGCACCCGCGGCGGGAGAGAGCTGACCGAGACCGCACCCGTCGAGAGGCCGGAGGTCGAACTCGTGGATGCCAAGACGGAGGAGACTCCAGCCATCTTCACAACGGACGAGATCCAGGCGGCCACCGAGCCCAAGCGTGCCCGTGCGCGCAGGGGCGCGGCCTCCACGGCCATCGAGCAGGCTCTCGCCGACGCCCCCGAGGCGCCGGTGAAGCGGGTCCGCTCGCGCCGGGCCGCCGCCGAGGCGCCCGACGAGGTGGCGCCGGCGAACGGCACGCGCTCGCGCGGTCCCGCCGCCGAGGCCCCCGCCCAGGAGGCCGAGGAGGCGGCGCCGGTCAGGCGCGTCCGCACCCGCCGGACCGCCGCCGTGCAGGAGCCGGTCGAGCCGGTCGAGTCGGTCGAGCCGATCCAGCCGGCCGAGACGGTCGAGAAGGTCACGGAGCCGCCGGCGGCGCCGGTGGCCGAGCGCCGGACCGCACCGGCGGCCGAGCGGCAGACCGCACCGGCCGCGGAGAGCCGGCCCGAGCCGGTCGCACGGCCGGAGCCGGAGCTCGAGCCGAGCTTCCTGTCGACGCCGCCTCCGCCGGTCCGCCGGGAGCCGGAGCGGATCATCCCGCCCAGCCCGTTCGCGGTGATCTTCCAGTCACCCGACCTGGCCACGGACGACGACGACATCGCGCCGTCGGCCGCGACCGAGCGGAAGCAGCAGCGCCGCCAGCCCCGTGGTGGTGGCGGCGGCGACGAGGACGACCTGATCGTGCGGCGGCTGCGCGCGGCGGGCGCCGTCACCGTGGGCAAGACCAACACCCCGGAGTTCGGCACCG
>NZ_JBFANM010000171.1:0-9034 GCF_040674815.1 Nonomuraea sp. NPDC049709
GTCATGCGACGGCCCGCCCCAACCGCCTCGGGGACATTACGGGCGAAACCCGCGGAGCCACTCACGCACCCCGACCAGCTGAAGAATCGAGGCTAACGGGCATCGGGGACCCTCTCGGGCTGCCGTGTATCCGTCGCTCTCCGGGCCGTAGCTTGGTGTCTACCGCCATGATGCCTCAACTGCTCCCCGTGTCGAGGACCCGAAGCCTGGCCGTAACCAGGAGCGGCCTGACGTGGATACCGACTGTCCACCTCCTGTCGGCCTTCGGCGGCATGATGTTTCCGAGATTCGTGACTGCCGCCTGTTCGAGCGATGGGCGGCGGGGATCACGCGGACGCGCTCCTCGGCTTGGGTGCCAAGGTCGATGTAGCCGTGGGGTACACCAAGCACTCACCGATCATCCGGCAGGCCGGCGGTGTTTGGTCCAGAAGACCGACGACTCGCCCCTGATCTTGGCCGCCCCAATGTTGCAGCCTGGGCTAGCTGGGAGTGTGACAGTCGCTCCGACCATGCAGGCGCAGGCGTTCGAACGGGCTTTCCTTCTATTCACCCATGTTGTGCGCTCACTGTATTGAGTGGAGAAGCGGCTATCCTTCGCTAGATGTAACGATTACCATCTGCGTAGCTATATGTAACAGAAGGGAGCTAACGGCAGAGGTGAGGAAAGAAATGGATCTAGATCGTCAGCCTGCAATGGACCCTGGCGATGTTTTTGAGCAAACATGTTGGAACATACTCCGACGCCGCTACCCTCCAGAAAAGCTTGCCTACATACCAGCAGAGATGGGAGGAGATTGCGGTATTGAGGGATATTCTACAGATGGTATTGCGTATCAATGCTATGCTGATCGAGATTCGCTGACTCTCCGCCATCGAACCGATAAGCAAAAAGGAAAGCTTTACGACGACACTGTGAAGCTAAAGAAGTACGCCAGTCGACTTGAAGGTGTACTTAATGGCTTGATAATAGAACACTACTTTCTCATGGTTCCTGAGTATCATGCCGCCGAACTCATTTCCTATGCGCATGAGCGAGCGGCGGCAGTGCGCGGTTACGGACTAAGTTTCATATCCGAGAGCTTTGCTATTCACATAAAGACCTTGCAGGACTATCCCACGGAACTTCGTGCGGCGCTCGCTGATGGTGCTGCCAAGGCCGCAATCCCGCCCCCTTTTATGCATCGCAGAAGTCGGACCGTTCCAGACTGAAAAGCCGCAACTGGTTAGAGTCCTTGAAGGAAAACTCGCAGTACTGAGAGCTAGCAATCCTGGAGCTAACGTAGAGGGGCTGCGTGATCGATTTATTCATGCTTTCCTTCAAAAAGAGGACATCATGTCCTCCTTGCGTGATTGGCCAGACACTTGGGAAGCTATTGAGTTTCGGCGACAACTGCGCGAAGAATTCCTAGAGCTTGAGAGTGCGCTAAGTCCAGATGATCCTAACTCTCGGATGCTCGTTCTCGTCAAAGGCTACCAAGCCGACCTAGAAAAGAATGTTGCAGGCATACGAGAGCCGGATGCCAAAGGATCGCAATGGGCCAGGTCGGTGAGTGGCTGATGCGCTGTCCCCTTGATTTCCAGGCGGCATCATGAGCATATCCCAGCCACCGGATCTAAAGGATCTCCTAAACGCATCTTTCCGGTTTACGCGCCAGCCTGATCCCCTCTCTCCTGCCCTACGACCTGAGCGTCGGGTACCACTGATCCTTCTTCTCGTCGCTAAATGTCATGGCTCAGGCGCAAGCTGGAAGGTGCTGCAGCTTCTAAGCTGGGCTGTTCGCGATCAGAGTCACATTTCGCTTGTGGTGACACTTCTGAACGGAAGAGATGTTCCAGACCGGCCAATAGTCCGCTTCGAACCTGCTCTGGACCGGTGTTATGTGGATGTTCGTCATGGTTGGCTGCGCTTCGGTCGCTGGACTCCTTGGTGACGTCGTACCTTTGGGCCACTATGGCGGATAGCGAGCAGCCGAGAATGGTCTTCGGCAACCTGTGGGCGGACGCGGTAGGACCTGGCGGAGGGGTCGACCGTGATCGATGTGAGTGTTTCGACCAATTCAGGCCGCAGCAGCCGAAGCACGTCCGATTCCACGACGAGCGCCAGGACACCTCTGCGGCCGGATGGCGGCATCTGTTGGCTTTGATCGAGGAAGCAGTCGCAGATGGTCGGGAGGTGTTTCGGCCGCTGGCGGTGTTGAGCCCGGATGAGCGGCGGGAGATAGTGACATTGCCGCCGTCCATCGCCAAGCTGGTCGCGGTCAAGCATCTCGTGCTGTATGGGAGCAACCTGGTAAGGATCCCGCCGGAGATCGGTGCAATGACGAGCCTGGAGGAGTTCAGCCCGTACACCTCTCGCCGACTGCACTGGTTCCCCTACGAGCTGACCAGGTGCGGAATGTTGCGGCGCAGTACGGTCAGTACCCGGTCCGTGTACGGGAACTACAAGCTGCGTCCGCCGTTTCCCCGGCTGTCCGGTCTGGACGCCGCCGGTTGTCTCGACCTCGATGATCTCGACCCTGGGGTCTGGGGCGCTACCGCCGTCCGCACGTGCAGCATCTGCGACCAGCCGATCAGCGAAGCCGGCCCCCATCAGGTGTGGATTTCCATGCGAATCGCCACCGATGTCTTACCACTCCTGGTCAACGCCTGTTCGTCAGCCTGCATTCAGGCGCTGCCTCGTGCCGCTGAGGGTTATGTCCTCACACCCCACAAGGGCGGTCTCGACGTGGTACAGCCCGCCCCTGGTCGAAGGCGAATTCGTCCACGCCTCAGCCTGCCCACAGGTGGTGCTGTGGAGGCCAGGCATATGACATTCTGTCCAAGCCGGGCGGCAAGCGTGGTCTCTCGTTTGATGGTCTTGCCCACATTGTAGTGGGGTGAGGGTCGGCGGTTCTTGGAGCCGAGTGGCTGTGGGAACGTCGGCGATCCAGCTCGCCAGCGGGCCGTACGGCGGAGAATGCCCGCGGGCCTACACGGCCGCGAAGGTATCCATTCACGCCTGTGAGTGATCAGGCGTTTTGTGGTGGCATCCACGGGCTTCCGGCCAGAGCATCGCGGAGGGCATCGAGTGGGTGGATGCCGTGGTTGCGGGCCGTGCCGAGGTAGGAGCGGATCAGGCAGTAGCGGGCGGCGGTGCGCACGCTGCGCCAGCAGCCGCCGATCTTCATCTGCAGTTTGACCATGCGCTGAGGCTGTTCGGCGGGGTTGTTGGTGAAGGGCACGGCGAAGTCGACGGTGAAACGCCAGACCTGCGCGGCCCGGGTCTGCAGCCGTCGTGCCAGGGTGTAGCCGGGATGTCGCCCGGTGGGCCAGTCGCGGTGGGCGTGGGTGGCGATGCCCCAGGCCACCGCCTCGTCGTAGCGGGTGCGCAGCCTGTCCAGAGTTTCCGCCTGCACGGCAGTGGCCCCCTCGGCTCGGGCCTTGGCGACTGCGGCCTTGGCGTCGGTCAGTGCGCTCATGACCGGCTCGGTCCAGCAGCGCTGTACCCGGCTGCCTTCGGCATCCAGCTCGCCGATGCCGCGCAGGGACCGGAGCAGATGCGCGCAGCACAGTTGTACTCCGGCCAGGTCTTTGTCGTACTTGGCGTAGCCGGCATAGTCATCGCGGACCAGGGTGCCCCGGTAGCCGGGCAGAATGCCGAATCCGTCCAGGGCGTCATGGCCGCGGCCCGCGGCGGCGCCGAACCAGACCAGCCGGCCGGCGCGGGCGGTATAGACATACAGCAGCCGATCTGCGTCGTCGGCAGCGACGCGGGCGGGGGTCTCGTCGTGGTGCAGCACCGGCGCAGCCCGCAACGCCTTCTTCAACGCGGTCTCGAAGTCGGTCAGATGGCCGGCGACACGCTTGACCAACCCGCCGGTGAACCCGGTGGAGACCGGGGCGTCCAGCAGCACGCCCATCAGATCGGCTGCCCGCTCGATGCTCATATGCCCTGCGCACGCCAGTAACGCGGTCGCGGCGCGCACGTTCGGGCCGTAACAGCAGGGCCCGGCCAGATGCGCCGGGGTGGCCGCCCGGGTCGTCGCCCGGCAGGCCGGGCAGATCACCTTGACCATCCGGTACTCGGTGACCTGAAGCTTCACCGGCGGGGTGTCGAACATCTGCACCCGAGCGACGACCTTCCCCGCCAGATCGGCCAGCGTGGAGCCGCACCCGGCGCATGCGTCGGGGGCGATGACGGTGATCTGGTCCGGATCGCTCCGCCAGGCCAGCGCATGCCCCTCGTGCCCGGCTTGCCCACCGCGCGGCCGGGGAGAGCGCTTCTTCGGTTTCTTGGCGCGTTTGGCCCGAGACGCCGGACCGTCCGAACCCGGCGGCATCGAGGAGTTGGACGAATCCATCCCCGCACGCCGCTTCAGCTGCTCGACCTCAGCCAGCAACGCCCTGATCACAGCATCCCGCTCCGCGACCGCGGCCCGCAGCTCGTCCAGAGCAGCCAACAGCTCCTCACGGCTGAGCTCCTGGGGGCCGGACACGAGCTCAAACTACGACGACCCATCCCAAGATCCCTGCGTACAGCAGAAACTGGCGCGTCTACCCCAAACCAGACCCCAGCTCAACGGCAGGCGTGAATGGATACCCGCGAAGTGCCGGTACCGCTCAGCCGTGCCCGTCGGTTCTCCAGCCGTTAAGGTCTGTCGTGATGACGACTTCTGCTTTATCGGGCGCCCGGTGGTTGCTGCTGGACGAGTACACCGGTGAGGTGGGTGAGCCGGACGTCACGCTGGGCGTGTGCCACGACATCGACGGGCTCTTCGTGGACCCCGAGCCGGTACTTCCCCCCGAGACCTTCACCCTGCTCGGCTGCGATCCAGCGGGCCCGCTGCTGGAGGCGCTGCGGTATCTGGGGACCGAGCGGGCGTGGCTGCCCAGCATCGCCCTGACGCCTGTTCACCGGCCGCAGCAGCGGCCCGCCGGGTGCTGGGAGTACGAGCACGGGTGCACGTGTGAGGAGGAGCTCATCGACGTCACCGTGGTCAGCCGACGCCCGTCGGCGGTGCGGGAGGGCCTGGTGGACCTCGATTTACGCGGATACGTCCGGCTGCTCCCGGAGTGTGGGCTGCCGGAGGAGAAGCCCGACGGGACGGGGTTTCGCCTGTCCGCGCTTGATAACGAGAAGCTGGGCGAGTGCCTGGACGTTGCCGGAGTCTTCCGTGTGCGCCCCGCCGCGCCCGTCTGGCCGGTGACGCTGATCGGCTTCCGTCCCGAAGCGCCGCTGCCGGGGGTCATCGAGGGACGCAGAATCACGGCGTCCCTCATAGCCGTCCAACGCGACGGACGCATCGCCGGAGGGGCCGGGGTGCTGTCGGCCGCCGTCGTTTTTGCCCAGGCGTCGAGGTTGGGCGACGGTCTGCTGGACATCGCCCTGGACGGCGGCGTGGAGGGGCCACTGCCGAGCGGCGCCCGTGAGATCTTCCAGACGTGGTACGACGGCGGCCCGGTCGAGCCCAACCTATGGGCACGTTACGACCGGCCGCTGCGGCACGAATGGCCAGGCCTGGCCGCCAGTCATCGTCCTCGGGGCCTGCCTGACAAACCAGCGGGAACGACGTATCACCTCGACGGCCGTTTCGTCACCGATATCGACGCCTTCTACTGCGCCGTCGGAGAGGCGATCAACGGTCCCGGCGGCTACTTCGGCCGCAACCTCCACGCCCTGCACGACTGCCTCTACGGCGGATGGGGCGCCGCCACCCCGTTCCGGCTGGTCTGGCACCACTCCGACGTGGCCCGCCGGCATCTCGTCCCGGGTTACGACCGGCCCACCCACGACCTGCGGTATTGGGGACCGAACGTCGAACTGGACGACCTCCTGGAGATCTTCTCCGAGCGTGGTGTCGAGGTCGAGTTCCGCTGATCCAACCGCTGGCCGCCTCTCGTCTTCCGAACCGACATGGCCTCACCCCCGCAGCCCCGTCATGCGCGATAGATCACCATCAGCACTAACCGGGTGAATGCGAAGATCGGAGGCTTAGATTCAAACGATCAACGCAACACTGCTAGTGGATGGGTGGATCGTGGTTCGGATGGGTCGGCCGGGGATGTCGGACGCGATGAAAGAGGACTTGTGGCGGCGGTGGCGCGCGGGTGAGTCCATCAGCGTGATTTCCCGGGCCCTGGGCAAGCCTCCGGGGTCGGTTTTCACGGTGCTGAAGCATCATGGCGGCATCGCGCCGGCCGAGCGGGTGCGCCGGGCCGACCGTTTGAGCGCCGAGGACCGGGAGTCGATCTCTCGCGGCCTCGAGGCTGGAGCCTCACTACGTTCGATCGCCGTGTCGATCGGCCGCCCGGCATCCACGGTGAGCCGGGAGGTCGCCCGCAACGGCGGCCGGGCGAAGTACCGTGCGCTCCCCGCCGAGCAACGCGCTCAAGAGCAGGCACGCCGCCCAAAACCGTCCGCCCTGCAGAACAACCCGGTGCTGCGCCAGCTGGTGATCGAACTGCTCGACAACGAGTGGTCCCCGGAGCAGATCGTGGGGCATCTGCGGCTGATGCACGCCAGCGACCCGGTCATGCGGATCAGCCACGAGAGCATCTACCGCGCGATCTACACGACCCGGTGGAAACTGATCCCGCGTGAGCTATGCACCAAGCTGCGCACACACCGTCCCATCCGCAAGAACAAGAAGAACACGGTCAAGGGCCAGTGGCGTTCCCAGATCACCGGGGCACGGCCGATCGAGGAACGGCCTGAGGCAGCCAACGCCCGAACCGAGCTCGGCCACCTCGAAGGCGATCTCGTCATCGGAGCCAAGAACAGTCAGATCGCGACGCTGGTCGACCGCAAGTCCCGCTACCTGACCATGATCGCGCTACCCAGCCGTCACACCACGACGGTCATCCCCGCTCTGCAGCAGGCGTTCTCACGGATGGATGCTCGCCTGCTCAGCACTCTGACCTGGGACCGCGGCATGGAACTCGCCGGCCACCGGCTGCTGACCGAAGCGACCGGCGTCGATGTCTACTTCGCGGCACCGCGCAGCCCGTGGCAGCGGGGCACGAACGAGAACACGAACAAACTAATCCGGCAGTACTTACCGAAAGGCATCGATCTGAGCCTGTACAGCCAAGGTGACCTTGACTCCCTGGCCGCCCGACTGAACAACCGTCCCCGCAAGTGTCTCGGCTACCGAACCCCGGCCCAATGTGTTGCCTTGACTCTTTGAATCTAAGGCCGCCTTCTTCGCGTCCGAGACTCGATGACGCTCGCCAAGTACGAGCTGATCGACGCGGAGAAGGCCCACCACAAGATCGCGCGGATGTGCGCCTGGCTGGGCGTGTCCCGCTCGGGTTACTACGAGTGGCGCGGGCGGCCGGCCTCGGCCGCCGCGCAACGCCGCGCGCTGCTGGCCGCGCTGGTCGCCGAGATCTTCGCCGGCTCGCACGAGACCTACGGCTACCGGCGGGTGCATGCGGCCCTGGCCCGTCGCGGTGAGCACTGCTCGGCCGAGCTGGTGCGCGCCCTGATGCGGGAGCAGGGCCTGGTCCCGGCTCAGGTGAGGGCGTTCCGGCCGGCCACGACCGTGCAGGGCGACTTCCGCGGCATTCCCGACCTGGTCGGCCGTGACTTCACCGCCGAACGTCCGGGCCTCAAGCTGGTCGGCGACATCACCTATGTCCGCACTTGGGAGGGCTTCCTCTACCTGGCCACGGTGATCGACTGTCGCAGCAAGGCGGTGCTGGGCTGGGCGATGGCCGACCACTACCGCACCAGCCTGGTCAAGGACGCGATCCGGATGGCCGCGGGCACCGGCCTGCTGCAGCCCGGCGCCGTGTTCCACAGCGACCGCGGCTCGAACGGCGGATTCAACCGGTCGTCGCAACACCTTGATCACGGAGGTGTGCGATGGGCGGGAATACCAAGCTGGAGCGGGTGCCTGAAGGGGCGCGGAGGCAGTGGGCGGCGGACCGGGCGCTGCGGCCACCGATGCGTTCGCCGGGTCGGCCTGAGCCCTCGCGCGCCGTGCAGCGGGACTTCTGGCGTCTGATCGCGACGGGGATCACAACGGTTGAGGCCGCGCTTCAGGTTGGCGTGTCGTGGCCGGTTGGGGTGCGGTGGTTTCGCCATGCTGGCGGCATGCCGCCGATCCGCCTGGACGAGCCCTCGGGCCGCTATCTGTCATTCGCCGAACGCGAGGAGATCGCGCTGCTGCGGGCGCAGGGCAAGGGCGTGCGGGAGATCGGCCGCAGCCTTGGACGCGATGCGGGGACGATCTCGCGTGAGTTGCGCCGCAACGCGGCGACACGGGGCGGTAAGCAGGAGTACCGGGCCACGGTGGCGCAGTGGAAGGCGCAGCAGGCGGCCAAGCGCCCCAAGACAGCCAAGTTGGTGTCGAATCCGCGGCTACGCGAGTACGTGCAGGAGCGCCTGAGCGGGAGCGTCCGCAGACCGGATGGCACGGTCGTCGCCGGGCCCGAGCCGCCGGCGTGGAAGGGACTGAACAAGCCGCACCGGCAGGACCGGCGGTGGGCGACGGCCTGGAGCCCGGAGCAGATCTCCCATCGGCTGAGGTTCGACTTCGCCGATGATGAGTCCATGCGCATCAGCCACGAGGCGATCTACCAGGCCCTGTTCATCGAGGGCCGCGGCGCGCTCAAGCGAGAGTTGGTCGCCTGCCTGCGCACCGGACGTGCGTTGCGTGAGCCACGCTCGAGGTCCCGGAACAAGCCGCAGGGCCACGTCACCGCAGAGGTGGTCATCGGCCAGCGGCCGGCTGAAGCCGACGACCGCGCCGTTCCTGGGCACTGGGAGGGAGACCTGATCATCGGCACCGGCCGGTCGGCGATCGGCACGCTCGTGGAGCGCGCCAGCCGCTCCACGCTGCTGGTGCACCTGCCACGACTGGACGGGTGGGGCCAGACGCCGCCGGTGAAGAACGGCCCCGCGCTCGGCGGTTACGGCGCGATCGCGATGAACGCAGCCCTGACGGCGTCGATGACCCAACTGCCCGAGCAACTGCGCAAGACCCTTACCTGGGACCGGGGCAAGGAGCTGTCGGCCCACGTGCAGTTCGCGCTCGAAACCGGCACGAAG
>NZ_JBFANM010000172.1:0-8699 GCF_040674815.1 Nonomuraea sp. NPDC049709
CCCTGGGCCGGCCCTTACTTCGGTGACTTCGACATGGCACGCTCACCGCAGCCGCCCTTCTGGCCGCTGCCACGCCACATGACCATCACCCCGGACCTCACCGGCATGGCGATCAACGACGCCCGGCTCGAGGCCTCGCGCGCCCACGTGAATCTGGACGCTCGACACATCGATCCCGATTCACCTCCCACGCAGGGCATCGTGGCTCGTCAGCACCCTCAACCGGGTGTCCAAGTGGTCAGGAACACAACGGTCACCGTGTGGCTGCGATTCGCGCTGCCGTACCCGACATGGGGCAAGCCGCGCTGACACCTCGATGTCGCCGTCGGACAGGCTCACAACTGGATCCGACGTGGGTCGGAGATCTCCTTCGCGGTGGTCGTCGACTCCATGCGGTCGAAGGGATCCGCCGCGACGAGGTCACCGAACGACAGCCCGGTGAGGCCCTCGATTCGCCGCACCGGCACCTGGAAGGTCTTGTACTCGCCGTACGAGAAGTCCTCGGGCACGACCTCCAGGCCGTTGATGAGCCGTTCCTGGCTGAGCAGATATCCGGTCGCGGACAACTCGCCGTTCCGCTTCACCATGACGACGACCTTCCAGAACTGGCGGGGGAGCTGAACCCCCCGGTACGGATCGTCGTCGTCCGCCAGGACCGGCCCCGTGAAGACACTCACCGTGAGGTCCCGGTTGTCGGCGTTCTCCAGGATGTAGTCCTCCAGCCCGGCCCAGGTGGTCTGGTTCTGGTTGAAGTCCGCGTGCTGCGGGGCGCAGTTGGTGAAGTGGAAGGTGTCGTCGTTGCCCAGCTTGGCGACCCCGCGAGAGGGACCCCACGCGGGGTCCAGGCGGCGGACCAGGTGACCGCGGTCGAGCGGATTGGCGCGGTAGATCTCCTCACCGGCCTGATGCTCCTCAGGCACCCGCGGGTCGAAGGTCCAGCGGTCGGGCTCCCTGCGCAGCCGGACACTGGCATTGCCGTCGATGTTGACCGCCGTGAAGAACGCCAGCCGCCGCCGCTTGTTCAACACCACACTGAAGTGGTGGTACGGCAGCACGTACGGAGGGCCGGCGGCGGGTGAAGGAGAGCGGTTGACCGCCGCCAGCGGCACCAGGTCGGGATGCAGGGCGGGCAGCGGGACGCGATGGCCCCCGGCGAGGAAGGCCGGGTCGTAGCCCCGCCGGTTGGAGTAGTCAGGATCGATGGAGACGGCCTCCTGCGTCGGCGACCGCCTGCCGGGATCGGCCGCCTCGCACCGGATGTACAGATCGAACGGCGCCGTGACCGCCAGGGTCCGCGCCGTCCCATCGGAGGGCGGCCGCGCCGTTCCCTCGGACGCGGTTCCCTCGGACGCCGTTCCCTCGGACGCCGTTCCGGCGGGCACCGGTCCATCAGGCCTCCACCCATCAGGCGTCCACCCATCGGGGCCGGGCCGCGCCGTTCCAGCGGGCGTCGGACGCGCCGCCCCGTCAAGCGGCGGGCGCGGCTCCCTGGGCGTGGTGCCGGGCAGTCTGATCTGTTCGGCGAACACCCTGTCGAGCAGGGCCTGCTGCGCGGAGGGGAGCCGCTGGTCGCGGAGGAAGGCGAGCAGCCGGCTCACCCTGATCCCTTCGTTGACGATGCCGCCGAGCTCCGCGTGCCCGGGTGCCGGCACGCTCGCATGATGCAGTGCGACGATCTCCCACTGGTCGTTGAAGACCGGGGAACCGGAGGAGCCCGGATCGGTGTCGCTCTCGTAGTGCAGGAACAGGTCCTTGACGTCGACGATCCGGTTCTCTCGCAGGGCGATCTGCTTCTTCTCGCCCCGTGGGTGCTGGATGATCGTCACGAAGTCCCCGACGATCGCCTTGCCCTCCGCCTGCACCAGCGGATTGAACCCGAACGACGCCAACTGCGCCGCGCTCGCCTTGACGGCGACGAGTGCGATGTCCAGCCCTTCGTCGGCGAGGAAGAACCGGCCCGGGTCCAGCGGCAGGTCCCGTAGCGGCCGCGGCCGGCCGTCGATACCGTCCTGGTAGTCGAATTCGACGATGCTGGGCTCGGCGGTGCCGGCGTCGCTCAGGACGTGATGGTTGGTCAGCAGCAACTCCGGCGACACCAGAGAGCCGGTGCCGTACCCCGCGAGTCGTCCCCGCCGGTCGCGGATGGTGATCCGGCCCACCGCCCGTGCGGCGGCGACGCCGCCCTCCAGGTACGCCACGCCGAGCAGGTCGTTGGTCTGGATGATCCGTTCCAGGATCGCTCCGGCCGCCGCCATCGCCGCCGGCTCGTGCGCGGCGATGGCCGCCGGGCTGACCGGCCGTACGTCCGGGTGGTAGCGGCTGAGCCGGTCGATCCGGGTCGCAACCCGCGCCGGGTCGTCGGCCATGGCGATCCCGCCCGGCTCCTGGAGGAGCTCGATCCTCCGGCGGCGCTGCTCACTACGCTCCACCACGCGGGCCTCGACGGCCTCCTGCAACCCGGTGGGCACCATCACAGCCGAATCCATCTCGCCCCCGACCCTGTCGCTCCACATCGCCCCAGGTAGGGCGCCGTTTCCCTGTCTAATCACAGGTGGGGATCCGCGTCGCGGACGACGCACGCCGAGCACCATTCATGGCTGACCCTTTAGGGATCGTCTGCGTCCAGGCGGGACTCGGGCCGGCTGCGCCTGCCCCTGGCAGGCGGGCCAGGGGTTTCGGGGGGTCGGCCCTCGCCATGGCGTGTGAAGACCTCACCGATCCTTGGGCGAGCCCGGAGTTACGGCTGCGGTTCGACGCGGTGATGTGGCAACGGGATCCGCCCAGCAAAGCTCGCCATGGAACCGAAACCGGACTTTCGACCGTCCTCTCGATAGAAGGGATCGACCAACCGCCTACCAATCGCATCAGTCCCCGTGACAGCCCGTAGGTCAACTCCGCTGGACCCCGTTCGAATAAGGAGTACGAATCGGTGAATCCACACGCGCTTACCCACCGGGCAAACCGACTCGGCTGGGATGTGCAGACCGTCCCGCGATCCTCCGGCCCTACGGTCATCCTGCGGCGTGACGGCTGGCGTCTGGAAATCGCCTTCGACGGTCACGCACCCAAGGAGGCCACCGCCAACGAACCCGGTCACAACGTCGGCAGGCAGCTCAACCTCCGCTCGATCAACGACTTCGTGCACCAGCCGCGCACAGATCGGTTAACTCACCCGCGCCGCGATCGACGGCAGGGCACCTGTCGCACGAATGACCATGAAGCGGGCAAGCATCTCGACGACGGAGACGGCGACCGCGATCAGGACGCCCCGCGGAATGGAGATCGATGATCGTCACCCAAGGTGACGGTACGGCCGTGGGAGGCGGCGTCGAGGCGACCTGACTGGAACCGAGGTCTTCTTGGGCCGCAGCGGGCGGTGTGGCATGTGGCGGCGACCTTCCCGCCGCGGGCACGGCACGGCGAGGGCACCCTCACCTCAGACGTGCGGCCTCGGCGGCGCCGGCCGCCACGTCCGGGATGAGCTCTCATTCTGAGAACGTGGAGCTCGGTGGTGTCGCAGATTTGGTGCGGACCGCACGGGCTACATCCGGGTCCGCGCGTACGCGTGCAGAGCGTCGCGGACGAATGCCGCCCCCGTGGCGTCGTCATACATGCCGGTGAAGCGGGGGTCGTCGACGTACATGTCCCCCAGGCCCTTCACCATCGCGATCGAGCGCTCCCGGTCGCCCTCGGCCGTGGGGGTACCCGGGATCTGGCTCAGCCACCGGACGTGCCGGGCGGCCAGTGACTGAGCGTGTTCCGATACCGGAGAAAGCCCGGCCTTCGCTGCGGCGACCCATGCGGCGACGAGGTCCTCTGTGTCCTGCTTCCAGGCCCGCTGCTGGTCGAGGGTCTTGCCGTGCCACCAGTCGTTGCTCACTTGGAACGCGCGCTCGCCCCAGCGTGAGATCACCTCGTCCTTGTAGCGGTCGTTGAACCCCGCCAGCATGACGTCCATCCGCGGCTCCGCCCCCGCCTGCAGGGCCTCGAGCGTGTGACGCACCGAGCGGATCTGCCGTTCGATGCGGTCCCGTTCCTCCTCCAGCGCGGCGATGTGGACGCGGAGCCCGTCGCACGTGTCCACCTCGTCCGCCAGGACCTTGGCGATGGCCGGCAAGCCCATGCCGAGCCGGCGCATGAGCAGGATCCGCTGTAGCCGGGCGACCGCGCCCGAGTCGTAGTAGCGGTACCCGTTCGCGCCGACCCGGGACGGGGACAGGAGCCCGACGCGGTCGTAGTGACGCAGGGTGCGGCTGGTGATGCCGGCCCTCGCCGCGAGCTCCTGGATCGTCCACTCCATCGTCCCAGTGTCACCCGCGGCGCAGCGTGGTTGCGATGATCTCCGAGCTGTCGGCGTGCAGGGCCTGCGCCGCCGTCCGCCCGGTCGCCGCCAGGTAGGCGTCGACCAGCCGGTTGCCGGCGGCGTACCCGGCGCCCATCGGCAGCCCCACCGGGGTGAGGCCGAAGCGCTCGGCGCTGGGGTCGCCGTGCACCCAGGCAGTGAAGTTGTGCATGCCTGTCACGTCGAGCCCGGTGAGCACCTTGGCGAAGACCTCGTCGTCGTGCAGGTGCGGCACGCCGATGCGGGTGCGGCCGAGCTCGTCCCCGCAGAGCTGACGGGCGAATGCGTCGGCCAGGCCCTCGGAGACGATGTGATCGCCGACAGTGACGGTCATCGGGTCCCACACCACCCCGCCCGGACCGAACCGCAGGTTGTGGTGGAGTTCGTGCACGGCGGTGGCCTCCAGCCGCTCCACGTTCTCGGCGAAGGGCCAGAACATGATCACGATCTGGCCGGAGATGCCGCCGAACCCGGTCACTCCCTGACATGGGCCCATGAAGTGCTCGTCACCCGGATCGCCGAGCACGAACAGCACGGTGACGTCCGGGGCCTCCAGCCCCGGCGTCGCCTCCAGCAGCACGTCGAGAGCGCCGTCCAAGGCGCGTCGCATCCGCTCCCAGGCCCCGGCCGCCGCCAGCGTTTCGAGCGCGTCAAGGCAACGCGCCTCGTCCCGGTCGATGGGGAACCCGGACGCTTCCCGGTGCATGGCCACCAGGTCGACCTCGCCGGGGTAGTAGCGGTACATGCCCCGGATGGGCTCCAGCATCGAACGCAGCAGCTCGACGCGGTCCGCGACCGGGGCCAGCAGGATCCGCCTCATGGTGGAGTACGTGTCAAGAACAGTGATCGACATGGCCCCGATGCTAGAAGTTGACGCAGCGTCAACGTCAAACCGAGAGGATCCGGTTTTCCTGACTGGTCAGGGCAGGTGTAGAAAGCCTTATCGATCTTTGGGAGCCAGACGGGGAGCCAGTGCTCTACCCGGCCTGTGACTTGAAGATCTTGTCCATCACGATCGCACCCTCGGTGAGCGCTGGTCGGATCTCGTGCCGGTAGACGGTTTCGGTGACATGTGTTGACGAGTGGCCAACGAGGCGGGCGATCTCCTCAAGGGCCACGTTGTGTGCGGACAGCAGGGACACGAAGCTGTGCCGCAGTTCGCGCGGGCACCAATTCGTGCCGATGCCGGCCGCCTCGGTGATGAGGCGGAATTCGCGCGGAACCTGTCAATTTGATCAAGGCAGCTGAGCTGGACTAATTCTGTGTCGAGTTCTCTGTGGTGACCTCTTGGACGGCGTTCTTGGGCTTGTTGATCCACGCCGGGCCGGGTAGGTCAGGCGGGACGGGAGTGCCGCCGCTGGCGAACCGCTCGGGATGGGCGCTCTGAGCGGCCGTCAAGACAGCGGCGCGCCGGTCGCGGATGGTGGCGGTGGTGGGCCCGAATACACTCCTCGATGGCACGGATGTGCGTGCTCATCGTTCGCAGGACGAGTTGCCACTGCTGGGCCTCCACCACGACGCTGTCCTGCCGAAAGATCGACACAACAGGACCGTTCACCTGAACCACCGCCGCGTACCCCGTGCCTATGAGCTGGTGAGCAAGCCGGTACGCGTCCTCACGGCTCTCAGTAGTCGTCAGCACCTGTACGTAGTCCGCCATGGGGCCATCCTTGGTGTCCTGATGCGGCGATCGGCTGGGGCATGAACTTCTGTCGTTCTTCTCAGAACTAGTCGTGCTCATGTGATCGTATGCCGTAGCGGGATTCTAGGAGGGCCGATGTCGCGGGATCCCACTGGCCAGGCAGAACTAGACGCCAGAATGCGAGTTCCGCATGGAAGCCAAACCGCATTAGCAGCTTGGATCTCGCCCGGCTCGATCAGTTCAAGCTGGAGCAATGCCGCTACGCGGTCTTTCCCGAACGAGCTGGAACGACGGTGAACTGCAACCAAAACTGCAACCCGACCTGTCTCAGCAACAGGCAGCCGTCGTCCGGTCTCCGGTGCTGGTGTCCGTCGATTCCTGCTCGCCGATCGCCTCGTCAGCCACTCGGCTTGGTCAGAGCTTCACCAGCATCCGCATCACACCCATCACCGATGGCGGCGACGGACTCCACTTCCTCCTGGTCCAGGCCCTTAAGCCGGATGCCCCCGCCTTCCAGTCATGAGTGATCGTGACTGACCCATCGTCGCCTTGCTTAATGGCTCGGCGATCAGGCATACGACCTGCAGGTTCCGGCTCTAATCCCCCCGTCCTCCTCATAGCTGCGGCCCTCAGGGCGGGGACGGCCGGGACACTTGAGCAGAGAGGCCGACGATAGGAGATGCAAAACGCCAGGAACACTGTGTACTGGCGGTATGGAACCTCTGAACCTCTAGTCGGAGAGGTATTTTCGGGCGGCGATGCCTAGCGTCATGGTAGCAACAAAGGCTGCTCCACCCGTCCCTAGCGCCGTTGCTATATCCACTCCGAGCAATCGGAACACGACGCATGTCAAGGCTGCCGTCATAATGCTTCCGAGCACAATGATCGCTAGCCAGAGCCCTCGTGTTGCTACGTCTCGTTCGGTGTCGGTGTTTCGCTTCATGACCTCAGATACCTCCGTCTCCCGTCTGGTGCCCGTCGATCGTCGGAAACCGGGCTGCATGTCCGACCCCGCCTGTGCGTCGGCGGCGTCGCTTGTGACGAAAGAGTTGCAGAGGCAAAACTGCAGGTCAAATGCCATGATGGACGCTAGTGAATGAGAAATCCACCGCTCACAGCGGCTATATACAACTGTTTTGGCAGACTGTTATGACGGCTGCTGCGTCATTGTGAGACCCTTCTGAGAGAGAGGGAAAGTACAACCAGGACCACCTCCTGAAACGGGAGCTCGACGAGTTAGCACCAATTTCAAGTGGTTGAGCGACAATGAATACATCGCGCTCCAGCCTCGGGTAGGGCGACCGCCGGCGATTACATTGTTGAGTGCTCACGGAGATGGGGGAGAGTATATCCGCGCCTCAGAGGAGGGCCGCTATGTAGGGGTCCCTATCGAGTTTTGGACGTTGGGATGGATTCTCGTCCTATCGCCTACCGGCGTAGCGCTTCTTCTTATACTTATGGAGCTGCAAGGAGGCCACACAAAGCCATGTTATGTGCCTAAATACAGACGTCTCGCATATGGAATATCGTCAGATACGTGGACGCGAGCCCGTAAGGAGTTGGAAAGTTACGAATTGCTTACCATGCACCGTATTCCACAAGGTGGCGATTTTGATTATAGGCTACTTCGGAACGCATATTGGATTAACATTGAACGTTTGAAAGAGGTGCCCAGCCTAGGTATCTTCGGGCAATAATGAATTCAGACAGCCTAAGCTTTAAGACCTGGCGACGCCACCAAACGACCACTGGCTCGGTTTTTTACGCGCACGATCCCATTGGATGGATCGCTGCGATTGCGATACACGGTAGCTGCAATTGCGGCCGGTTCCCCTGTTGATATTAGGCCAAATTCTCGGGCGAATGCTGTACCGCCCAGAGCAAAAGCGGCCCCCACTTCTCGCCGCGTCATAGGTTTGTTATGCGTGCCTACGCGATGAAGGATTCGTCCCCGCTTGACGCTCAAGTGAGGGATGCGGTCGCTGGGCGGAATGATTATGACGAGTGACCGGTAGCTTGATCGGCTCGGCCGGGGACCGGAACTGGATCTATACAAATCGGCTCGTCTATGCCTTCGCGGGCTGCTTGAACGGCTCGCTGTTCCATTACTCTGAGGTCGTGATCGTGTAATTTGGCAGCCCGGTCAGCTTTGTCGGTTTCTACGCCTATTATCAAGACGCCGCCACCGCTATTCACCATTCCAGTCATGTCCTCTGCCAGATCCTCTGGACTGTAGGGCTCAAGCGTTCTCATGTTGTGGGACCGAGTAGCTGAAGGCCATCGGTTGGGTGGCTGCGAGGAAGGGCTCAAAGGTCTTCGACGTAGCTGGCGGCCGCCCCCGGACAGTCGGCCCGGCCGAGCTCGTCACGCTGCGCCACCTGGTCGCCGACTTCGTGAGCGTCACCGAGGCCGCCCGCACCCTGAAGTTCGGCCGGTCCACCGCCTACAAGGCTCTCGCTGGCGCGCGGGAATGATCAGGCGGCGACCAGGCCGCATCAGCGCAGGTCAGCGTAAAGATATCCGACCGAAATTCCCGGAGACCAAGGCGAACCCGAAAAGGCTCTGCCCTCGATGCAGCGGTGGGGCCTCGGCTTGGCTGCCGTCGATGCGACCGCGACAGTGACGTGATCTCAGCGAATTGCCGGTAGGTAGTTGTGCTCGAAATGCGTGAGGACAAGAGCGGCGCGTGCGATGTCGCCGATTGCGCTGGGGCTG
>NZ_JBFANM010000173.1:0-8575 GCF_040674815.1 Nonomuraea sp. NPDC049709
AGCTACTCGAAGGATCACTCGATGGCCGTCTTCATTTCACGACGCCACACCTGCTGACCAGGTCAAACTCGTACACCACTTCCGCGGACGCAACCCGGATTGCGTCACTTCGGTCGCTGAACCCGTCGCCTCGCCTACGTCGGACCCTCCCCGGGTCGTGGCCTAGTGTCCGCAATATGCCCGGTCCGATGCTCTGGTTTTGTCCGGTCCGATGCTCCAGGATGTTGTTCCTGAAGCGCATATCCTCTGACCTGACCTGACCCCACCACCCGTTCCTTGCTAGCGAGGCGAAAGTCCGTCTGGCGGCGCCGAAGCCGCAGAGGGAGAGACTCAGCGACTGATGGGCTGAACCGGTCGTCCAGGTTCGGGCTTTGCGCTCCTCGCCCAGTCAATTCCAGCCTTCGGTCGCTTCGGTCGCTGTCTTCGCCTGCCCGTCTTTAGTCGCTGAACGTTTCCGCAGGTGAGAGCGCCTTCTTGCCGTCGTGGCGACTGAAGCGACCCGAGGTGCGGCTATATCCCAGGCGATGGACGAAACAGTGTCCCACGAACGCGTTCATTCGGATGTTCGGTCGCTTCAGTCGCTTCTGGTGTCAGATGCGGAACAAGATCGCCAGCCGCGGGGGCAAGCACCTGCAGCGCTTCCGCTCGTGGGACGTCCATGAAGAAGCCGCCTGTGTCACGGCTCGTGCGGCGCTGGGACTGCCCAACGCCCGTTCAAACCCGGAACGCCTCCAGGGCCGACTGCCGCAGCGCGCTGTCCGGGGCCCTGGAGGGGCGTGTGTATCGCATGTGCTTCAGTCGACGGTGCAGATCGCGTGCTGCAGCCGTCCAGTGGGCCGCTTCAAGACCGGACCTGGGCCGCACGTCAAGCAGTCCGGGCGCTGAGTCCCGGGCCGGAGCCGGGGACTCAGCCGCGTGCTCTGGCACGACGACCACGGAAAGGGTGAGCGGGTAATCTCGGCGACCAGGTCATTGTTGAGCGGCCTCTAGCTCAGCTGGCCGCTGCGGTGTTCCTGCCACTCGGCCGACGGGCTTGGTTTTCAGCTCGTCAACAGCGGCCGCGTGAACGATGCCGCGTACTTTGGCCACGCGTTCAATGCCGCCGTGATGGGGTTGATGTCCGGATCCGCCATCGGCCCACGAGTGCTGGCGATTTGTTGTCGGTCCACCGCCCGAGCAGGGCAGGATCGCCTCGGCGCGTGCGTGTAGGTCGGACACGATCGTCATGGTCTCGGGGTTGAAGTACCGGGCAGCTCATCCGTCGCGCTCTAATCCGCCGCGGTGGTCCTCGGCTGGCCTCGCCCAGGAACTGGATACCCCGAGGGGCTTGAGGTACGCCGGGCACGGGCTGGTTCCGCTTGGTCGGTGGTCCACTGTGCGTGCCGAGGAACTGTGGGCCGCGCTCATCGTTGCCGGGCACCGGGGGACCACCAGAATGCGGGGGCATGTGAAGGCGAGGTTGTCACCATGCCTCGCTCGCGGGCTGCCTTCATATCGCCGCCCAGAGCACGCCTCTGCGCCGCCGCAGCCGAATGTCCTATGAGGGCAGAGGTGTTCCGGCGACCGTGCATACACGTGGCAGCTGCCTGGGCCAGGTCATCATCATGTCTGGTGGGCACCCCAGCTCCCCGAGCTGACCGTGATCGCTGGACCGGGATTGCGCGATGTCCTCGAGCCCGACGCGGCCCTGGTGGCCAGAGCCGTCGGGCTCATCGGGGACCGGTCGCTCCTCGCCGGTCTCACCGCTGGCAACAGCGATGACCTCCTGCGCAGACGTCGACCGGGGCGGCTTTGCCGCCCCTCCTGGGCTTGCCGATCAGACACGTTGTGATGTGGTCCTCCGCTTGGTTAAAGCTGAGCGATGATGTCCGGGAAGTGTCCGCTACCTTGCCTGGTTGGGACCTGTTTTCTGCGGCAGAATTCTCGTGGTGCTGTCCGGCCTTACCGACCCACACGTTCGTCGGACTTCTCATCAACTTGGTGGTGCCCCAACACATATGGCGAAGCGACGACGCGCTCAATCTGATAAGTGGCGGCTCAACCGTCCGTGACGAGCCCTTTGGCACCATCATCGCCCCCTGCCGAAATAGGCGTCGACCACGCGGTGTTCGGTGGATTTCACCTACGCGATGCCAGGAGACGGCGGTTATCGGCAATTCGCACTTTGCCCCCAACGATTTTGTTCGGCCCATTCTCGTAGACATGGCTGAGACGGGAAAGACGGGGCGAGGTATTCAGATAGAGGTCCTCATCATGGAAGACATGACGCAGCTCTACCACGGCTTGGGCGCGATCGTCCGGGCATTCGATGATCGCATGTCATGACGGCGCAGTCTCACGAAGTTCTCAGTGTGGCGGTGTTGTTCGGCGGTAGCGGTTCCGAGCGGGGCGTCTCAGCCGCCAGCGCGTGGCACGTAGTGGGCGCGCTACGCGAGTGCGGGCATCGTGTACATGCCGTCGATCTGTCCCAGGGCAGGCTTAGCGGCGCCGACGAAGAGCGATGCCTCCAAGCTGAGATCCACAACCTCCCGCCGACTCCGGAACTGCTTGCCAGTGCGGCTGTGAGTCCCCGGCTCGCAGAGCAACTGATGGGCGTGGATGTGGTCTTCCTGGCTTTGCACGGCAGCACCGGCGAGAACGGCGGGGTCCAGGCCGTCCTCGAATCGGCCGGGCTGCCGTACACCGGTGGTCTCCATGTGGCCACCACCGTGGCCACGGACAAAGACCTGTCCAAGCGACTTCTGCGAGCGGCGGATATCCGTACCCCCGATTGGAACGTGATCCGGAACGGCGATAGCCTGCCTCCATTGGATGGTCCGGTGGTCGTCCAGCCGAACGCGCGGGGCTCCGTGATCGGCCTCACCCTCGTCACGAATCCGCACGCGTTCCCTGATGCCGTGCGCCAGCTGCAGGTCCACTACGCCGACGTGATTGTCGAGCGCTTCGTGGCCGGCCGCGATTTCGCCGTCGGGGTGCTTAACGGCCGGTCCCTGGCCGTGGGCGAGATCAGGCTCAAGAACAAGAAAGTCTTTGACTACGAGGCCAAATACCAGCTCGGCGACGCCGTGGCGGTCTTCCCGGCAGAGATGCCTATCAGTCTGGAAGCGAAGTTGCGCGCGCTTGCTGTCCGGGCACACCGGACGCTCAGGCTGGGCTCCTACAGCAGCGCCCATTTCCGCGTGGACCAAGAGGGCCGGATTTGGTGTCTGGAGGTCGATGCCCTTCCCGGACTGACCCCGAACAGCCTGTTCCCGCAAGCGGCGCAGGCGGTCGGTATACCCTTCCCCCGGCTGTGTGAGGCGATCTGCCGGCTGGCGGTGCGGCCATGACGATGGCTGAGTCCGGCTACGTTCCCATCCGCGGAGAACACAGATCACGCTTGCCACGCACCTCGGCGGCCCCAGACAGGTCATACGCCGCGCATCAAGGCACGGGCCCTGCCCCCGATGTGTGGACACCTTGAGTACCGGATGATGGAGATCCGGAGACAAGGAGTTCCACGTGGCGATGAAGTCGTATCCGCCGGAGTTCAAGGCGGACGCCGTCGCGTTGTATCTGTCCGATTCGGGACGGACGCTGGCCTCGGTGGCTGAGGATCTGGGGATCAGCCGGGAGACGCTGCGTAACTGGGTGCGTCAGGCGCGGGCCGACGGCAGCGCGGGCGTCAAGGCGCGGGGCCCGGCCAGGAAGCCGGCGCGGGGTCCGCTATCGTCCGACGACGTGCTGGAAGAGGAGAACAAGCAGCTCAAGGCCCGGATTCGGGAGCTGGAGCTGGAGCGCGACATCCTGCGCCGGGCGGCGAAATATTTCGCGGGAGAGACGTGCGCCGTGAGGCGTTGATGGTCCGTACGAAGGTGCAAGACCTTCGTCGTCCGTCCTGTCGTGGCAGGGCGGGGAAGCTGAGGGCAGCTCGATCCGGGTGATGCCGGGGAGGGCGGCAAGCGGCCCTGACAAAGCCGGGACGTGTCAGCACTGCCAGATGGTGCGGGTCCGGTGAGCGAGGCGGAAAGGAGTACGTGAGGAACTGTCGTCATTACGTCCCTCAATGCGAGACCGGCTCGAACCTGGTGGATGGGGGCCGGGAGCGGTGCGCACCCGCCACCCAAGTGGTGGTCCGGGGAACTCCTGGGATGGTTTGTCTCTGCCGTCCGGGGAGGCCATGAGGAAGGCCCACGGCGTACTTATGGCGATGCCGCAGGGATGCAGGCGGGCTCCTCCTTCGCCGAGCGGATCACAGCGAACACGGGAACCACCCGGTTCCACTTCCCGCGAGACGAGCCGCCAGTTCGGCGCGTGGGATAGGCGCATCGACCGCCGAATGGGCCGGGTGGGGCGGAGCCGCCGTAGTACTTCGAGGCCGGGAGAGCCGGCCACCTGGGGAAGGGCGGCAGCGGAAGCGAGGAGACGTTGGGAGGCTGTAATGCCGAAAGATGCGCCCCCGAATGGGAGCGCCTGGCCGGATCAGGTCCTGTTGGGGCCTGGTCGGCGGGTATCGGAGATGCAGGCCAAGCTTCACCGTTGGGCGGCGGCTGATCCTGGCCGCCGGTTCGAGGACTTGTTCAATTTCGTGCATGACCCGGCGACGCTGCTGATGGCGTTCGACCGGGTGGCGGGCAACCGGGGTGGCCGGACCGCGGGCGTGGACGGCGTGACCGCCGCCGACGTCGAGGAGCGGATCGGCGTCCCGGGCTTCCTGGACGAGCTGCGCACTCAGCTCAGGACGGGTGCGTTCCGGCCGTTGCCGGTACGGGAGAGACTGATTCCCAAGCCGGGCGGGGCCGGGAAGGTGCGGCGGCTGGGCATTCCCGTGATCGCCGACCGGGTCGTCCAGGCGGCGCTCAAACTGGTGCTGGAGCCCATCTTCGAGGCCGACTTTCTGCCGGTCTCCTATGGGTTTCGGCCCCGGCGACGAGCTCAGGACGCGATTGCCGAGATCCAGCACATGGGCACACACGGCTACCGCTGGGTGCTGGATGCGGACATCGCGGCGTGTTTCGACGAGATCGATCACGCCGCGCTGATGGACCGTGTCCGTGACCGGATCAAGGACAAGAAGGTCCTGGCTCTGATCAAGGCGTTCCTCAAGGCCGGGATCATGACCGAACTCGGCGAACGCCAGGACACGCCTGCCGGGACACCGCAGGGCGGGATCATCTCTCCGTTGCTGGCCAACATCGCGCTGTCGGTGCTCGATGAGCACCTGCACCAGCCGTGGCGGCCGGGCGGGGCGTTCTCCTCCCCGAAACGGAGGACCACCCTGCGCGCCAAAGGAGCCGCGACCTGGCGCATCGTCCGCTACGCGGACGACTTTGTCGTCCTGGTCAACGGCTCCGAGGAGCACGTCCGCGAGTTGTGCGAACAGATCGCTCAGGTGCTGGCCCCTATGGGGTTACGGCTGTCTGCGGCCAAGACTCAGGTCGTGCACATGAGCGAGGGGTTCGACTTCCTGGGGTTTCACATCCAGTGGCGCCGCAAGCGAGGCACGAACACCTGGCACGTCTACACCTTCATCGCCAAGGACCCGATCCGGCGGCTGAAGGCGAAGATCCGTGCGCTGACCCGCAAGACCTCACCGTTGAACCTGGACGCCCTGCTGGCCCAGCTGAACCGGGTCATGGGCGGATGGGCGTTCTACTTCCAGCATGCGATCGCCAAGCGCGTCTTCGCCAACCTGGACTCCTTCACCTGGTGGAGGCTGGCCAGGTTGCTGCGCCAGCGGCATCGCTGGAACTGGAAGGAGTTCCGCCGACGGCACACCACCCCCGCCGGGCGATGGCTGCCGTTCTCGGCGAACGGGGTCACCTGGCGCGGCATCGAGAAGATCCCGGTCACCCGGTATCGCTATCGCGGCGCCAAGATTCCCAGCCCATGGGTTCAACCAGCCCGATAGACGGCAGCATCCGTGGAGAGCCCGGTACTCGGAGACGGGTACGCCGGGTTCGGAAGGCGGTCCGGAGAAACGGACCGGTCGCAAGACCGGCACCGCGCTCCGGGCCGACCTTACGAACTGGTGAGCCGCTTCGAGTTCGTTGATGACCATCGGGACGTCTTCGGCGTCAAGCGGCTGTGCCGGGTGCTGAAGGTGTCCCGCTCGGGGTTCTACCGGTGGATCAAGGCCGCGCCGGCCCGGGCGGAGCGGGCCGCGGCCGATGCCGTACTCGCCGCGGAGATCAGGCAGATCCACGGGGAGTTCGACGGCACCTACGGCAGTCCGCGCGTCACCGCCGAGTTGCGTGCCCGAGGCCGCCGGGTCAACCACAAGCGGGTGGCGCGGGTGATGCGCCGCGCCGGCATCGTCGGGCTGCACCTGCGCAAGAAGGTGCGCACCACGGTGCCCGAGCCGTCGCATCAGAAGGTGCCGGACCTGATCCGGCGGGACTTCACCGCACCTGGCCCGAACCGGCGCTATGTCGGCGATATCACCTACCTGCCCGTCGGCGACGGCGGGTTCCTGTATCTGGCGACCGTGCTGGACTTGGGCTCGCGGCGGCTGGCGGGCTGGTCGATCGCCGATCACATGCGTACTGAGCTGGTAACCGACGCGCTGCGCGCAGCCGCTGCGACGCGGGGCAGCCTGCACGGCGCGATCTTCCACGCCGATCATGGGGCGCAGTACACCTCGGCCGAATTCGCCGGGGTCTGTGCCGAGCTCGGGGTGCGCCAGTCCATGGGAGCCGTCGGCACAAGCGCCGACAACGCCGCCGCGGAGGCGTTCAACGCCACCCTCAAACGCGAAACACTGCAGGGCGCCAAGCGCTGGCCCTCGGCGCGTGAGGCCCGCCTGGCCGTCTTCAAGTGGATCACTCGCTACAACACCCGCAGGAGACATTCCACCCTCGGCTACCTCAGCCCGATCGACTACGAGCAGCAGACCATCGATAGGGTACTGCTCGCCGCATGACAACCGGTGTCCACACTGCGGGGTGAGCCCCCACCAAGAAGCGGGAACAGCTGGGCCTGCTGCCCAATGTCGGCCGCGAGTGGCGGCCGAAGGGCGACCCGGTCCAGGTCGTCGACCACAGCTTCTTCACCGGCCCGCAGGTCGAGCAGGCCATCCCGTACGGGATCTACGACCTCACCCGCAACACCGGCTGGGTGAACGTCGGCGTCGACCACGACACCTCAGTCTTCGCCGTGGAGTCCATTCGCCGCTGGTGGAAAGCACGCGGCAGCCAGGACTACCCGCACGCCGGCCGTCTACTGATCACCGCGGACGCGGGCGGCTCCAACAGCTACCGCTACCGCGTCTGGAAGAGCGAACTGGCCGCACTGGCCGCCGAGACCGGGCTGGCCATCACGGTCTGCCACTTCCCTCCCGGCACCTCGAAATGGAACAAGATCGAACACCGGCTGTTCTCCCACATCACCCTCAACTGGCGCGGCAGGTCGTTGACCAGCCACGAAGTGGTGGTCAACACCATCACCACCACCCGCACCAGCGGCGGGCTCCGGGTGGAGGCCATCTTGGACACCGGCGACTATCCCACCGGCATCGCGATCAGCAAAGAGCGCTTCGCCGCCCTGCCGCTGGAGCGGCACGCCACCCACAGCAGCTGGAACTACACGCTGCACCCCGCACCCACCGATGAGTCCAGCCCGGATCGACCCATCGGCGAGACCGAAGGGCCCGCGCAATGGCGCCAGGCCATGCTCGCCCGGCTGGCCCACCCGCTCTTGACCGGCATGAGCCCGGCCCAGCTCAAGCAGTTGGCCGCCATACTCGCTCCTGCCCAAGCCGCCCGCACCCAGGAACGACACAGCCAACAACGCGGCGGCCGGGCTCGGCGAGCCACCGGTAAGCTTCGCGTCAAGCCCCTGTTCGACGACGCGGCCCGCCTCCTGCTCACCCTGCTCTACCAGCGGCAGGTCTGCTCCATGAAGGTACTGGCGGACCTGCTGGAGGTCACCGACGTCTGCATCGCCGACCTGGTGAAGGAAACCCGCAGAGTCTTGGAAGACCACGGCCATCAGGCCGCAACCGCGCAGGTCCGCTTCACCAAACCCGCCGCTCTCCTGGACTTCTTGGACACCGACCAGCGCCCCGCACGAGCCGCGATCATCGACCGGCTGTCCCACCCGGTTCTGACCGGGATCTCTCGCGACGAACTTCGCCTCCTCATCCAGCGTCTCGCCGCACTACAGGTCGCTCAAGGCGAACGCCTCGGCTACCAGCGGCGAGGCGGTCCCCGCCAATCCGGGACCCGATCTGGCGTCTTCCCTCAGAAGATCAGCAACAGCGAACGGGTCTTGCTGACGATCCTCTACCAGCGGAAACTCTGCACCATGGAGGTCCTGACCGATGCTCTGGGCGATGTTTGCAGATCCTCCATCGGCAACGTCATCCGCGAAACTCGTCCCCTGCTCCAGCAGACAGGCCACATTTCCGCCGCGGCGCCGATCCGATATCGCACTGCTGCGGATCTGCTTGCCGCAGTGCCAAACGATCGCGACACGCCGACAAGTTGATCTTTTACGGCTTCAGTGCGTGCGACACCGCTGCCACGCCGCCCCAGGCAGGGCGGCACCGATCGCCTCCACCAGGCCGCGGTGGGCGTCGGAGACGACCAGCTGAACC
>NZ_JBFANM010000174.1:0-8092 GCF_040674815.1 Nonomuraea sp. NPDC049709
GAGCAGAAGGCCATCGCGGGCGGCAAGGGCAAGATCTTCGCCCGCGCGGTGGACGTGGCGGTGGCCTGGAGCAAGGCCGAGAGCTCGGGAGGCGCACCGCTCGGGCTGCGGCTGCAGCGGGCGGTGTTCGACAGGCTGGTCTACTCCAAGCTGCGCGCGGCCACCGGCGGCCGGCTCTCGGCGGCGGTGTGCGGCGGCTCGGCGCTGGGCGACCGGCTGGGCCACTTCTTCCGCGGCGTCGGCATCGAGGTCTTCGAGGGCTACGGGCTCACCGAGACCTCCGCCCCGTGCTCGGTCAACATGCCGGGCGCCAACAAGATCGGCACGGTCGGCAAGCCGCTGCCCGGCGTCACGCTGCGCATCGGCGACGACGGCGAGATCCTGGCCAGGGGCCGGAACGTCTTCCCCGGCTACTGGCACAACGACTCCGCCACGGACGAGGTGATCGACTCCGAGGGCTGGTTCCACACGGGCGACATCGGTGAGCTCGACGCGGACGGCTACCTGCGGATCACCGGGCGCAAGAAGGAGATCCTGGTGACGGCGGCGGGCAAGAACGTGGCGCCCGGCCCGCTGGAGGACGCGCTGCGGGCCCATCCGCTGATCTCCCAGGCCATGATCGTGGGCGACGGGCGGCCGTTCGTCGCGGCCCTGATCACGCTCGACCCGGAGGCCATGCCGGCCGGCTCGACCGTCGCCGACCTGCGCTCCGACCCGAAGGTGCGGGACGAGATCCAGGCGGCGGTGGACCGGGCGAACCTCTCGGTGTCCAAGGCCGAGCAGATCAAGAAGTTCGCCATCCTGGACGTGGACATCACCGAGGAGAGCGGGCACCTCACGCCCACGCTCAAGGTCAAGCGCAATCTCGTGATGCGGGACTTCGCCAAGGACATCGACGACCTCTACAGCGGCCACTGACCCGGCCGCGCTCTTCCTCGGGCCCTTCTCTCGGGCCCTTCTCTCGGGCCCTTCTCTCGGGCCCTTCTCTCGGGCCCTTTCTCGCGCCCGCCACCGCCGCCATTCTGTTCAGGTGTCCCGGCCCTCGCCTGGCCAGGCCGGAGCTGACGGCAGGTCGTTCGGCCGTGGGCCGGGGTCCGGTCCTGCGGTCGGAGCGGTGGCGGCGCATGCGCAGGTGCACGTCGTGCTCGGCCTCCTGGTCAGCGCGGTGTCGTAGACGTCCGGCAGGTCGCTGATCGCCTCGTCCACGCCCGCGTTGACGGCGGCGGCGCGGATCAGGGTGGGGCCGGGGTGGCGGTTTCCGGGGGGTCGGCGATGAGGAGCTCGCCGACGTGACCGGCCAGCGCGTCCCTGGCGAACGGGGACAGGCCGGCGTCGGAGACGAGTACGTCGGCCTCGGACAGCTCGGCGATGGTGCTGATGCCGACCGTGCCCCACTTGGTGTGGTCGGCGGGCACGACCAGGCGGGTGGCCGCCTCCACCAGGGCCCGGTCGGTATCGGCCTCCATCAGGTTGGGCGTGGTGAAGCCGGCCCTGACGGTCATGCCGTGCACCCCGAGGAACAGCAGGTCGACGTTGAGCCGGCGGATCGAGGCCACCGCCATCGGGCCGACCAGGGCGTCGGAGGGCGTGCGTACGCCGCCGGTCAGCACGACCGTCTGGTCGGGCCGGCCCGCGTGCCGGAAGACGTCGGCGACGCGCACCGAGTTCGTGACCACGGTGAGGCCGGGGACGGTGGTCAGGTGGTGGGCGAGGGTCCAGGTGGTGGTGCCGGCCGACAGGCCCACGGCGGCGCCCGGGGACACGAGGGCCGCGGCGCGGCGGGCGATGGCCTGCTTCTCGGCCTCCTGGCGGACGGACTTCGCGGCGAAGCCGGGCTCGTCGATCGTGGTGGCGCCGCCGCGTACCTTGGCCAGCAGCCCGCGTTCGGCCAGTAGCTCCAGGTCGCGGCGGATGGTGATGTCGGAGACGCCGAACGCGCGGACCAGCTCGACCACCCGGACACCGCCATGCTGCCTGACCAGCTCGAGGATCGCCTGCCGGCGCTGCGGGGCGAGCATCGGCATCACCAGATCCCAACAGGTTCCGACACGTCCGCGTTCGCATCATGACATGACTCCGGCGCCGCGGCTTCCGGCAAATCATCACGAAACCGGGCGTTGACAGTCCGAAATGTTGGCCCTTCGATGAAGGAAGGTGTGTGAACTCGGGGGAATCTGAAGGGTCCGGCTCGGAAGGGTCCGGCAAGGAGGAACCACCATGGACCGACGATCGCCGATTTCCCGCCGTAATCTCCTGCTCGGAAGCGCCGCCGCGTTCGGCGTTCCGGCCGTCCTGGCCGCGTGCGGCTCCGACTCCCCAGCGCCCGGGCAGCCGACCGGCGGTGGCCTGGGCACCGTCACGATCGGCTCGAACGCCTCCGACGAGATCCCGAAGAAGTCCCTGGACACCGTGGTGAAGGGCTTCACACAGGCCACGACCCGGATCAACACGGTGGACCACAACACGTTCCAGGAGAACATCAACCGCTATCTCAGGGGCACGCCCGAGGACGTCTTCACCTGGTTCGCGGGCTACCGGATGCAGTTCTTCGCCGAGCAGGGGCTGGCCATCGACATCTCGGACGTGTGGCGGGAGATCGGCGCCGACTACACGCAGGCGTTCAAGGACCAGTCGACCGGCATCGACGGCAAGCAGTACTTCGTGCCGTTCACGTACTACCCGTGGGCGGTCTTCTACCGCAAGAGCGTCTGGCAGGAGAAGGGGTACGAGCCACCGGCCACGCTGGACGAGTTCACCGCGCTGGCCAGGAAGATGAAGACCGACGGGCTCATCCCGATCGCGTTCGCCGACAAGGACGGCTGGCCGGCGATGGGCACGTTCGACATCCTCAACATGCGGATGAACGGCTACGACTTCCACATCGCGCTCATGGGCGGCAAGGAGTCGTGGACGGATCCCCGGGTCAAGCAGGTCTTCGACACCTGGCGGGGGCTGATGGAGTTCCACCAGCCGGCCGCGCTGGGCCGTACGTGGCAGGAGGCCGGGCAGTCGCTGGCCCAGAAGAAGACCGGGATGTACCTGCTCGGGATGTTCGTCGCCCAGCAGTTCCCCGAGGCCGACCGCGACGACCTCGACTTCTTCACCTTCCCGGAGATCAACCCGACCTACGGCACCGACTCGATCGACGCCCCCATCGACGGCTACATGATCTCCGCCAAGGCCAAGAACGTGGAGGGCGCCAAGGCCCTGCTCAAGCACTTCGGCCAGGCCTCCTCGCAGAACATCGCCACCAAGCTGGACCCCGGCACGCTGGCCGCCAGTTCCAAGGCCGACACCTCCGGCTACAGCGCCCTGCAGAAGCGCGGCGCGGAGCTGGTGTCGAAGGCCACGCACATCGCGCAGTTCCTCGACCGTGACACGCGGCCGGACTTCGCCTCCACCGTGATGATCCCGTCGCTGCAGTCGTTCGTGAGCAAGCCCGACGAGATCGACTCGCTGCTGACGAGCATCGAGAAGCAGAAGGCCAACATCTTCCGCTGATGGCAGTCAAGACCCGCCGCTACTCCGCCCGCGACGTGACCGTCCTGGTCATCGGGCTGGGGATGGCCATCGCCGTCAACGTGAGCTTCATCTGGGGGCCCACGCTGGCCTCCATCGGGCTGTCCGGCACCGACTGGGGCGGCATCGGGCCCATCGAGTGGGTGGGCGGGCAGAACTACCACGACCTGTCGGCCGAGTACCCGCCGTTCTGGTCGGCGGTCCGCAACAACGTGTTGTGGCTGGCCTTCCTCGGTCTGGTCGCGACGCCGTTCGGGCTGTTCTGCGCGGTGCTGCTGGACCGGCGGCTGCGGCTGTCGCGGGTCTACCAGAGCGCCCTGTACATGCCGGTCGTGCTGTCGCTGGCCGTGGTCGGCTTCATCGCGCAGCTCGTCTACTCCACCGACTACGGCGTGCTGAACGCGGTGACCGGGCTGAGCGTGGACTGGCTGGGCGACAGCTCGGTCAACATCTGGGTGGTCATGGTCGCGGCGGGCTGGCGGCACGTCGGCTACGTCATGATCATCTATCTGGCGGGGCTCAAGGCGGTCGATCCGGCGCTGAAGGAGGCGGCGGCCATCGACGGGGCCAGCGAGCGGCAGGCGTTCTTCCGGGTGGTGTTCCCGACGCTGCGGCCGGTCAACGTGATCGTGCTGGTCATCACGGTGATCGAGGCGCTGCGGGCGTTCGACATCGTCTATGCCATCAACAAGGGCAGGAACGGGCTGGAGCTGCTGTCGGTGCTGGTGACCGAGAACATCGTGGGCGAGGCCAGCAGGATCGGGTTCGGCTCGGCGATCGCGGTGATCCTGCTGGTGATCTCGATGGGGTTCATCATCACGTACCTGTCGCAGCTGTTCAGGGAGGAGCGATGACCCTCACCGCCCCGGCCCCCGCTCCCCCGGCCCAGGAGCGGCGCGCCCCCACGCGGCGCCCGGTCCGGCCGCTGCGCGTCCTGCTGCACGCCTTCCTCGTGCTGGTGGGGCTGGGCTGGCTGCTGCCGCTCGTGCTGGCGGTGTACGCGTCGCTGCGGCCGTACGACGAGACCGCCCGCCTGGGGTACTTCTCGCTGCCGGAGAACCTCACGCTCGACTACTACGGAAAGGCGTGGAGCCAGGCCGAAATACCTCACTACTATCTGAACACGTTGATCATCGTCGTTCCCGGTGTGCTGATCACGTTGGCGCTGGCCTCGTTCACGGCCTTCGCGATCGCGCGGCTGCGCATTCCCGGGCGCAAGACGCTGCTCATCGTGTTCACCGCGGGCAACCTGCTGCCGCCGCAGGTCCTCATCACGCCGCTCTACACGCTCTACACGCTCGTCCCGCTGCCCGCCTGGCTGTCGGACTCGCAGTCGCTCTACGACTCCTACCTGGGGCTGATCCTCATCCACGTGGCGTTCCAGTTCGGCTTCTGCGTGTTCGTGATGGCGAACTTCATGCGCACGATCCCCGTGGAGATCACCGAGGCGGCGCTGGTGGACGGGGCCGGGGTGTGGACGCGCTACTGGCGGCTGACGCTGCCGCTGTGCCGTCCGGTGCTGGCGGCGCTGGCCACGCTGCAGTTCACCTGGATGTACAACGACTTCCTGTGGGCCCTGGTGCTGATGTCGTCGGGCGACAAGCTGCCCGTCACCTCGGCGCTGAACAACCTGCGCGGCCAGTTCTTCACCGACTACAACCTGCTGGCCGCCGGCTCGGTGCTGGTGGCGCTGCCGACGCTGATCGTCTTCCAGATGTTGCACAAGCAGTTCGTCGCCGGGCTCACGCTGGGGTCCACGAAGGGTTAGAGAAGAGCCCCTAGAGAAGAGCACGGAATCGGGCGGCGACCTGGTCCCAGGCCCATTCGCGGGCGATCCAGTCGCGACCGCCCGCGCCCATCTTGCGTGCCTTGTCGGGATCGGTCAGCAGCTCGACGATGGCCTGCGCCACCTCGTCCGCGTCCTCCCCGTTCACGACCAGCCCCGTCTCGTCGGCCCGCACCGCGTCGGGCGCGCCGCCGGACGCGCCCGCCACCACCGGCAGCCCGGTCGCGGACGCCTCCAGGAACACGATCCCGAGCCCCTCCACGTCCACCCCTCCGAACCGGGTACGGCACGGCATCGCGAACACGTCCGCCGCCGCGTAGTAGCCGGGCAGGGCGGCCGCCGGCACCGTGCCGGTGAACCGGATCGACTCCTGCCCGGCGGCCAGCCGCTCCAGCCGCCTCCGGTACGGGCCGCCGCCCACCAGCAGCAGCACCGCCTCCGGCACCGCGCGCAGCACCTGGGGCCAGGCCCTGATGAGCTGGTCCTGGCCCTTGCGCGGCACCAGGCGCGACACGCACGCGACGACCGGCCGGCCCGGCAGCCCCAGCTCGGCCTTGGGCGCGCCGGGATGGAACTGCCCGACGTCCACGCCGGGCGCGAGCCGTACGAGCTTGTCCGCGGGGATGGCGGCGGCCAGCCGCTCGCGCGTGTACTCCCCCAGGTACGTCACCACGTCGGCGTGCCGGCCGATCCTGCGCAGCACCGAGCGGAAGCCCGGCGCGCTCGCCCACGACGCCTCGTGGCCGTGGGTGAGCATCACCACCCTGCGCGCGCCCGCCCGGCGCAGGCGCGGCGCGAGCAGGCCGAGCGGCGCCGCCGCGCCGAACACCACGGTGTCCGCGCCGTGCTCGGCCACCAGCCCGGCCGCGGTCCGCGCGACGGCCGGGGTGGGCAGCATGAGCCGCGTCGGGTGCCGGACGACCCGGTACGGCTGGCGCCGGTCGAACTCCGCGCACCCCGGCCAGGCGGGGGCGTAGACGGCCACGCCGGGCGTGCGCAGCGCGAGCCCGTGCACGAACGACTGGATGCCGCCCGGTCGGGGCGGGAAGTCGTTCGTCACGAAGACCACTCTGGGCCCGGCCGCGGGGTCGGTCACGGTACGGGTACGCCGTTCAGCTCGGCCCATGAGCGGGCCATGGCGATGCGCTCGGGGCCGGAGGGATGGGAGGCATAGAGCACATATTCCACCGCATTCGGCGACAAGTCGGAAATATTGGTCACTGCCAAGCGTTTCTGCATGGCGATGAACGTGGCCGGATCCTTCGTCAGGTCGAGCGCGTGGACGTCGGCCCGGGCCTCGATGTGCCGGCTGACCACGTTCTCGAACGGGCCGATGAGCAGCGAGCCGACGGTCATGAGCCCCACCAGCGCGCCGACCGCCCGCGGATCGGTGATCGAGGTGACACCGGTGCGCCGCCGGAGCGGTGTGAAGACGAGGAACAGCGCGATCGCGCCCAGCCCGGCGCCCAGGCCGCCGATGAGCGTGCCGTGGAGCACGTCGTCGTACTTGGCGTGGCCCAGCTCGTGCGCCACGACCAGCTCGACCTCCGGCTGCGGAGCCTGGAGCAGCGTGTCGTAGACGACGATGCGGCGCGTGGCGCCGAAGCCGGACACGTACGCGTTGAGCGCCGTCGTCCGGCGCGAGGCGTCGGCCACCAGCACGTCCTCGACCGGCACGCCGTCCCGCTCGGCCATGTCGAGCAGGTTCGTCCGCAGCGCGCCCTGCGGCATGGAGGTGAAGTCGTTGAACATCGGCTCGAACACCACCGGGTACACGAACGACGCCACCACCGTCAGCGCGAAGGCCCCCGCCGCGGCGGGGATCCACCACCGCCGCACCTTGCGGGCCAGCGCCACGAGCGCCACCAACATCACGCAGACCAGGAACACCTGCACGCCCAGGTTCTTCAGCCGGTCGACCGCCCAGCCGGCCCAGTCCTGGGTGGACAGGCCATAGTCGCGCACGATCGTCTCGAACCAGACGCCCAGCGGCCACCTGACCAGCTCGACGATCGCGGTGATGACCACGACGCCGAGGATCACCCGCAGCCACCAGGGGCCCTTGAGCCGTCCCACCGCCCTGGCCCCGAGCGGGGTGGCGAGCAGGAGCCCGGCGAAGACGATCGTCAGCGCGAGCGACAGGTAGCTCGGCAGGCTCGTGGCCGCGTCGAACGCCTCCGCCCTGGCGATCTGGGCGGCACTGAAGTCGCGGGCCGGATCGGGCGGCCCGCCGGTCAGCACGTGCCACGGAGTGGTGAAGGCGGTCATCGCCAGGATCACGACGCCGAGGAGCACCAGCGCGACGGCGGCCTGCCGCCTCAGCCCGCTCTCCCCGGCGGGCGGCCGTCCGTTCACGGACGCCTCCCCACCGTCTCGTGTCCACGCTCGGGCTCCGGCACGGGTCCGGGCCCCCGGCTCGCCCGGCACCGCCTCTCCGGCAGCCTGGAGGCCCGTCTCACGAGCCGTCTCACGAGCCGCCTCACGAGCCGTCCCACCGGCCGCCTCCCGAGCCGCCCCACCCGCCGGCTCACTGACCGCCTCACCCGCCGACTCCCTGGCCGGCTCACCCGCCGCCTCACCCGCCGCCTCACCCGCCGCCTCACCCGCCGCCTCACTGGCCGGTTCCCCGGCGGCCGCCCCGCCGCCGTGTCCGGTCGTCCCCGAAGCCGTGACCGCGCCCTCCGGCCGCCCGGACATGGCCGAGGAAGAGCGGCCACCCGCGCCGGGTCGGTACCTCCAGGTCCGCGAGCGCCGACCCCGCCGCCGCGGCCTGGCCCTGGTGGCGGC
>NZ_JBFANM010000175.1:0-7423 GCF_040674815.1 Nonomuraea sp. NPDC049709
CCACCACCCCACCCCACCCACAGGAGGCAGGCGCTCCTGCCCACCCACAGGAGGCAGGCGCTCCTGCCCACCCACAGGAGGCAGGCGCTCCTGCCCACCCACAGGAGGCAGGCGCTCCTGCCCACCAGCAGGACGGACACCCCTCCGCCCAGCGGCGGGAAGCATCCCTCTACAGCCGGCGATCCACCACGGCCACTTCCGCCCACCCGCAGGGCGCAACCGTCTCCGCCCGTCAACAGGACCCAGCCGCATCCGCCCAACGGCAGCAAGCGACCACCCCCGACCGCCCTCAGGAGGCGACAACCCCTCCCCACGCACAGGGGACGGCAACCCCTGCCCACCGGCAGGGGACGACAATCCCTCCCCACCCGCAGCGGACGGCAACCCCTGCCCACTGGCAGGAAGCAACCACGTCCTCTCACCAGCACGCGGCCATGAACGAACCCCGCCGTCAGGCCTCCCTCGCCGCGCTTCCCTCCTCCCATCACCTCGACGTGGTCTCCGACACCGCGAACGCGACGATCTTGTTCGCCTACCCGTCAACCGGCCTGGCCGCTTCCCTCCCCCCCGACTGGGACCAGGTCCCCGGGGCCATGGGCTGCACCCTGGAAAACCGCCTGTTCCGCGACCGCTACCCCGAGTTCACCGCCGCCGGCGTCGCCGTCCACGGCGTGAGCACGCAACGCCCGGACGAGCAGGCGGCCTTCGCCACCGCCGAGTCGATCCCGTTCCCGCTGCTCTCGGACATGGACCTGCACCTGGCCGCCGCCCTGAGGCTGCCGACGTTCCGAGCCGGTCAGGCCATGAAGCTCAAGCGCCTGATCCTGCTGATCGACCGCTCCCGCACCATCCGCCACGTCATCTTCCCGGTTGTGGACATCCCCTCAGCCATCACCGAATCCCTGGAAGCCGCCCAAGCCCTCAACGCGACCTGACCGATTCCGGCCTCCGCCCCGAGCCCTCGCCCTGCTCGCCGCACCCCGCCCCGCCACAGCGGTCAGGCAGCCGGACCAGGTACGGGGTTCGGGCCGGCTTCCACGTGGAGCCACCAACCGTCTTGGATAGGTTGCGCCCGATCTGTGGTGGGACGCGACCGAGACACCAGGTTCCTTGCGCCGGCTGTACACAGCCGCAACGCCTGCCGCTGAGCCAGTTGTGCAAGGCCACGACGCCCACTCCTTGCGCCGAAGCAGTATGCACTCCGCTTTGAGCGGAGCGTGCCCCGGTCGGAGCAGTGTCCCGGTCGGAGCAGTGTCCCGGTCGGAGCGGTGTCCAGCTGGAGCGGTGTCCAGCTGGAGCGGTGTGCGCCGGGTTGGGGGCTTGGTCAGGCGGCCAGGATTCGCGAGGGGTCGGGGGTTCGGCAGTCGATCGAGGTCAGGGTGGTGTGGTGGGAGGCCTGGGTTGCGCACAGCCAGTCGTTCAAGGAACCGGTGAAGCCTGATGGTGGGCCGACCTTGAGGCAGGTGATCTGGCCGGCGCCGGGGGCGGGGCCCACCTTGAGGCGGCGGATGCTGCCGGTGCGGCCCAACTCGCCCAGGTCCGCGTCGTACGGCGTCAGCTGGACGCCGAACGGGAGGCCGCCGTCCGGCTGGTCGGAGGGGTGGATCTGGAGGAAGTCATCGATGTTGCGGTGGGTGGCGGCCGGGTGGGTGGTGAGGTAGGTCAGGTGGTCTGTCAGCAGGCGGTTGGCCACCGTACGCAGGAGGTTGGTGGCGCACAGGTTGTGGGCGCAGGCGGCGCCGTCCAAGGTGATCTCGGGGAGGGCGAAGCGGCGCAGGCCCCGGGACGTGACGCGCAGGCAGTCGCATGCGCCCATGTCGGACGGGTCCCAGGGCGGGCAGGTCGCGGCGTCGTGGACCTGGACGTCCCAGGACAGCCAGTCGTCGTTGAGGCGGAAGTGGGTCGGCTCGCCGGCGCATCGTCCGCAGGTGAGGATGGTCGAGCCGGTCAGCGGGTCGATCAGCAGGCCGTCGCACTCCCGAGCCAGGGCCCTGGCGGAGGCGCGGGCCACCTGCACGGTGGTAAGGAGTTTGTGTGGGGGTGCCGTGGACTCCACCACGATGTGTTGCTTTGTGCGGCGGAGGCGGCGTCTCTCGTCGTCTGTGAGGTTGGTTTCGATGGGTTTCCACGGGGTTGGGTGGTGGGTCACCGACAAAGCGCCGTTGCCTGCAGCGCTGATCGCGGCTCTTCGGTACGGGCCGCCGACGCGCCAGGGCACGAACGACTCGACGTCGAACGGAGCGTGATCCGTGGCGACGATGAAGAGGGAGGTCATGGCGTCGGGCAAAGGGAGGGTGATCTTCATGGCTCGGTGGCCTCCATGCGGACGGGATCGTAGTGGTGGATGGAGCTCGGGCAGGGGTCGGGGCAAAGGGGAAGGCGGACGGGTGAGGTCAGACGTGTTCGGCTTGAGTCGCTTGGATCCGCGTCGGATGGGGTGGCCTCGCCCCGTCCGGCTCGGGTCCGGTCTGGAGGCACTCAGGATGGACGACGGCGGCTGGCGGGCGGGGAGTGGAGCGGGATTCTGTGGAGAACGATCGCTTGTCCACAATCAGGGGGTTGACCTGGGGTTTTACGGCTATGCTGCCCCGTGTTGGCCCGGTTGGCCCGCGAGCGGCCCGTGATCAGCGTTTTCGCTGGTCAGCGCCTCATTGGTGATCGTTTCGGCGGATAGGGCCGCCTCCGCCTGCCCGTTGACCGGTCCCCGCAGCGCTTCCGCAGGCACCCCGCTCCACACCAGCACGGCCAACTCCGCGAACGCGCCAGCCCGCACACCGTTCACGAACCGCTCCCAAACCAGATTCGGCACCTCGAACACCTTCGGCTGCCAGCCCACCGGTGCCACCGCGTCGAAACGCTCCTCTATCCGCACCCGCACCCACTCCGGCCGCACCCGCACCCGCTCCGGCACATACCGCCCCCGATGCACCGCATCCGCGAACGCCACCCACGCCGCAGCCCGCACCCGCAGCACCCACCGCTGTCCCCACCGCAGCTCCACGAACGGCCCGAACGCATCCAGCCGCGCTTGCAGGAACCCCGGATCATCGCTCGTCATCGCGCCACCCCCCACCGGCGCGTATCCCCGTACATCACCGAGGCCCGTTCCCGCACCGCCCGCACGACCCGCCGCGCCGCCGTCTCCACCGCCGACCCCGGACAGGTCGTGAACCGCTCGCCACCGCCCGGCACCGTCTCCACCGACCAGCGAAACCGCCACTCGCCGTTCATCCACTCACACCACACCGGCAGACCGACAGCCCAGATTCCGACGAGCGCGATCCCCTCACACTCCGAGATCTCCGGCTTCAGCCCCAGACGGCCCAGCTCATCCGCCAACGCCCGCGCCAACCGGCCCGCCGGACAACCCGTCGTGCTCACCACTGCCGTACTCATGGTCGCCACCCCACGCCGCCCACGAAATCCACCCGCGCCGCATCCAGCGCCGCCAGCCCTACCGCCATCTCCGGCCGCCACAACGGCACCCGCACCAACCCCGGCTCCACCAGCTCCGCACCCACAGCCTCGAAGAACCCCGCGATCTCCTCCTCGCTGCGCAACGCCACCGGCGCCGACGCTCGCGCATACGCCGCCACCGCCCGCACGGTGGTCTCTGTCCGCAGCACATGCGACACCACCAGGTAGCTCCCCGGTGCTGTCCCTCCCATCAGGTACCGCACGATCCCGTACGGATCCTCCTCAGGCAGGACGAAATGCAGGCTCGCCACCAGCAACACCGCCACCGGCTCACTGAAATCCAGCCGCTCAGCCGCGCACTCCAAGATCGTGGCCGGATCACGCATATCCGCTTCCACCACGATCGTGTGCTCATCCGTCGCCAGCAGCGCCCGCCCATGGCAGAGCACCACCGCATCGTGATCCACATACACCGTCCGCGCATCCGGCATGACCGCCTGCGCCACCTGATGAACGTTGCCGACCGCAGGCAGCCCGCTGCCGATGTCCAGGAATTGACGCACCCCCCGCTCCGCCAGGAACCGCACCGCACGGCCCAGGAACGCCCGATTCGCCCGCGCACACTCCCGCGCGTTCGGATTCAACTTCAGCGCTTCCTCAGCCGCCGCCCGATCCGCCGCCAGGTTGTCGTTCCCGCCCAGGAAGTAGTCGTACATCCGCGCCACATTCGGCATGTTGGGATTGATCGGGTCCCTTGGCCTCCGATGGCCCAGCAGATCCGCATCCAGCGTCGTACGCTTTCCGCCGACTGGCGCACTGTGCCCGGTATTTGATGCTTGAGCGGAATCATATTCTTCGTCCGCTATATTCCCGCCTACCCTTTTGCCCGGTTTCACAATGACCTCAACTAGCGACCGACGTCTGACCAGGGGTGTTTGCGAAAAGTTTCCAACGCGGTGGCCGGACAGCGCGCTGACACCGCTAGACATCTGGGGACATCCTTTAGCCAACTAGATTCCCCAAGTCGTCTAAAGGCGGGATACTCGCGTCATGGTCAATGAGCGTCTTCGCCGCACCATGCTCCGCGCTGGTCTAGATGTCGAACAGCTCGCCGATGCTGCCCAGGTAAGCGCAAAGAGCGTTAGTCGCTGGCTCAGTGGAGCCGCAATCCCCTACCCCAAAACCCGCTACAGGGTCGCTGCGATCCTCCAGGAGGACGAGTCGTACCTCTGGCCCGACGCAATTGATAAGGCTGCCCTGGTAGGAGCCGAACTAGTCGCTACCTACCCTCGCCGGACCGACGTTCCACGACATCAGTGGACAGAAGCGCTTCGGGCGGCCAGCCGAAATGTCGATCTCCTAGCCTTCGCTGGCTTGTTCTTGACTGAGGACCATCCCGACTGGTTGCCCACCCTCAGCGCCAAGGCGGAGTCTGGAGTCAGGGTCCGATTGCTTCTGGGCGACCCTCAGGGCAAGCAGCTCGAAGCACGCGACGCAGAACAACAGATAGGCGGCGGTGTCGCCGGGCGCGTCACGGCGGTCTTGCACTACTACACCCAGCACATGCCGCCCAGCGTTCACGTGCGACTGCATGACACGCCCCTCTACAACAGCATCTACCGTTTTGACGATGAGATGTTGATCAATGTCCACGTCTACGGCATTCTTGCGGCGTATACGCCCACTCTCCACCTCCGCAGGGTCGATGGATCGTGGTTCAACACCTACCTAGAGTCGTTCGAGCGCGTATGGGCGTCGGCCCGTCCGCTAGTGCGAGCGGAGGCCGGACGATGAAGAGACGCCGAATCGACTACTGGCGTGACCCTCACGCGCCTCATCCGACCAGTCGTAAGGCATCAGCCAGCGTGTTCGTTATGAACGGCGACGGCAAACTTCTACTCCTGCGCCGCACCGACAACGATCTCTGGACCATCCCGACCGGTGGAGTCAAGAAGGGTGAGACAGTCGCCGACGCTGGAGTTCGCGAGTGTCGGGAGGAGACAGGAATCGAGATCGCCATAACAGGGCTTGTGGGAGTCTTCTCCACGCCCGATCACGTGATCGCCTACATACACGACGACGAGGTTGACGAAGTACGCCAGCCCATAAATGTCTGTCTCCGTGCCCAAGTGTTGGGCGGCACACTCCAGCCCGCACCAAAGGAATCCCGTGAGGTTCGATGGGTGGAACCCTCCGAACTGGACAGCTACGACATCCAGCCCGCGATCAGGCGGCGCATCGATCACGGGCTGACCCACACAGAGCCGTACATCGAGTGACTGGCCGTATCACTGAACCCATTTCATCCTCGGGCGGCATGAGCGACGCGGCGGTTCTGTAGGACGGCGATGGCCTTGACCAGGTGGCCGGCCTTGCTGGGGCTGCAGCGCAACTTCCGCAGGATTCTCCAAGACTTGAGCTGCGCGTTCGCGCGCTCCCCGGGTCCGCGGAGCTTGGCGTGTGATTGGTTGGCCTGTTTCTGGGACGCCGGCTTGTTCCGGCCCTTGTACGGGGTGATGACGACGGTGGCCTCGGCCCCTTGATAGCCCTTGTCGGCCAGGGTGAGGATCCCCGCCTTCTCCAGTTCGCGCAGGATGCCCCACACTCTGGCAGCCGTCAGGTCGTGCGTACTGCCCGGCATCGCGCCGGAGGTCCACAGGATCGTCCCGTCCGGACCCGCGATCACCTGCACGTTCATGCCGTGGAGCCGATGCTTGCCGGAGAAGTAGGGACGGTCGGCCCGGACGCGATCGGTGTGGATGAGCGCCCCGTCCAGGATGACGTGGGTCAACCCGTCCTTCTTGGCCTTCCGTAAGGCTTGGGTGAGCTTGGGTGAGCGGGCCGACAGCAGCATGACGGTCTCCTCCACGTACCGCCAGGCCGTCGTAGCCGACACTCCGAATCCCGCGCTGATCTCGGTGAACGTCTCGTCCTTGCGCAGGTAGACCAGCACCAGCATGGCCTGCTGGCCGGGGTTGAGCCGTCGCCATGTCGATCCGATCGCCTTGCGGTGGCGGCGGATGAGCCCGGCGACGTAGGTCAGTGTTGAACGCGACAAATCGACGGCGGCACGATAGAACAGCACGGAAGCTCCTGGTGATGCTTGATCTTGGCAGACCTGCATCTACCAGGGGCTTTCTCTATTCACGGGTAAGGCGCGCCGCCAGCAATCGATCTGTGACCTGCGGCGTCAGGATTGAAGGGCTCACTGGTGCGCGTCGTTCCGGAACTCATACCACGGACCCTCCACGTGCCCGGCATCGCTCGGTCGGCTCGCGGGGCTCCAGATATAGCCGTAGCCGTCCCCTCCCCAGCCCTGGCCTCGATAGAAGTAGACACGGTCGTCCTCCCGGTAGACGATCTCGAACGAGAGGCTTCCGATGCTTTGATCCCTGAGTTCAGCGCCCTCCCCCAGCGTGCGGGCGACCGCCTCCATCCTCCCTGACGAGTGCGCGAAGCGCAGGTCCTCACTCCAGATCAGGGCCACGGCAAGGATGACGGCCAGGAGCGCCGCGCCCAAATACGCGGCTCTGCGTAACGCCAGCCTTTCTGCGCGGCTCGTCTCGGTCATGTGGTCATCTTCACATGTGCCAGGGCAGACCTACGAGGTCGCGCGAGGATGAAAAAGGTTCACTCATTGCCCCGGGACAAGCGACCAGCCTTTTGGGAACCCCCTCGGGTCGGTCATCGCACTGCGTGCCTCTGGCCCGCTGGACTCGCCGTAGAACGTAGGAAGGGCGAAGTGCTTGAGGGGCCCCGCCTCCGGCGGGGGCTCAGACTCCGGGATGGCGATGATCATACCCCTGAGCGTTGTTGGAGGGTTGCTGTGGGGACTCGCCTTCCCGTCTGTCGTCGCCTACGTCCAAGCCGAGCAGGCCGGGGCTTGGGGGTAAAGATCGTTCTTCCAGTAGGGGTTCTGGCCCACTTTCTGCGATTCGGTGACGGCACGTGATCGTCTTCTGTGATCATGACTGTGGTGTGCTCAGAATGATCTTGAGGTGCTGTT
>NZ_JBFANM010000176.1:0-7303 GCF_040674815.1 Nonomuraea sp. NPDC049709
GGTGTTGGGGTTTTTGGTGCTCCACTCCGTCGCGGCGGCGCGGGGGGCGGCCGGCGGGCTCGGGGGGGCGCCCCCGGCGCCCCCGCCCGCCCTCGGCCCGGTGCACCACCAGCTCGAAGAGCATCCGGCGCGGCCACCAGGACGCCTTCCCGTCCGGGCCCCACGTCCACACCGTCATCGAGGGATCGGTGGCGCGCAGGGTCTCCAGCAGTTCGGCGGCCCCGGCCAACAGCCAGCCGGCGTCGCCGCTCTGGCCCTCGGCCAGCCCGCTGGGCACCTGCCGCGACCAGATCCGCTCCTGGACCTGATCGCGCAGCACGTGCACCGCCCAGCGGTGGGTCTGCCCGACGTGCGTGACCAGCTCGGCGAGCGTCCATCCCGGGCACGTGGGCACCGGCACGGACAGGTCCCCGGAGAGGTCCGCCAGCCGCGCCACCTCGGTCTGGATCTGGGATTCGTAGTCCGTCACGCGGCCCAGACTAGGCCGCCGGGCAACTCGTGCCCTTGCCGGGCACCTTCCCGTCGATCAGGTACGAGTCCACCAGCCCCTGGACACACTTGCTGCCCGACAGGTACGCCCCGTGCCCCTCGCCCTCGTACGTGACCAGCGTCGCGGTCTTGAGCTGGGCCGTCAGCTTGGGCGCCCACTCGTACGGCGTGGCCGGGTCGCCCTTGCCGCCCACCACCAGGATCGGCGCGGAGCCGGTGGCGTCCACGTGCCGGGCCTCGTTGCTGCCCTTGGCCGGCCAGACCCGGCACAACCCGCCGGAGCCCTCGCTGCCGAACAGCGGCGAGATCTTCATCGCGGCCGCCTCGGTGCGCCGCAGCGCGGCCTCGTCGGGGCGCTCGGCGGAGTCGACGCAGGTGATCGCCGGGAAGCTGGTCATCTGCGTGGAGTAGCTGCCGTCCGGGGCGCGCCCGGTGTAGGAGTCGGCCAGGTACATCAGCGCCTCGCCCTGGCCCTTGAGCGCCTGGCTCAGCGCCTCCTCCAGGAACGGCCAGGTCAGCTCCGAGTAGAGCGCGGCGGCCACGCCGGTCGAGGCCAGACCCTGGGTCAGCTCACGCCCGTTGACCTGCAGCGGCTTGCCGGCGAGCTGGTTCATCAGCCGCTCGACGTTGGCGTTGGCGGTGGCCTGGTCCTTGCCGACGTCGCAGGTGCTCTTGACGCAGGAGCGCAGGAAGCTCTCGTACGCCTTCTGGAAGCCGCGCGTCTGCGCCAGCGTGCGCTGCTCGAACGTGACCGTGGGATCGAGCGGCGCGTCGAGCACCATGCGGCCCACGGTCTTGGGGAACAGGGTGGCGTAGACGCCGCCGAGCTGCGTGCCGTACGACATGCCGACGTAGTTGAGCTTGGGGTCGCCCACGGCGGCGCGGATGCGGTCCATGTCGCGGGCGGCGTTCACGGTGCCGATGTAGGGCAGGATCTTGCCGGAGTTCTGCTGGCAGAGCGCGGCGAACTGCTTGTTGGCCGCCGCGGCCTCCTGGTGCGTCTGGGCGTCGGGCGGCAGCGTGTCCAGCGAGGTGAACCGGTCCATCTCGGCGCCGTCGCCGCAGCGTACGCCGGAGCTGCGCTCGACACCGCGCGGGTCGAAGCTGACCAGGTCATAGCGGGCGCGCAGCGCCGTGAGCGCCTTGGCGGCCTGGTCGAGCGTGTCGACGCCGGAGGCGCCGGGGCCGCCGAAGTTGAACACCACCGAGCCCAGCCGCTTGCCCTTGCCGGTGGCCGGCAGCTTGATGAGCGCCAGATCCAGCTTGTCCCCGTCGGGCTTGGCGTAGTCGAGGGGCACCGCGAGCTTGCCGCACCGTACCGTGGCGTCCTTGCTGGCCGGCGGCTCGCCGTCAGGGCGTTTGATGTCGGTGCAGGGACCCCAGGCGATCTTGTTCGGGTCGGCGGTGGACTCCGTGGCCGGCTCGGCGGGCGCGGTGGAACAGCCGGCGGCCGCCAGAAGCAGGGCGGCGGCTAGAAGGCGACGCATGACGAAACTTCCCCTCACATCTCTCAGGGGGAAGTAGTGCCCACAATACGTGACCCTGCACCAAACCTGGGTGAGGCGGCACGTACCCCTCCTGAACGTGCCGCCTCACAGGCCAAACGGCGCGGACGGCCGGATATGACGGCGCTCCCGCGAAAAGTTCATTCGCGGGAGCGCCTCACTCGGACGACTCAGACCCCCATGGACTGGGTGTCGTTGCTCTCCGCGCCGCCCGCCTCGGTGACGCCGTTCTTGAGGTGGTAGCGGGCGATGGCCTCGCGCAGCACCTCGCCGTCGAGCTCGCCCCGCTTGACCAGGCTGGTCAGCACGGCCAGCGTGATCGAGGCCGCGTCCACGTGGAAGTGGCGGCGCAGCGCCGAGCGGGTGTCGGACAGGCCGAACCCGTCGGTGCCCAGCGAGGACCAGTCACCCGGCACCCACTGCGCGATCTGGTCCTGCACGGCCTTCATGTAGTCGCTGACGCCCACGAACGGCCCCTGCGCCGGCGAGAGCACCTGGGTGACGTAGGGGACGCGCGGCTCGGCGTCGGGGTTGAGCAGGTTGTGCTCCTCGCACGCCAGCGCGTCGCGGCGCAGCTCGGACCACGACGTCGCCGACCACACGTCGGCCGACACGCCCCAGTCCTCGGCCAGCAGGCGCTGCGCCTCCATCGCCCACGGGCCCGCCACGCCCGAGGAGAGGATGTTGGCCTTGGGGCCCTGCGTCTGCGGCCCGTCGGCGAACTTGTACAGGCCCTTGAGCAGGCCCTGCACGTCGAGGTCCGCGGGCTGGGCGGGCTGCAGGTAGGGCTCGTTGTAGACGGTCATGTAGTAGAAGATGTCTTCCGGCTGGTCGCCGTACATCCTCCGGAGGCCGTCCTTGACGATGTGCGCCACCTCGAACGCCCAGGACGGGTCGTAGGAGACGGCGGCCGGGTTCGTCGAGGCGATGAGCGGGGTGTGGCCGTCCTCGTGCTGCAGGCCCTCACCGTTGAGCGTGGTGCGGCCCGCGGTGGCGCCGAGCAGGAAGCCGCGGCCCATCTGGTCGCCCATCTGCCACATCTGGTCGCCGGTGCGCTGCCACCCGAACATCGAGTAGAAGATGTAGATCGGGATCATGTGCTCGCCGTGCGTGGCGTAGGCCGTGCCGGCCGCGATGGCCGAGGCCATCGAGCCCGACTCGCTGATGCCCTCGTGCAGGATCTGCCCCTGCACGGCCTCCTTGTACGACAGCAGCAGCTCCCTGTCGACGGCCTCGTACGTCTGGCCGTGCGGCGAGTAGATCTTGGCCGTCGGGAACATGGCGTCGAGGCCGAACGTACGGGCCTCGTCGGGGATGATCGGCACGAACCGGTGGCCGATCTCCTTGTCGCGCATGAGGTCCTTGAGCAGCCGCACGAACGCCATCGTGGTGGCGACCTGCTGCTTGCCCGAGCCCTTGGCGAAGCCGCCGTAGACCTCGTCGCCGGGCAGCTTGACCGGCTTGGCGCGCATGACCCGCTTGGGCAGCACGCCGCCGAGCGCCGCGCGGCGCTCCTTCATGTACTGGATCTCGGGGTCGTTCTCGCCCGGGTGGAAGTAGGGCGGCAGCTCGCCTTCGAGCGCCGAGTCCGGGATCGGCAGGTAGAGCCGGTCGCGGAACTCCTTGAGCTCGGCCTTGGTGAGCTTCTTCATCTGGTGCGTGGCGTTGCGCGCCTCGAAGTCCTTGCCCAGCGTCCAGCCCTTGATGGTCTGGGCGAGGATCACCGTCGGCTGGCCGACGTGCTCGCGGGCCGACTTGAACGCGGCGTAGACCTTGCGGTAGTCGTGGCCTCCGCGCGACAGCTTGCGGATGTCGTCGTCGGTCAGGTGCTCGACCATCTTGCGCAGGCGCGGGTCGGAGCCGAAGAAGTTGTCGCGGATGTAGCCGCCGGACTCGACCGAGTAGGTCTGGAACTGGCCGTCGGGCGTGGTGTTCATCTGGTTGACCAGCACGCCGTCGACGTCGGCCGCCAGCAGCGGGTCCCAGTCGCGGCCCCACACGACCTTGATCACGTTCCAGCCGGCGCCGCGGAAGTACGACTCCAGCTCCTGAATGATCTTGCCGTTGCCGCGTACCGGGCCGTCCAGGCGCTGCAGGTTGCAGTTGATCACGAACGTGAGGTTGTCGAGCTCCTCACGAGCGGCCAGGCCGATCGCGCCCAGCGACTCGGGCTCGTCCATCTCGCCGTCGCCGAGGAACGCCCATACGTGGCTGCGGCTGGTGTCCTTGATCTGCCGGTTGAGCAGGTAGCGGTTGAACCGCGCCTGGTAGATCGCGCCGATCGGGCCCAGGCCCATGGAGACCGTCGGGAACTCCCAGAAGTCGGGCATGAGCCGCGGGTGCGGGTAGGAGGGCAGGCCGTGGAAGCCGTGCGACAGCTCCTGCCGGAACGCGTCGAGCTGGGCCTCGTTGAGCCGGCCCTCGAGGAAGGCGCGCGCGTAGATGCCCGGCGCCGCGTGGCCCTGGAAGAAGACCTGGTCGCCCGACTCCCCGTGGTCCTTGCCGCGGAAGAAGTGGTTGAAGCCGACCTCGTAGAGAGAGGCGGCCGAGGCGTAGGTCGCGATGTGGCCGCCCACGTTGGTGCGGGCGTTGGCCCTGGACACCATGATGGCCGCGTTCCAGCGGATGTAGGCGCGGATGCGGCGCTCGACATGCTCGTCGCCGGGGAACCAGGGCTCGCGCTCCGGCGGGATCGTGTTGATGTAGTCGGTGCTGCGCAGGCCCGGCACGCCGACCTGGTGCTCGCGGGCCCGCTCCAGCATGCGGAGCATCAGGTAGCGGGCTCTGGTGCGGCCCTCGGTCTTGACGACGTTGTCGAGAGACTCGAGCCACTCGTTGGTCTCGCTGGGATCGACATCAGGCAGCTGGCTGGGTAGGCCGTCGCTGATGATCGAGAAACGCTGGCGTCCGGAAGCCACTGGGTCTCGCCTTCCGAGATGGACTGATGTCTGGTCTGGGTCGCCTTCCATCCTGGTCGCTAGCCGTAGAAAACGCATCTCTACTAGCCAGTAACCAGAGTGTCCCTGCTGGCAGGGCCATCTACGATGGCCTAGACCACCGATGGTAGGACGAATCGCCACCAAAGGTTACCTCGCGGGAGCAATTTAACAAGACAGGAAAACGAACGAAATTTCGCTCGAATGTCTTGGCGTCCCGGATGCCGCCTCCGTAGCCTTACCCTCCCCTGCGGGAGAGGGTTCTCACCCGCGGCGGGCGAGTCTAGCCGCCGTGCCTCCAGCTTGCCTCGCGCGGGCCTAGAGTGCCTGGTCGAGCGGCACCAGCCCCTGCTGGAGCGCGTAGATCGCGGCCTGGGTGCGGTCGGCCACGCCGAGCTTGGCCAGGATGCTGGAGACGTGCGTCTTGACCGTCTCCCTTCCCATGCGCAGGTCCCTGGCGATCTCGGCGTTCGAGCGGCCGCGCGCCAGGGCGACCAGGACCTCCCGCTCCCGCGGGGTCAGCGTGTCGAGGGGCCGGCGCATGCGGCCCAGCAGGAGCGCCGCGACCCCCGGCTCCAGCACGCTGCCGCCGCGCGCGGCCACGCGCACCGCCTCGACCACGCGGTCGACGGCGGAGGTCTTCGACAGGTACGACAGCGCGCCCGCGCGTACCGCCGCCACCACCCTGTCGTCCTCCTGGAACGAGCTCAGCACGATCACCGCCGGCCGCCGCTCCAGCCCGCGCAGCCGCTCCAGCACCGCCAGGCCGTCCAGCCCCGGCATCACCAGGTCGAGCAGCATCACGTCGGGCCGGCACCGCTCCACCGCGCGCAGCGCGCCCTCGCCGTCGCCGCTCTCGGCCACGACCTCGACGCCCTCCTCCTGCTCCAGGACGAAACGCAGGCCCTGCCTGACGACCTGGTGGTCGTCCACGATGAGCACGCGGATCGTCGTGCCGGGCGCGCCGCCACCGTGGGTCGTCGTGTCGCCGTGGGCCGTCGCGTCAGGCCCGCCGTCACCGTTGCCGCGGATCGTCATGTCAGCCTCGCCGTCACCGTCGTACCGCTCTCGTCGCTGTGGAGGTCGAGCCGGCCGCCGAGCTCCGTGACCCGCTCGCGCATCAGCTTGAGCCCCATGCCGTGCCTGGTGGCCGCGTCCGCCGGGTCGAAGCCGGTGCCGTCGTCCGACACCGACACGGTGATCGCGCCGTCGCGCTCGCACAGGCGTACCTCTATCCTGCTCGGGTTCGCGTGCTTGACCGCGTTCCCGACCGCCTCCTGCACCAGGCGCAGCACCGCGTGCTCGGCGGCGGGCGGCAGCGTGACCTCGTCCAGCTCGGCCTCGACCGCGATGCCGAGCCGCTCCTCATAAGCGTGGCAGAGCTCACGCAGGGCGGGCAGCAGGCCCGCGTCCTCCAGCGCCACCGGGCGCAGCTCCAGCAGCAGCGCCTGCATCTCGCGCATTGCGCGGGCGGCCGTGCGCTCCATCGCCTCCGACTGCTCGCGCAGGCCGCCCGGCGCCGCCCGGCGCATGCCCGCGGCCAGCAGGCTCAGCGAGAACAGGTCCTGGGAGATCGAGTCGTGCAGCTCCCTGGCGATCCGGCCGCGCTCGGCCTGCCTGGCCTCGGCGCGCGCGGTCGCCCTGTCCGCCTCCACGGCCGCGCCGAGCCGGTCGGCCATGAGGTTGACCGAGCGTTCGAGCGTGCTCACCTCGTCGGAGCCCGCCACCGGGACCCGCGGGCGGAAGTCGCCGGCCGCCACCGCCGTCGTCACGCCGGCCAGGCGGCGCACCCGGCTCGTCAGCCGGCGCGTGCTCAGCAACCCGAACACCAGCCCGACCGGCACCACCAGCGCCAGTGCCAGCCCGCCGGCCGCGACCAGGGGGAGCAGCTCCCCGACCGTGGGGGTGGGCGCGGCGTCCGAGGGGGCCTGTACGTAGACGTACCCGATCGTGGCGAAGCCCGCCGAGCTGTCCGGCGACTTGATCAGCACCGGGCTGAAGTGCCAGGTCGTCGGCCCTGTCCTGGTGCTGCCCACGCCGGGGCCGCCCCGGCGTCCCTGCGGGGAGACGTCGAGCGTGCCTCCTACGGGGTAGATCGCGGGCGCCGAGCTCCCGACGACGGCGCCGGACATGTCCACCAGGGCCGCCAGCATGGCCAGCCCCTGCTTGTGCAGCGGCTCGGCGCCGCCCACGAGTGTCCGCGGCGGGACGTCCGTCCGCGGTGGGGGCACGCTCGGGACCGCCCGCGGCGGGCCGTCGCCCGGGACGGCCCGCGGCAGTGCGCACGTGGGTGCCGGCCCGGTGGCGCACGCGGCCGTACTCGCCGGACCTGCTGCCGTACGACGTGGGCCTGGTCGGCGTCGTCCGCCGCAA
>NZ_JBFANM010000177.1:0-7229 GCF_040674815.1 Nonomuraea sp. NPDC049709
GCTGCCCGAGCACACACGGACGGAGATAGACAGGGCGGCCGACGCTCTGGCAGGGGCCGCACGCCTGGGCGGCTGGGCGATCCTCTACCTGTTGCCGGCCTGGTGATGGTGGCCGGCCAGCGGAAACGCGGCACGAGCAAGCTCGTCGTCTACACCAGACCGTCCGCGAGAGCCGTCCAGGCGATCAAGGACCGGATCTCGGAACGGACCTACAGGCACACCTGCAACCAGAGTCTGGCCGCCCTGCTGAGTGGGTTGAACCGGCTGCTGGCCGGGTGGGCGCACTACTTCCGCCATGGCGTGTCCAAGAAGACCTTCGCCGCGATCGACCGCCACGCGTGGCAGCCGGATCGCCCGATGGCTCCTTCGCAAACACCGGATACCCCGCAGCCATCTGCGAAGATTCTGCGACCAGGGCTGGAGATTCGCCGAAGGATCGGTGGCCTTCCGCGGCCCGTCCAGCGTCGCGATCGTCCGCTACCCATACCGCGGATCGGTCATCCCGACTCCGTGGACCATCGAACCGGCAGCCGCAAGCTGACCACCGGGCAAGACACGTGGAGAGCCCGTTGCGGTGAGAGCCGCACGGCGGATTCGGGACGGCGGCTCGGAGAAACGGACCGGTGGCAACACCGACACCGCGCTTCGAGCCGACCGCACAAGCGCAGCGCGTTGAACCAGGCCGGAGTGAACAGGCGCAGGCTCTCGTAGTAGCTCGGCCACGAGCCGCCCGCCTGGTCGCGGCCCTCCAGCACGAGCGGACGTCTTCCTCGTGCGATGAGCGCATGGGCGGCGGCGAGTCCTGATTGGCCCCCGCCGATCACTACCACTTCTTCCATTTCTTCCATGCCGACACATCCTGGCCACCGCTCCCGCGTGTCGGGCAACCGGATATCGCGAGCCTGAACCCGTCTCAGCTTATGCAGTCCAATCTTTCATCCACGCCAGTTGACACCTCTTTTATCTCAGTTTATTTTCAAGTGAGCTCATAAGCTCACGTAAAGGAGATCGGAGTATGCCGAAGACAGCCAGGAGAGCGGGGCGTGCGGTGTCGTACCTGTTCGGTGCCCTTGTTCTCGCCTCGTCGAGCATCGCGTTCACGGCGTCGTCCGCTCAGGCCGCCGCGTGTGACGTACAGATCGGCTACACCTACCGCAGCGGAAATCAGATCTGGGGGTTCGGGAGCCTGTCCGACTGCCCCGCGAACGCGACCGCGAAGATATCGATCCAGTGGGAGCGCGGCTGGGAGTGGTGGGACTACCTGTCGACCCGCACCGTCAACGGCCCCGGCTACGACCAGTACGTCAGCTTCAACTGCGCGGGGACCGGCACGCACAACTTCCGCACCATCATCGAGCGGGACAGCGCGGCCCCTGGCGCAAGGATCAAGACCTCACGGGTCATCAGGCAGAGTTGCTGAGAGCAGCAGGGAAGAGAGTGCGGCATGCGATCGATCCGAGGACGGCTCGCCCTGCTCGTGGCGGGCCTGACCGTGCTGTCCGGCGTGCTCCTGGCCTCGCCGGCGACCGCGACCGACGTCCGGTCCGCGCGGGCGGCCACCACCACCGCGGCCCTCGCGACCTGGCATCACTGGGGTAATTTCGTCGATCCCAACAGGTGCCACGAACTGGGCCGGCAATTCGTCGGGATGGGACTGGCACAGACGTACAAGTGCCAGCGCTATCCGGCTCCGCCATTCGTCATGTACGGCCTGTGGCTCTGGTTCTGACAACTGTGGGGGTACGTCGGCGAACAGCCGACGTACCCCCACAGCTTGATGCCTGCCCAACCGTCCGCTGAATTAGATGGGCCGGAGGTAGAAGTACACGGACTTCGGCCCCGAGCGGACGCCGGGCCCGCCGCTGTTGAGGGAGAAGCGCTGGATGAAGTAGAGACCGCTCCCGCCGAAGTTGACCGTTCGGTTGAAGGTGAACGTCTTGGTTATCCCGGCGCTGGACACGGGGCCAACGTCCCACAGGCCGTGCAGCGGTTGCCGCCGTTGCCGTCCACGAGGCCGGGGGCGCCGATGGTCGCTCCGGACGCGGCGGGGACGAAGTTCATCTTGAGGGTGCGCACGTAGGCGGAGGACGAGGTGACGTTCGAGACCGTCCAGGTCGGATAGAACCTGGCCGACGCCGCCGCCGGACAGCCGATGCCGAGGTCACTGAGGTTGAACCAGACACTCGGCGCGATGTCGTGCGCACCGCGGACACCCGTTGCGCGGTGCCGTACGAGGCTTCCTGGTGGGCCAGGGCCGGGGTGGCCGTCAGCAACAGGAGGGAGGGTCCCGCTGTCAGCGCGACCAGGAGGCGCGTGAACGCCGGATGACGCGTTTCATGGATGTCAGCTCCTTCACATGGGTGTCACGCGGCCGAGGTGACGGCGCACAGAGGGGTGGTGCCGGGTTTGATGACGATGCGGCCGGCCTGGCGGAAGGCCGTGGGTACGACGCCGCGACCCGCGCACAACACGAAGGCCGAGCCGGGGCGGGACTGGAGCGCGACGCTGCAACCGGCGGGTGGCCGGTTGTCGAAGGAGCCGACGGAGCCGGTCAGCGTGGCCGTGACCGCGCAGTCAGTGTAGGAGCGGCTGAACGCCGGCCCGGTGAAGTCAGGATTGCGGAAGAGGGTGACCTGCCCGCCACCGGAGGGGGCCGCGTGGGCGGGCGTCGTGATCAGTGGTGCCGGGGTGGCCAGTGCCGCCGCGACGGCGAAGAGCAGCGCTGTTCGAGACATCCGGATTCGGCCCATCACAGGCACCAGCCGGCTCTGGTCTCGTTCAGCACGAGGTTGTAGACGTGGACGCCGAGCATGGAGAAGCGTTCGCCGTCGCAGAACAGAATGTCCCCCGTGCTCGTGTCCAGCCAGCCGGACCAGTGGTTGGCGGTGAAGTAGTCCGCCCGCTTGCCGACGGCGTGGACACCGCTGCAGTAGTAGCGGCCGGTGGTGTTGTCACGGAAGTCCAGCACGGCGCGGGACGTCTGACAGCCCATCTCGGTCGCGGCGTGGGCGGTCGCGGGCGGTGCGGTCAGGGTGAGGGACGCCGCGGTGACGGCCAGTGCTGTCAGGGACGTGCGCAGCTTTTTCAACGGTTCTCCTCCCGGGACGCCACGCGAAGGCGTCCCTTCATGCAAGTTGATGGAGACGCCAGAAACATAAACTGCTATGAGCGCAGTCGTCAACCAATGTGAATCAATACGTTGACTTAGATACATGTCAGCTAATGGCGTCACATTCGCCGCCCTCAGGGGCTCACGCCCTTGAGGCCTGACGAAGGGATGATGGGAGGAGACCGAGTGGCTGGCCGAGCGGTTCGAGCAGCATCGGTCGCGGCTGCGGGCGGCGGCGTACCGGATCCTGGGGTCGATGGCGGAGGCCGTGCGTGGTTGCGGCTCTGCTGGTCCGACGCGGACCGGATCGACAACCTCGGCGGCTGGCTGACCACCGTCGTGGCCAGGGAATGCCTACACGTACTGCGCTCCCGGCGGCGGCCGCCCGAGCCGGTCGTGGTCCTGGACGGCGCGCTCGACCCCGAGCAGGAGGCGTTGCTGGCCGACTCGGTGGGGCCGGCCCTGCTCGTGGTGCTCGACCCGCTCGGCCCGGCCGAGCGGCTGGCGTTCGTGCTGCATGACATGTTCGAGCTGCCGTTCGACGAGATCGCCGGCATTCTCGGCCGTACGCCGACCGCCACGCGGCAGCTCGCCAGCCGGGCACGGCGCCGGGTGAGCGGCGCGGAGTCCCCGTCGCCCGGCCCCGATCCGGCACGCCGGCGCCAGGTCGTCGACGCCTTCCACGCCGCCTCGCGGGCCGGTGACTTCGACGCCCTGCTCCAGATCCTCCATCCCGAAGTCGTCCTGACCTCCGATCTCGGGGACGACGGCCGGCGTGTCGTCGTTCGCGGCGCGGTGGCCAGGCACTCCCGTGGCCCGCACGGCAGGCGGCTGCGGCCGGTGCTGGTCGATGACGGGGTGGGCGCGCTGGTCATCATCGACGATCGGCCCTTGGCCGTGCTGATGTTCACCGTCGCTGATGACCGGATCGTCGCGATCGACGCGCTCCGCGACCCCGAGCGGGTACGCCACTTCGCCGACGCCGCAGGAATCCCCCCGGTCACCTGTCACATCGACGGCGGGCGAGGGCTCATGGGGGCGACAACGTTCCCGAACAGCATGGAGGGCACCGTAGAGGCACGGATCCCCGACGCCCACGTTCACCTGCCCGAGATCCAGGAGTTGGCAGGCATGATGGTCAAGGCCACCGGCAACGGCTCGGTGCCCGCGACCTCGATCGGCCTGGTCTACCTGCGTGCCGGCCAGATCGTCGGCAGCACGTACCAGGTGCTACGGCATTCGGCCGACCTTCGTGCGGCGGGCGAGTCCGAGGCCAGGATCGTGGCCGTGGCGACCTGGCGGGACGCGCCGTACTTCACCGGCACGGAGCGGGCCTCACTGGCGCTGACCGACGCCGTTTTCCAGCCCGGAGCGGATCGTGTACCGGACGACCTGTACGCCGAGGTCGCCAAACACCACGACGACAAGGCGATGGCCACCCTGATGCATCTGCTCGCCTCGGCCGGCTTCTGAATGAACATCGCCCTCATCAACAAGCCGGCCCCCATGCCGGCCTGACACGAGCGCCCTTGAACGGGGATGTCCGGCGGACATCCCCGCACCCTCTCGATCGTCAACTGGCGTGAGAGAGATGCCCGGATTCCAGCCATCTGAGTTTCGGAGATGTTAGGGTGAAGCTGTACTACGGGGGCGAGGAGGTGTGGATGTCCAACGGCTCAACGGAAGCCGCGCGTACGCTCGCGACCAAGCTTGACCACCTGTTCCACACCGTGCGTCCGCGCGACGGTGGCGAATACTCCCACGAGGAGGTCGCCGCCGCGCTGCGGGACAGTGGTGGTCCGACGATCTCTGCCACCTACATTTGGCAGCTACGTAAGGGTCTGCGCGACAATCCGACCAAGCGTCACCTCGAAGCGCTGGCGGGCTTTTTCGGGGTGCCGCCCGCCTACTTCTTCGACCAGGCGGCGGCCGAACGGATCGACGCGGAGCTTGAGCTGCTCAATGCTCTGCGTGACACGTCGGTCAGACAGATCGCCCTGCGCGCCTCGGGTCTCTCCCCCAAGAGCCTCAACGCCATCACCGAGATGGTCGAGCGGGTTCGCGAGCTGGAAGGACTGCCTGACGCGACCAGAGGGGCATGATGTCCGCAGTTCCGTTCAGACGGCTGCGCCGTAGCTTGGAGTCGAAGGTCGATGCCTTACCGCTGCCGAGACCGTTCAGCACTCAGGCGCTGTGCGAACTCGTGGCCGCCGAGCGGCGCCGGCCCATCCGGCTCATGCCGATGGCACGGGGCGTCGAAGTGTGCGGCATGTGGGTGGCACTCGACGAGACCGACCTGATCTTCTACGAGCAGACGACCACCTCCCACCATCAGCAGCACATCATTCTGCACGAACTCAGTCACCTGCTGTGCAACCACTACCATTCGGGTGCGCCCGAGCCTGATCAGTGGCGGTACCTGCTGCCCGACCTCGACCAGGGGATGGTGCGCCGCGTTCTGGGGCGGACCGCGTACACGGAGATCGAGGAGCAGGAGGCGGAACTGCTCGCCTCGCTCATCCAGCAGCGCGCCAGGCGGCTCGCCCCACTCCAGGTGGCGGCCGAGACCAACGCGCTGACCGGCCGCATCAAAACCCTGCTCGACTGGTCCGGCTCCGGCGGGCCCGAGCGGCCGAGCTGACGACAGGCGCTCACGATGGCGGACACGTTACGCCACTACGGCCCCGCCGCGGTCGCCTGGGTGCTGCTCGCCTACCGCGTCAGCAAGGGCCGGCGCGGTGCACCGGACCCGGCCAGGGACACCGTCTGGCTCGTCCTGCTCGGCCTGTCACTGTCACTGACGTTGCTCACCCCCGCCGTGTACGCGTTCGCCGGCCGCGTCAGCGGCGTCCCGAACCTCGCCCGGCTGCTCGGTCACGGCAGCATGCTCGTCGTGGCCTGGTCGGCCCGGACCTTCCTGTGGCACCTGAACCATCCGATCACCGAGGTGCAGCCGCGTACCCGCCTGCACCTCGGTTTCCTGGCCGCCACTTTCGCCGCGATGAGCGTGCTGTTCGTCCTGGCCGACACCCCGGTGGACGACGCCCGCTTCGCCGCACGCTACGCGGGCGACCCCTGGGTGCTCGAATACTGGCTGGTCTACATCGCCTACCTGACGCCGGCGTTCGCGAGCATGGCCGTGCTCGGCTGGGCCTACGCGCACATGAGCACCGCTCCCCTGTTGCGCGTCGGCCTGCGACTGGTCGCCATCGGCGCCTTTCTGGCCATCGGCTACAACCTGCACAAGGCTCTCGTCTTCGCCTCCGAGCGCTTCGGGTTTTCCTATCCGCCCGCCGGACATGTCCTGATCGACGGGGTTCTGCCGATGCTGGCCCACCTGCTGGTGCTCATCGGCGCGACCCTGCCGGCCTGGGGCCGGCTGGTGAACGCCTCCGAGTCGCTCGCGTGGCTGAGCCGCTACCGCACCTACCAGGCGCTGCGTCCCCTCTGGCGAGCCCTGTACGCGGCCAGCCCGCACATCGCCCTCACCCCTCCCAGCCCCGCCCTGGTCGAACTGGTGACGGTACGCGATCTCAACCTGCGTCTCTACCGCCGGGTCATCGAGATCAGGGACGGCCGCCTGGCGCTGATGCCGTACCTCGACCTGGACACCGCGACGGCCGCCCGCGCCCGCGCTGCCCAGGCCGGGCTGAGCGGCCAGGCCCTGGACACCGCCGCAGAGGCCGCCGCGCTCCACGCCGCCCTGCACGCCAAGGCGCTCGGCGCGACCGCTGTCTCCGGCCCCGCCTCGCACACTCCCGGCGGGGGCGACCTCGACAGCGACACCGTCTTCCTGCGCGATGTCGCCCGCGCCTTCCATCGGCTGGAGCACCAGTCCCACCATGGGTGAGCCCGCCGTCAGGCGCCCCGTGCCCTGCGGAATCGGTGCGGGTGAGTGCGGACGAAGGTCACGATGAACAGGAGCTGTATACCGCCCTCGACCACGATCAGGAGGCTGGCGTCCAACGCCATGAGGAGGGGGCCGCCGGCCACTGCGCCTGCCGATAATTACATCCGCCCACGTAATGGCCCTGCGAGGGCTTCGTGTGGCGTACTCGAGCTCCGGTCAGCCGGGAGCGCGTGCGGCAGGATGATCGGCTGTGCTCCTTCGCCTGGCCTA
>NZ_JBFANM010000178.1:0-6763 GCF_040674815.1 Nonomuraea sp. NPDC049709
CTCGTGGCCGGAGCCGCCGCCCGAGACCAGGCCGACGGCGCGGCGCGGGTCGCGTTCGCGGGCGCGCAGGTGGACGGGATCCTCGCGCAGCTCGACCAGGTGGGCGTGGGCACGGGCGAACCCGCGCAGCGCCGGCGCGACGGCATCCCCTGCGCCAGGGACAGCGCCGGCGCCATCGGGGACGAACAGGCCGCTCATGCGCGCATCTCTCCTCGTGTCGGTACGGACATCCTGCTCATGCTCGCACCTCGCCCCGTGCCAGGCGGCTCGCGGCCAGGCTGGACACGAGGGCCACGCCGATCATGTACGCCACCAGCCAGGTCCAGTGCCCGCCCGCCGCGGCCAGCAGCGCGGTGCCCGCGAGCGGGGCCAGCCCGCCGCCGAACGTGGCGCCCACCTGCTGGGTGACCGACAGGCCGGTGTAGCGGACCTGCACCGGGTAGAGGTTGGCGAACAGCGCCGCCTGCGCCCCGTACATCGAGCCGTGCCCCACCCCGAGGCCGAGCACCATGGCGATCGTGGTCAGCGCGAAGTCGCCGGTCTGCACCATGAGGAAGAACGGCACGGCCAGCACCGCCTGGAACAGCGCGCCGGCGATGTAGACGCGGCGCCGCCCGATCCGGTCCGACAGCGCCCCGAACACCGGCAGCGTGCAGCACTCCACCAGGCACGCGATGAGCACCGCCATCAGCACGGGCCCGCGCGGCAGGCCGAGCTCGGTGGTGACGTACGCGATGGCGACCACGTAGTAGACGTTGAACAGCCCGCTCTCGGCGATCTTGGCCAGGATGGACAGCACCACGCTGCCCACGTGCCGGCCGAACAGCTCCTTGACCGGCACCTGCTGCACGTCGCGCTCGGCGCGCATCTTGACGAACTCGGGGCTCTCGCTGAGGTGCAGCCGGATGTAGAAGCCGACCCCGATGAGCACGATGCTCACCAGGAACGGCAGGCGCCAGGCCCACGACTCGTACGCGCCCTCGGGCAGGGCGGTGTCGAGCAGGGTGACCAGGCCGACCGGCAGCAGCACGCCGGCGGGGGTGCCGATGTGCACCAGGGAGGTGGACAGGCCCTGCCGCTCGCGCGGGCTGTACTCCAGGGCCATGAGCACGCCGCCGCCGTACTCGCCGCCCATGCCCAGGCCCTGCACCACCCGGATGAGCACCAGCAGCAGCGGCGCGGCGATCCCGATGCTCGCGTAGGAGGGGATCAGGCCGATGGCGAACGTGCCGGCGCCCATCATGAGCATCGTGATGATCAGGACGTTCTTGCGGCCGAGCCGGTCGCCGAAGTGCCCGAAGATCAGGCCGCCGAGGGGGCGGGCGAGGTAGCCGACGAAGAACGTGGCGAACGCGGCCAGCGTCCCGACCAGCGGGGTCTGTGCGGGGAAGAAGACGTCGTCGAAGACGAGGGCGGCGGTGGTGGCGTAGAGGGTGAAGTCGTAGTACTCCACGGTGGTGCCCAGGGCGCTGGCCCACACGACGCGTCGGAGCGGGGTGCGGCCGGGGGTCCGTGGTGGGGCGGCGTCGCTGATCGAGCTGTCCATCGGCATCCCTTCTAGTAATCTGATATATCAGACACTAGATTTAACAGGGCCGCAACATCAAGAGGAGTCTTCATGCTGGATCTGCACGGGATGATCTCGACCGTCGTCACCCCGTTCGACGAGGACGATCAGGTGGACCTCGACCTGCTGCGCGCGGAGGTCAAATACCTGCTCGACGCGGGTGTGACCGCGATCTGCGCGTGCGGCAGCACCGGCGAGGGCCAGACCCTGTCGCTGGAGGAGAGCCGCGAGATCTGCCGCACGGTGGTCGAGGAGGTCGCCGGGCGGGTGCCGGTGATCGCCGGAGTGATCCAGAACTCCACGGCCCAGGTGATCCGCTATTCCCTGGCGCTGAAGGAGACCGGCGTGGACGCGTTGCAGATCACGCCCGTGCACTACGTCTTCTCCCCCTCCGCCGAGGAGACCGTCGCCTACTACCGCGAGATCGGCCAGGCCGTCGACCTGCCGATCGTGCTCTACAACGTGGTGCCCTGGGCGCTGGTCCCGGTGGACGTCATCGAGCGCCTGGCCGACATCCCCCAGCTGGTGGCCGTCAAGCAGAGCGGCGGCGACATGCACCTGCTGGTCGACCTGCTGGCCCGGGTGCGCGACCGGTTCACGATCCTGGCCGCCCTGGACGACCTGCACTACCCGGCGTTCATGCTCGGCGCCCACGGCGCGCTGGCCGCCGTCCCGACCGTCACGCCGCGCCTGAGCGTCGAGCTGTGGGACGCCGTCCAGGCCGGTGACCACGAGCTGGCGCGGCGGCTGCACGAGCGGATCCTCACGGTGTGGCGGGCCATCGACGGGCCCAACCTGCCGGCCACCCTCAAGGCCGCCCTCCAGCTGCAGGGACGCGACGGCGGGCGGCCGCGCAAGCCCTTCGCGCCCGCGAGTCCCGCCGAACGCGCGCGCATCGCCACGGCGCTGCGCGCGGCTAATCTGATCGCTTAGCCGTACACATCCGCCGAAGGGGAGACATAGTGCCGCCTCTGTCGAAGGGCTCGTCGCTGGTCGTGGATTCGATCGCGGACCAGCTCTACCGGATCCTGTGCGACCGGATCACCGGTGGCACGTACGCGCCCGGGGTCCGGCTCGATCCGCAGGCGGTCGCGACGGAGTTCGGCGTCTCGCGCACTCCCGTGCGCGAGGCGCTGGCCCGTCTCGAGCACGACCAGCTCATCGTGACGCGCCCCCGCTCGGGGACCTTCGTGGCCCGGCCGGGCGTCACCGACGTGCACGAGGTCTGTCAACTCCGCAAGGGCATCGAGTGGGTCGCGACCGGGATCGCGGCCGCCTCGATGTCGCTGGAGCGGATCGCCGACCTGCGCGGCGAGGCGGTCGAGGCGCTGCGCCAGGCCGAGCGGGGCGACTACGAGCCGTTCTTCGCCAGCGACAGCCGCCTGCACAACGAGATTGTGGCCGCGACCGGCAACGCGCGCCTGATCAAGGCCCGCTCCTCCACCGAGCCGTTCGTGCAGTGGCTGCGCGTGCTGGGCGCCACCGGCCCGCACCGCATCGCCGGCTCCACCCGGCGCCACCTGGAGATCCTCGACGCCATGGCCGCCCGCGACGCCGACGGCGCCCAGCGGGCCGCCGCCGTCCACCTCGACGAGGTGGAGGAGTGGACGATCGCCGACATGGAGTCCAAGGCGATCACGACGTGAGCGTGCGCGGGAACCGACAGCGGGTCGGGCGAGTGCAGGGCCGTGAGGTCGGCCCGCACCGGGCCGGACCCGGTGACCGCGTCGCACAGGCCGCGGTCCACCCGGGCGACCCGGGCCGGTACGAGGCCGGCCTCGCGGTGCTCGGCGCAGGCGTGGTCGAGTGAGGTCGTTCATCCGTACCGGGACAGGCCGGCGTCGGACGGATCCGTGAAGAGGTTGGGCAACGTGAGACACCTTGCGGGAAGGGGCCCCGACGAGACGCAGGCATCACCCCCGCCTCGTCAGCCGGACAGCGGCTGCGGCGAGGGGAAGAAGTGGGTCAGACCGGGGCCCGGGACGTGAGGAATGTCCGGGCGCTGCACACGGCAGCGGCCTTCACCGCGGTCATCGAACCTCACCTCCCTCTCATCCGGAACTCCAACGCCAAACGTCCAGCAGCCCAACACTCCCGGCGCGATGCCCGGCACGGGATCGTGGAGTGAGGGAACCGAAGGCGGCCGGTCCGGCGATAGACCTGATGTGCGCCGCTTTTTCAGCAGAAACCGGGACGCGCCCCCGTTCGGTCCCGACAGCGACGACGCGGAACTCCTCGCCGCCGTCGCGGCCGGCAAGGTGGAGGCGCTGCGAATCCTGCACCGCAGGCACGCGCCGTGGCTGCGGGTCCGCCTGGCCCGCCGCTGCGCCGACCCGGACGCGGTGGACGACGCCCTCCAGGACACCTTCCTCGCCGTCTGGCGCGACGCCAGGCGCTACCAGGCGGCCAGGGGCGAGGCCGCCGCGTGGATCTGGACCATCGCCATCCGCCGGCTGGTGTCGGTGCTGCGCGGTCCCGGCCACCGGTGGATCGGCGACGGCCGCGCCCCGGACGAGGAGCGAGGGCCCGCCGCGTCCGCGGAGGACGTCGTGCTGCTCGGCGTGGAGCACGGCGACCTCGGCACGGCGCTCGCCCGCCTGTCGCCCGACCTGCGCGCGGCGCTGCAGGCCACCGTCCTGGACGGGCTGACCACCAAGGAGGCCGCGCGCCTGCTCGGCGTGCCGGAGGGCACCGTCAAGACCCGCGTCATGCGGGCCAAGGCCCGGCTCAGGGAGGACCTGGCATGAACCGCGAGGACTGGCACGTGCCCGGCGACCTCATGGACCGTTACCTCACCGGGCGGCTCGAACCGGCCGTGGTCATGTCCGTCGAGGCGCACCTCACCCGGTGCGCGCGGTGCCGGGCGGCGGTGCCGTACGAGGAGGGGTGGCTGGTGGCGGGCTGGGAGCGGCTGGCGGAGGAGGTGGACCGGCCGCGCCCGGGGCCGGTCGAGCGACTGCTGGGCCGGGCCGGAGTTCCCGGGCACCTGGCGCGGCTGCTGGTCGCCACGCCGACGCTCAGCCGGGCCTGGGTGGTGGCGGTCGTGGTGGTGCTGGCCTGCGCGGTGGCGGTGGGGCAGGCGGTGCGCGAGGTCGGGGCGTCGTACCTGCTGGCGTTCCTGGTCGCGGCGCCGGTGCTGCCGCTGGCCGGGATCGCGCTGGCGTACGGGCGGCATGTCGATCCCGTCCACGAGACGCAGGCCGCCACCCCGATGGCCGGGCCGCGGCTGCTGCTCCTGCGGGCGGGCGCGGTGCTGGCCACCGCGGTCGTCCTGACCGCCGCCGCGAGCCCGTGGCTGCCGGGCCCGCCCGGGCTCAGCGCCGGATGGCTGCTGCCCTCCCTCGCGCTGAGCGTCGGCACCCTCGCCCTGGCCGTCCGCATGCCCGTCGCGGTCGCGGCCGGCCTGCTCGGCGCGGCCTGGCTCGGCGTGGTCGGCACCGTCGCCGCCGTGCACGCCGACGACCCTTTCCTGTTCTTCGCACCCGCGGCCCAGCTGATGTACGCCGTGGCCGCGGGCGTCTTCATCCCGTTCGTGTACGCGCGGCGCAGCCGCCTGGACCCAGGAGAGTCCCGTTGGAGCCAACGATCAGCGTACGAGCGCTGAGCAAACAGTACGGCCGGGCCACGGTGCTCGACCGCGTCGACACCGAGATCGGCCCCGGCGTGACCGGCCTGCTCGGCCCGAACGGCGCCGGCAAGACCACCCTGCTGCGCTGCCTGGCCACGACGCTCGCCCCGGACTCCGGGCGGATCCGCGTCCTCGGCCTCGACCCGGCCACGGCGGCGCAGCGCACCGAGATCCGCCGCCGCCTGGGCTACCTGCCGCAGGACCCCGGCCACTACCCCCATTTCACCGCGTTCGAGCTGGTCGACTACGTGGCGATCCTCAAGGAGCACACCGACCGGCGGGCCAGGCACCGCGAGGTCCGCCGGGTGCTGGCCGAGGTGGACCTCGCCGACAGGTCGCGGACGAAGGTGCGCAAGCTGTCCGGCGGCATGCGGCAGCGGCTCGCGCTGGCCCAGGCGCTGCTCGGGGAGCCGGAGCTGCTGATCCTCGACGAGCCCACGGTGGGGCTGGACCCCGAGCAGCGGATGCGGTTCCGGGCGCTGGTGTCGCGGCTGGGCGAGAGCCGTACCGTGCTGCTGTCCACCCACCAGACCGAGGACGTCGCCGCCCTGTGCGAGCGGGTCGTGGTCGTGAACCGGGGCCGGGTGGTGTTCGAGGGCACGCCCCGGCAGATCGCCGAGCAGGCGGCCGGGCAGGTGTGGTTGTCGGAGGAGGCTCCGGGGGCCGCGGCGCGGATGTTCTGGCGGACCGCCGACGGCCGGTACCGGACGCTGGGGGATCCGCCGCGGCACGCCGTACCGGCCGACCCGACCGTCGAGGACGGCTACCTGCTGCTGCTCGGCGAGCCGTCGGAGGTGGCCGCGTGACCGCCGTCGCGCTGCCGCGCGCCCACGCTCCGGCGCGGACCGCACGCCTCACGCCCGCTCTGCTGCGGTTCGAGGCGGTACGGCTGGCGCGCAGCCCGGCGCTGTGGACCGCGGCCGCCGCCTTCCTGGCGCTGCGCATCTTCTACACCTGGCAGTGGCTGCCCGACATGAACAGCGAGCCGGTCGTCACCATGACCACCTCACTGCTCATCGCCGCGACCGTGCTCATCCTGGCCGGCCTCGGGGCGGCCCGCGACGGCCGCAACGGCCTGGCCGAAACCCTGGCCGCCGTGCCCGGCGAGGCGGCGGTGCGGACCTGGGCGGTCGCGGTGGCCGCCGCGGCGGTCGGGGCGTCGGTCTGCGCCCTCGTCATGGGGGTGCACCTGGCGGTGCGGCTGCTGGCGAGCGGGACGGTGGCCGGGCGGGCGGATCCGTACGAGCTCGCCGGCGGGGTCGCGGTCACCGCGCTGGCGGCGGTGTTCGGGGTCGCGCTGGGCCGGTGGGTGCCGTCGCTGATCGCCGGGCCGCTCGCCGTCGTCGTCCTCGGCGTGCTCTCCTTCCTCGGGGTCTCGCTGGATCCGGGCCGGTGGCTGCTCCCCGCGGTGATGGTGCACGAGCCGCAGTGGGGCACGCGGCCGTCGGGGTGGCACGCGCTCTACCTGCTGGGCCTGGTCGTGCTGTTCGGCGCGCTGGCGATGCTCCGGCACGGCGTGCGGCCCCGGCGGTGCGCGGCGGCGGTCGCCGGGCTGGCCGTGGCGGTGC
>NZ_JBFANM010000179.1:0-6145 GCF_040674815.1 Nonomuraea sp. NPDC049709
GCCCCCCGCCCCGGCCGGGCCGGGGGGGGTCAAATCCCCCCCGCGCCCCCTGACCCCTACCGCCACCCGCGGCGCCGCCCCCCACAGGCCGGGTCTCCGGCACGCGCCGCGGCGCGTGCCGGAGACCCGGATCAGGTCGCGGGCAGGGGCGTCCAGGTCCGCAGCCGTCCGCACATCCCGAAGGCACGCTGACCTGGCCTGGGCATGGTGCGCACGACGGTGGCCTGCCCCAGGTGAGAAGGGTCGCCGTCCGCGACGGCCATGAGCTGCTCCCGGGTGCGTTCGGTCTCGGCTGCGACCGTCTCGTTCCACAGCTCGGCCCAGGCCGCCGCCCGAGGCTGGACGATCGCAGCCGCGAGCCGATGGAAGTCCGCCAGCGCCTGCCCGCCACGTTCCCCGGCGTCGTGCAGCAGCTGGCGGAAACCGGTGACGGCCAGGTCGCGCCGGGCCCGGGCGGCCGCCGCCCGTTCGTCTTCGGAGCCCTCCGCCGGCAGAGCTGCCGCGGCGAGGTAGGCGTCGCGGTCGCGCAGGATTTCGGCGGGGAAGGTGAGCACGGCGTCCCCGGCCTCGGGCAGGCCCGCGTTCTGCATGATCACGACCAGCCGGAGGCCGTCCTCGTTGACCAGGCGGTGGATCGTCCCCGGCGAGAACCACAACACCGTGCCCGCCTCCAGCCGGTCGCGGGCGAAGCCGGCGGCGCTCAGCGTGTGCACCTCGCCGCGTCCCGCGGTCACGACGTACGCCTCGGTCGAGACCGTGTGCAGGTGCGGCGTGCCGCCGTGCACCCCGTCGGCGCACTCCCAGTCGTAGACCGCCAGATCGCTGATCGAGGTGCCGCCAGGGAACAACGGGATCACAGCGCGAACTCCGCCCCGAGTTCCTCCAGTTCGGCCCGGTCGCACATGCGGTCGATGAAGACGTAGCGGTGCGCGAGATCGAGAGTGTCGCCGTCGGCCAGCGCGATCTCTTCGTCGAAGGAGGGGGAGGGGCTGATCACCGCGAACGCCTCCCTGCGGACGAACCACTTGATCGGCACGGGCGCGCTGGAGTGCCCGGCGACGGCCAGCACCGTGCCGCCGCCGTCGATCTCGTCGTGCCGGCCGACCATGGCCAGCCACGGGGCCTGCCGGCCCATCATCTCCTCGCCGCCCTGTCCGCCGGCGGCGATGATCGTGCCGCCGGTGAAGGACCTGGGGCCACGCCAGAAGAAGCCCGCGTACCCGGCCATCGGCCGGCCATGGGTGGTGGGGCTGCCGAAATGCAGGGTGGCGCCGCGGACGTTGCGCAGCTCGGTGGTGAAGTCGAGCGCCCACAAGCCGCGTTCGGCGTCCACGCTGTGGAAGAGCTGGCGGCGTTCCTCGGTGATCCAGTGCTCGCCCTGCGCCGAGATCCAGCGCAGGTCTTCTGCGACCGTGACCCGCTGCCCGTCGGCGGAGACGTCGGTGAAGGCGGTGTGGTTGATGTGGCCGAGGTTGTCCTGCCAGTGGTAGTTGCGCTCCACCGAGAACGTGGGGCCGCCCCAGAAGTTCTGCCCCGACAGGTGGGCCCAGGTCATCTGCAGGCCCTTGTGCCAGCGGTGGTCGTGCGGCCGGTAGACCGACAGGGGCGCGCCGGACAGGCTGCGGATGGGATGCAGGTAGGGCTTGGGCGCTTCGGCGTCGGGGGCGTCGGGCCGGTAGACGTAGTGCGCGATGTCCACGTCGCCGGCGGTGATGATGAGGGCCTTGTCGTCCTCGTCGCGGGCGGTGAGTTTCGGCTCAGGCATGGTGGGGCGCCTTCTGCTGAAGGAGGGCGGTGGCGGCCTGCGGCTCGCCGCCGTTGAGGGAGTGGTAGAAGGGGTTGGTGGCGTCGAGTTCGGCACGGGTGACGGGACGGCCGGTGATGGCCGACTGGTAGAGGCCGGTGATCAGCTCCATGACGCGCCGGCCGTCGGCGCCGCTCACCGGGGGCCGTACGCCGGATCGCAGGGCGGCCAGCAGGGCGGTGAGCTGGGCGCGGTGCGAGCTGGGCGTGTTGTCGGCGGGCTCCCATCCGGCGATCGTGCCGGGGTCGGTGACATGCGGGGCGGGGGTCCAGCGCCAGTGCGAGTTCTCATAGCCGTACAGGTGCTCCACCTCCACCGTGGCGTCGGTGAAGTCGAAGCGCAGGTAGCTCGTCTCCCGAGGCGACAGGACGCTGTTGACCACCGAGGCGAGGGTGCCGCTGGCGAAGCGGACGATCGCGAGCGATACGTCCTCGGTCTCGACCCGGCGGCCCAGCGTGGCCGCCACGGCGTGCACCTCGTGCCAGTCGCCGAGCAGGCTGAGCAGGAGATCCATCTGGTGGATGCCGTGCCCCATGGTGGGGCCCCCGCCCTCGGTCTCCCACTTGCCGCGCCAGGGCACCTCGAAGTAGTCGTGGCCGCGGTACCAGAGCGTGTTGCACACGGCGACGTGCGGGGTGCCCAGCTCGCCGCCGGCTATCTGCTGCCGCAGCCGCGCCGCCGCGCTGCCGAAGCGGTGCTGGAAGACGTAACTGGCGTAGGGGCCGCCGTCCTTCTCGTGGCCGGCGATCTCGTCGTACTCGGCGAGCGACAACGTCGGCGGCTTCTCGCACCACACCCATGCCCCGGCGTCGAGGCTGTCGATCACCGTCTCGCGATGTGCGACCGGCGGGGTGGCGACCACGACGAGGTCAGGGCTCTCCACCGCCAGCATCGCGGCCAGGTCGGTGTGACGGCCGGGGATGCCGTGGGCCACGGCCAGCGCGTCGGCGCGGGCGGCATCGACGTCGCAGACGGCGACGACCTGGACGGCGTCACCGGCCGCGGCCAGGGCGGGCAGATGGCAGGCTGTGGCGATGCCCCCGGCGCCGACGACGGCGACACGGACCGGGGACTGTGAGGCAGGCATGCGGGACTCCCTTGGACGACCCAAAGAGTGATCGATCACTTTTCTGGTCAACCTATTTTCGATCCCCCTTCGGGGTCAACCCGGCCGTGGCTTCCCCCGGGAATGTGCCTGCCCCCCGGCCGGTCCGACCGAACACGATCAGCACCATCCAACCGGGATGGTCAACGCACCCGAGGCGGCGGCCAGGCGGCGCGCCGGCGCGCAGGTATGGCGGATCGCGGCCGCGGCCGTACCGGTGCTGCTGCCCGCGCCTGGCGTCCGGCCGCGCAACGGTCTGGCGGGTCCGTCGCGCCGGCCACGGAGGCGGCCGGGGGCGACGCTCCGGCTGGAGCTGACTCCCGAGGCCGCCGACGCGCTGGAGACCGAGACCACCTTCGAGGTCCGCCTCCAGCTGCCACCCGGCACGCCGGCCCGGTTGTGCGCCACCCTGCCCGGCATGCTGCGGCCCTTCGAACAGGTGCCGGAGCTGATCGGTTTCTGAGAGGCACTCGGCCCCGACTACGAGCGGGTCGCCTCGTAGTCGGGGAGTACGGCCGGGGTGGACGGGGACGCCGGGCGCATGGTCAGGATCAGCACGGCCAGCGCGGCGAAGATGACCGTGGCGACGATGCCGGTGACGTGCAGGCCGGCGGTGAACGCCTCCCGGGCGGTGTGCAGCAGCTCCGCGCCCTGGTCGGCGGGCAGGTGCCGGCTGGCGGCGACCGCGCCGGCCAGCGAGTCGGACGTGCCGTCCGTCCGGCTGCGGTAGACCACGGCGGCCAGCACGCCGAGCAGCGCGAAGCCGAGCGAGCCGCCGAAGTAGTTGCCGGTCTCCGACATCGACGCCGCCGACCCGGCCCGCTCCGGCGGCACGGACCCGACGACCAGCCCGGTGCCCAGCGCGAACAGCGGGCCGGTGCCCAGCGCCAGCACGGTGATGCCGGTCATCACCAGCGGCAGGGCGAGCGCACCGTCGGCGCCGGCCAGCAGCAGGCTGCCCAGCGCCGACGTGGCCAGCCCGCCGGCGATCGCGGTCGTCTGCTTCACCCGCCGGGCCAGCGCCGGCGCCGTCATGGTGCCGACCGCCACGCCCAGGCCCATCGGCGCGAACAGCACCGCCGACGCCAGCGGCGAGAAGCCCAGCACGCTCTGCAGGTACTGGGTCACCATCAGGCCCGTGCCGGCCATGGCGACCCCGGCGAAGACCAGCCCGACGAGTACGGCCGTGAACGGGCGGCTGCGCAACAGGCGCAGGTCCAGCAGCGGCGTCTCCAGCCGCAGCTGCCGGCGTACGAACACGAACCCGACGGCCGCGCCGGCGGCGAGGGCCACCGCGGGCACGACGGGCACGCTCTCGACGGTCAGCTGCTTGAAGCCGTAGACCATGAGAAGCACCGCCACGAGCGACAGCCCCACGCCGGCCAGGTCCAGCCGGCCGGCCCGGTCGCCGCGGGACTCCGGCAGCAGGATCGGCCCGGCGAGCAGCAGCACCGCCATCGCCGGCACGGCGACCAGGAACACCGATCCCCACCAGAAGTGCTGGAGCAGGAACCCGGCCAGCACGGGGCCGAGCGCGCCACCGGTGAACTGGCACGTGGCCCAGATCGCGATGGCCTGCCCGCGCTCCCGTTCGCCGCGGAACATGTCGGTGATCAAGGCGAGGGCGGACGGCGCCAGGGTCGCGCCGGCGACGCCCAGCAGCGCACGCGCGACGATCAGCATCAGCGGGCCGGCCGAGAACGCGGCCACGACCGACAGCACCGCGAACGCCGCTCCGCCGATCATCAGCAGCCTCCGGTGGCCGATCCGGTCGCCGAGCGTGCCCATCGTGATGACCAGCCCGGCCACCATGAATCCGTAGCTGTCACTGATCCACAGCTGCTGGACGTTGGTGGCACCCAGGTCGGCGCTCAGCTGGGGGAGCGCCAGGAGCAACGCCGTCGTGTCCATCGCGACGAGCAATGTCGGCAGCGCGAGGACGCCCAGTCCCAGCCATGCCCGGTTGACTCGCATATCCGAAATTTCCTGTTCTCTCGACGTTTCTCCGGTTGGTCGGAGCGATCGGGAGCTTCTCGACATCGGTACGGAAGGAAATCCCGGGACGGCTTCGCCGGCCGCCCATAATGGAACTCATGTGGCACCAGCTCACTCCCACGCAGGTGGCGACCAACGGCATCGAGCTCCGTGTCTTCGCGCACGGCCAGGGCCCGGCCGTCGTCCTCGCGCACGGCTTTCCGGAACTCGCGTTCTCCTGGCGGCACCAGATCTTCGCCCTGGCTGACGCCGGTTATCGGGTGATCGTGCCAGACATGCGCGGGTACGGCGGGAGCAGCAGGCCGGCCGAGGTCGAGGCGTACGACGTCTTCACCCTCGCCGCCGACCTGATCGGGCTGCTCGACGCGGAAGGCCAGGAGCAGGCCGTCTTCGTCGGCCACGACTGGGGCGCCTCGGTCGTGTGGCACCTGGCGCTGGCGTACCCCGGCAGGACGAGGGCCGTCGCGGGCCTCAGCGTCCCGCCCACCCGGCGTTCCGCGGCGCCGCCGACGCAGATCATGCGCAAGCGGCTCGGTGACGACTTCTACATGCTGCGCTTCCAGGAGCCGGAGGTTCCCGAGGAAGAGCTCTTCGCCATCCTTCGGGATTTCGACGTGGACGGCGTGTACGCGGAGACGTTCCGCGCCACCGGATTCACCGGAGGGCTCAACTACTACCGCAACCTCGATCGCAACTGGGCGCTGGCCGAACGCTTCCAGGACCGGACGATCGACGTGCCCTCCCTGTTCGTCATCGGCTCGGAGGACCCCGTGGGGTCGTTCATGAGGACTGACCGGATCACGGAGATCACGTCAGACCTGCGCGGCCACGTGGTGATCGACAGAGCCGGTCACTGGATCCAGCAGGAGCGCCCCGACGAGGTGAACACGGCGCTGCTGCGCTTCCTCGACACCCTCTGACCTGCCTCGGGACGGCCGGGCGTCAGGCGCTGACCTCCCGGCCGGGCGGCGTGTCGGTAGCGGCGGTCGGGCTCGGCGCGTGCCAGTTCGAGCGCCTGCCGGTGGCCTCGGCCGCCTCCTTTGGAGACGGCCTGGTCGCGGCCGCGTACGTCGCCGGGCGGCTCTTTCCGCCGCGTCCGGGGAAGGTCCGCCGCCGTCCCCGGACACATGCGGATCGGGTGCCGGGCCTAGAAGTCCATGTCGCCGCCACCCGGCATGGCCGGAGCAGCGGGGGTCTTCTCGGGCTTCTCGGCGATGACGGCCTCGGTGGTGAGGAAGAGC
>NZ_JBFANM010000180.1:0-5847 GCF_040674815.1 Nonomuraea sp. NPDC049709
TAGGTCGTCCGGGTGCCGTCGTCGTTCATCACGGTGATGTAGTCGGCGGAGACCTCCTCCACCACACCGGCCTTCTCGGCGCTGATCACGTCACCCGTGTCGGTCGCGGCACGGTATTCCATGCCGGTGCCGACCAGCGGCGCCTCGCTCCTGAGCAGCGGCACCGACTGACGCTGCATGTTCGCGCCCATCAACGCCCGGTTGGCGTCGTCGTGCTCGAGGAAGGGGATCATCGCGGTGGCCACCGACACCATCTGGCGCGGCGACACGTCCATGTAGTCCACCTCGTCCGAGCGGACGTGCTCGAACTCGCCGCCCTTGCGCCGCACGAGCACCCGGCTCTCCGCGAACCCGCCGTCCTCCGTCAGCGCGGAGTTCGCCTGGGCGATGATGTACCGATCCTCCTCGTCGGCGGTGAGGTAGTCGATGTGCTCGGTCACCTTGCCGTCGACGACCTTGCGGTAGGGAGTCTCCACGAAGCCGAAGGGATTGAGGCGGGCGAAGCACGCGAGGTAGCCGATCAGGCCGATGTTCGGGCCTTCCGGGGTCTCGATCGGGCACATCCGGCCGTAGTGGGACGGGTGCACGTCGCGCACCTCCATGCCGGCCCGCTCACGGGACAGACCACCGGGGCCCAGCGCGTTCAGACGCCGCTTGTGCGTCAGGCCGGCCAGCGGGTTGGTCTGGTCCATGAACTGCGACAGCTGCGAGGTGCCGAAGAACTCCTTGATCGACGCCACGACCGGGCGGATGTTGATCAGGGTCTGCGGCGTGATCGCCTCGACGTCCTGCGTGGTCATCCGCTCACGGACGACGCGCTCCATCCGGGCCAGGCCCAGGCGGACCTGGTTCTGGATGAGCTCGCCGATGTTGCGCAGGCGGCGGTTGCCGAAGTGGTCGATGTCGTCGACCTCCACGACGGTCTCGCCCATCGACGTCTCGCCGGCGTGCAACCGGACGATGTACTCGATCATCGAGACGATGTCGTCCTCGGTGAGCGTGCCATGGGTGATCTCGGCGTCGACGCCCAGCTTCTTGTTGATCTTGTAGCGGCCCACCTTGGCGAGGTCGTACCGCTTGGGGTTGAAGTAGAGGTTCTCCAGCAGGGTCTGCGCCGACTCCTTGGTCGGCGGCTCACCGGGCCGCAGCTTGCGGTAGATGTCGAGCAGGGCGTCATCCTGGCCGGCCGTGTGGTCCTTCTCCAGGGTGGCCCGCATCGACTCGTACTGGCCGAAGCGCTCGAGGATGCGTTCGCTGGTCCATCCCAGTGCCTTGAGAAGCACGGTGACGGCCTGCTTGCGCTTGCGGTCGATGCGCACACCGACGCTGTCGCGCTTGTCGATCTCGAACTCGAGCCAGGCACCCCTGGACGGGATGACCTTGCAGCCGTAGAGGTCCTTGTCGGAGGTCTTGTCGATGTTGCGTTCGAAGTAGACGCCGGGTGAACGGACCAGCTGCGTGACCACGACACGTTCGGTGCCGTTGACGATGAAGGTGCCCTTCGGCGTCATGAGCGGGAAATCGCCCATGAACACCGTCTGGCTCTTGATCTCGCCGGTGGTGTTGTTGATGAACTCCGCCGTCACGAACATCGGGGCGGAGAAGGTCATGTCCTTGTCCTTGCACTCATCCACGGAGTACTTCGGCGGCTCGAATCGGTGGTCGCGGAACGACAGGGACATGGTCCCCGAGAAGTCCTCGATGGGACTGATCTCTTCGAAGATCTCTTCGAGACCCGACTGGGTCGGGACGTCCTTGCGCCCGGCCTGGCGAGCCGCCTCTACCCGGGCCTTCCACTTCTCGTTGCCGAGGAGCCAGTCGAAGGACTCGGTCTGCAGGGCGAGAAGGTCAGGAACTTCGAGAGGTTCCTGGATGCGCGCGAAGGAGACGCGATGGGGACCAGCGGGTACGGCGGAGGCGTTGCGCGAGGCTGCCAACAGATGTCCTTCCGGAAAGCACGGATGGAGTCGAACTGCGCGCATGCCGAACGCCCCGGGAAATCCGGGGCGTGCACTGGCAGCACGAGGAGGGCAGCATAACGCAAATAGGAAACGGATGTCTACACGTACTATAAGCGTCAATCCTCGGTGCCGCTTTCAGAATGCCATAGGGGGGTGCCCTCGTCAACTCTCGCGGTGGCCATGTCCACCCCCAAGGTCGGCACGTCGCCGCACTCGGCCCGTTCCACCGTGACGCCGGGCATGCCGCGGACCCAGCGGCCGGCGATCTCCCCGAGCCGCGCCGCCGGCGGGGGAGTGCGGCCCAAACCGATCGCGTAGCGGGCCCGGCCGGGGCCGCTGTCGAACGGGTGCGGCCAGGCGTGGACGTCCGGCACCTCTTCCAGGGCGGCGAGCAACTCCAGCATGCGTCCCCTGACCCGGCCGAGCGCCGCGTCGAGCTCCTCCGGGCGGTCGGCGCGCACGGTGAGCACCGCCCAGGCCGCGTGACGGCGGTGGAGGTGCGGCGGGTCGGGCAGCTCGGCGGACCGGCCGTGCTCCGTGAGCTCCCAGGCCCGGTAGAGCTCCTGGGTGAGCAGGTCCAGCACGCCGGGGGGGACCTGGCGGGCGCAGTTGCGCACCGGGGAGCTGGGCGTCAGCACCGCGATGGGGGCCGGTTCCGGAGCGGCGGGGCCGAGGGCGATCGGGTCGCGCCAGTCCCAGGCGGCCCACGTACTGAAGAACAGGCCCGGCAGGTCGCCGGCGGGCAGGTCGCCGCCCTCGCGTACGGTGTGCGCGGCCATGACCGTCCAGGCCAGGCCGGGGAGCCCGCCGAACGGGGCGGAATCCAGGCCACGGGCCCGCGCCCACGTCTTCACCTGCCTGGCGAGGCGGGCGAAACGGGCGTGGTGCCGGCCTACGGCGACGCGGACGGCGTCCGCGTCGCTGACCGCGCTCATGGCGATCGCCGCCGCCTGGCCCAGCTCGGCGCGCCGGGCCACCGCCAGGCGGGGCGGCACGGATCCGGTGGGCACCACGGTCAGGTCCACGTCCAGCCCGGCCGTGCGGAAGCGCAGGCCCGGCACCCGGGCGCCGACCACCTGGCGCAGCCGGGCCACGCCGGGCAGCGCCTCCCGCACCCGGGCCTCGACTTCAGCCGGGTCCGTCCCGCCCGGCAGCGCCGCCACCAGGTCCAGGTCAGCGTCCGGGAGCTCGCAGCCCATGCGCCGGGATCCGGCGACGTACACGATCCCCGGCTCCAGCGCCTGCGCCAGCCGCCGCGTCACGTGCGCGGCCGATGCCGCCCGGTCCGGCTCGCGGACGGGCTGGGCTGCGGGCCGGGTGGCGGTCGCCGGCTCGGGGAGCCAGTGGATCTCGCCCGTGCCCAGGGTGACGCGTGCCCGGGGGCGCATGGGCTCGTCCGCGCGGCGCGACAGCAGCACCAGCTCCCTGACCTGCGCCGTCATGCCGGTCAGGCGGATCGGGCCCTCGGTACGGCCGAGGGTCAGGTGCGGGGTGAAGCCTTCGGTGCGTCCCTTGCAGCCGGGGAAGCGCCTTTGGAGGGCCTGATGGAGACGGGCCCAGGGCTCCGGGTCGCCGGCGGCGGGGTCGAGCCAGGCGGTCGTGTGGTCGCGATGCCGGAATGTCCGCACCCCCGCCGGCCTGGCCGTGAAGGGCTCGACCTCGGCCGCCGCCGCGGCCAGCAGCGGCGCCGCCGCCTCGAACGCCGACTCCGGCACGAAGCCGAAGAGCAGGTTGACGTGCGGCGGCCAGCGGTCGATCTGCGGATCGTGCGCGCGGCGGACGTCCTGGATCGGCGGCCACAGCTCGTGCGGGGGTATCCAGGCCAGCGCCGTCCGCGCCGTCGGCGGCACGTCGAGCACTCCGCGGTCGTCGTCACCGGTGACGTCGAGGACCGCCTCCACCGCGTAGTGGTCGGAGACGTACAGCCCTTCGGGGGTGGGCGTGTCGCCGCGCAGCGCCGCCGAGACCACCCGGGGGCGGCCGCGGAGCAGGATGCGGTCCAGGCGGGCGGCCCGGCCGGAGCGGGAGGACAGCGCCGCGAGCGGGTTGGCGGCCGGGTCGAAGGTGGGGGTCTCGTCGGCTCCGTACGCCTCCGTCCAGGCGTCGCGCAGGCCGAGCGCGGACGCGGGGGTGTCGGTGCCGTCGTTGAAGTCGCCCACCAGGACCAGGTCACCGTCCACGGCGGCCAGCCCTTCGGCGATCCTGGCCAGTTCGGCCCGCCGCCTGCCCGCGCCGTCGGTGGAATGGTCGCTGGTCAGGTGGGTGACGGCGACGGTGAGCGGGCCGGTGGCGGTGTCCACGACGACGGCGGCCACCGACTTGTGCGGGCCGAGCTCGTGCCGGGCCGCCTCACGTACGGGCGGCCGGCTGAGCAGCAGCAGGCCGCTGTCGTCGACGTCCGGGCCGTACGGGTCGGTGCCGAGCGTGTAGCCGGCGCGTACCCACGGGGTGTCCAGCAGCATGGCCAGCAGCGCGGGCTCGACCTCCTGCAGGGCGAGGACGTCCGCCTCGGCCTCCTCCAGGGCCGCGAGGAGCATGGGGCGGCGGCGGGCGGTGTCGATGCGGTCGCTGTCGTAGCGGTCCCACAGCGTGTTCCACGTCAGCACGCGCGCGGCCGCGGGCCCCGGCCGCGCCCGGCCCGCGGCGGGACGCCAGCCGCCGGCCGCGTCCCAGGCGTGCGGGGTCGCGGCCGTGAAGAACGGCGCCAGCAGGCGGCGCGCCTCCCGCGCCCGGCCGGCCTCGCAGGTGTCGACGCGGTCCAGGCCCGTGGCACGGTCCCAGACCAGCTCGCCGTCCGCCTCGACGAACAGCACCCGGTGCCAGGGGATGTCGCCGCCCGGGGTGAAAGCGGGCAGCGCGATGCGCCCGGGGTCGGCGTTGCGCTGGCCGACCCCCAGGACGAAACGGGACGGGTCGAACCGCGGGTCCCAGCGGATCCGGTGGTAGACCTCCTCGCTGGTACGCATCACGCCTCCTCGTCCAGAGCGCCGTCCACGTCCTCGACGGCTCCGCGGGCCCCGACGTACCAGGTGCGGTGGGCCTGCCCGGGATAGGGCGGGACGAACCGGCGCGCCTGCGCGGCCAGCACGTGTGCGGGCACCGGCTGAGCGCGGCGGCCGTTGCGCCGGTGCAGCTCGTCCTCCTCCACCAGCACGACCACGTGCGTCGTCAGCGCGTCGCGGCGGCGCGCCACCGCGTGCACCAGGGAACGCTGCTGCTGGTTGAGCGAGGTGGCGTCCCACACCACGGTGCCGCCGGCCGCCAGGGCGGCATCGAGCCGGTCCAGGCCCTCCCCGAGCACCTCCCGGTTGGCCCGCTGGTCCGCCCGCGAGCCCCGGGCATCGCGCAGGTCGTCCAGCGACACGTACGCGTCGACCGCCGGCAGCCCGGCCGCGAACGTGCTCTTGCCGCTGCCCGACGGCCCGACCAGCTGCACCAGCCGGGGGAACCGCCTCGACCGCCACCGCCAGGTCGCCGCCACGGCCTCCTCGACCGTGGCGATCCTTCCCCTGGCCCAGGCGTCGCGCGCCTCCGCCCAGCACCGCTCGGCCGCCTCCCCGCCGAGACCGGCCAGGGCCTCGCGCAGGCCGGCCCGTAACGGCTCCAGCGGCGCCGGCCCGAGCAGCCCGGCGTCCTCGGCGTGCAGGGCGGACCATTCGACCTGCTCACGCTCCCGGCCGGCCGCCTCGTCCGCGCGCCCGGCCAGCCCGGCCGCCGCCACGGCGTGCAGCACGCCCAGGTCGGCGGCCAGCGCCATGCGCCCCAGCCCGGCCCGCCGCTCCTCGTCCGGCCTTTCATCCCGCAAACTGTCCATGTAGCTCAACGGGAACGAGACGAGAGGTCACCGACATGCTGCGAGGATTCGCCACACTGACGTTCTGGGCCG
>NZ_JBFANM010000181.1:0-5481 GCF_040674815.1 Nonomuraea sp. NPDC049709
CCGCTGGGCCGGCTGCTGCGCCCACCACTGCGCCCACCACTGGGCCCACCACTGGGCCCACCGCTGGGCCCACCGCTGGGCCCACCGCTGGACCTGCCGCTGGGCCGCCCGCAGCCGGGGTCCGGGGCGACCACCAGCATGCGGCGGCTCAGCCCGCCCAGCCACAGCTGCGGCCCGACGAGCACGCCGTCGCGCACCTCGCCGGGCCGCGACAGGCGCAGCGGGCCGCCGGCCGACAGGGTGAGGAAGCCGTCGGGGGTGAGCCTGCCGCGCAGGTTCTCGGCCCAGGCCAGCCGCTGTTCGAACGTCATCCCGGCGGTCTCGTCCTGCAGCGCCACCCGCCAGTCGCCGAAGCCGAAGAGCAGCACCTGACCGGCGGAGTCCACCCCGAGCGGGCCGGGCCACAGCGTGACGGACCGGGTGAGCGCGCGGACCATCGGGCGGCCGGCGGCGATCTCCGCCTCGCCGTAGAAGGGAGCGGTGAGCGGGCGGAACACCTCCGCCGTCCCGCCGCCGGACAGGGTGGCGCTCGTGTACGGGCGTGCCCCGAGCGAGGCCAGGTTCAGCCCGGCCGGGTACGTGAGCTCCGCCCGCGACCCGTCGGGGAACGTGACCCGCAACGTCCTGGTGCCGCCTGTGCCGCTCGCCGCGGGGTAGAGGGCGTTGGGCACCACCCCGCCAGCCTGGCGCACGGGCGCCGGGGCGGTGACCACCGGGGCCGGACGGCGGTCGGTGTCCCGGCCGGTGAGGAACGCGATGAGCGGCACGGCCAGCAGGGCGAGCAGCACCACGATCCCCGCGCGGCGGGGCCGGCGCGGGGCCTGTTCGACGATGTCGGCACGGCCGTCGATCACGACACCCAGTTCAGTCCAGGGTCGGCCGCCCGCGCAAGCGCGCACCGGAATGTGTTCCGCCGCACTACGGCTGTTAACTTTCCTGACAGCCGGTTGTCCCCTCGCCCGACTTACTGTCAGCGAGGCCGCACCCCCCTCTCAAGGAGGTCTCCTCGATGGAGCGTCGTCATTTCCTGCGTGCTTCCGTGCTCGGCGCGGGCACGGTCGCCTTCTCCGGCAGTCTCTGGCAGGGCGCGGCGCTGGCCGCACCGGCCCAGAACGCCACCGGCCCCTACGGCCCCTTACAGGCCGCCGACGCCAACGGCATCCAGCTGCCCGCCGGCTTCACCAGCCGGGTGATCGCCCGCTCCGGGCAGGTCGTCCCGGGCACCTCCTACACCTGGCACAACGCCCCCGACGGAGGCGCCTGCTTCGCCGACGGCAGCGGCTGGATCTACGTCTCCAACTCCGAGATCAACCCCGGTGGCGGCGCCTCGGCCATCCGGTTCGACTCCGGCGGCACCGTCACGTCGGCGTACCGGATCCTGTCCGGCACCCGGACGAACTGCGCGGGCGGGAAGACGCCGTGGAACACGTGGCTGTCGTGCGAGGAGGTCAGCCTCGGCTACGTCTACGAGACCTACCCGTTCGGCGGCACGGCGGTGCGCCGGCCGGCGATGGGGCGGTTCAAGCACGAGGCGGCCGCCGCCGACCCCGTTCGGCGGGTGATCTACCTGACCGAGGACGAGACCAACGGGCGCTTCTACCGGTTCATCCCCACGACGTGGGGCGACCTGTCGTCCGGCACCCTCCAGGTCATGATGGCGGGATCCGCCACGTCCGGCTCGTTCACCTGGGCGGACGTGCCCGACCCGGACGGCTCGCCGACGGCGACGAGGAGCCAGGTGTCGGGCTCCAAGTCGTTCAACGGTGGCGAGGGCTGCCACTACGCGGGCGACACGGTCTGGTTCACCACGAAGGGCGACAACCGGGTCTGGCAGGTCAACCTGACCTCCGGCACGTACGAGCTCGCCTACGACGACAGCCTGGTCAGCCCCGGCACCCCGCCGCTCACGGGCGTCGACAACGTCACCGGCTCCTCCTCCGGCGACCTGTACGTCGCCGAGGACGGCGGCAACATGGAGATCTGCCTGATCACCCCGGACGACAAGATCTCCCCGTTCCTGCGGATCGGCGGCCAGGGCTCCTCGGAGATCACCGGCCCGGCCTTCAGCCCGGCCGGCGACCGGCTCTACTTCTCCTCCCAGCGCGGCACCTCGGGCTCCTCCTCCGGCGGCATCACCTACTGCGTGACCGGCCCGTTCCGCACCTGACCTGCGGACCGGCGGCGCGAAACGGTCCATCGGACCAGCTGGAAGGGACTTTGTGTCCCTGCCCCGGGCACCCCGGGGCGCGTGGCCGGGGTGATGGTGGTGGCCGGGCTGGTGCTGCTGCTGGCCCGCCGCCTGGCCACCCCGCGGGTCCGCCGCACCACCACCCGCATGGACAAGGCGCTGTTCACCGTCATGGCGGTGGTGATCGCGCTCGGCATGGCCGGGACCGTGGGCCGCAACCTGCTCGGCGGCGGCTACGACCACCGCGACACGATCGCGGTGTGGTTCCGCGGCGTCCTGACCTTCCGGCCGGCCCCGGACCTGATGGCGGACGTCCCGCTGGTGTACCGGCTGCACGCGCTGGTGGCATGGGTGTTCGTGGGGATGTGGCCGTTCACCAGGCTCGTGCACGTCTGGTCGGCGCCGATCGCGTACCTGTGGCGGCCGTACGTGGTCTACCGCCGGCGTACCGCTAGGCCGGAGCCGCGGCGGGAACCAGCACGAACCCCGTGACGATCTCCGGCTGGACCCGGATCACCTGGTCCATCTCGCCCGCCACCCAGGGGCGGAGCATCGCCTTGAACCGGGCCGCCTCGTGCGGCTCGGTCACCAGGCGGGCCACCCCGGTGACGATGACGCTCCAGCCCAGACGCTCGTGACCGTCCAGCTCGTCGGCCTCGTACGCCACCACGGCCTCCGAGGGCGCCACGTGGGCGCTGAGGATCGTGCCGGGATTGGAGCGGATGATGATCTGCCCGTCCACGACGACGTGGTTCACCGGCCGGACCGCGGGCAGCGCGTGGCGGGTGAAGACGATCCGCCCGAACGGCACCCCGGCCAGCAACTCCAGGGCCTCGGCCGCGGGCAGTTCCCTGAGCCGGCGGGCATCCGTCCGGTCGTCGTCCTGGTACATCACCCCGACAACCTGCCGACTCCGGCGATGCCGCGAGTAGGGACCAAAGTCCCCTTTTGTCGGGAGAAGGTCCCTGCCTGCTGTTCGGCCGAAAGGCCACGCGGTTCGGGACCAACGGCCCTACCCGGCCGGAGGACCGCCCCGCCAGGCTCGTAACCTGCCAGCAACCGTCGCGAACACCAAGGAGATCCCCGATGAGCACCCGGAGGGAAGGCCGGCTCCCAGCCGCTCACGAGGCGGTGGTCTCCGCCTACGCCACCGCGCTGGCCGGGTCCGCCCTGGCGGACTCCAGCAAGGCCGCCTATCTCCGTCGCGTGCGCGGCTTCCTGCGCTGGATCGCGACGGAAGGCGACGGCCCGCCGGCCGACATGGCGGCCGCGGTCCGGGTGGCCCAGCGCTACGGCCTGCACCTGCGGCACGCCCGCTACGCCACCACCACCGTCGACGGCGTCATCGCCGCCCTCGACGACTTCTACGCCCGCTCCGGCCTGGGCGCCACCGGCCTGCGCCGCAGGTGCGGCCCCTCCGGCAGCTGGTTGGAGGGCGAGAACCCGCGGGTGCCGGATCTGAGCGCGCCATGACCTGGTGGTCGGTGGTGCGCTTCGCGCACGTGCTCGGGGCCGCGCTGTGGGTCGGCGGGCAGCTCAGCGTCTCCCTGGTGCTGCTGCCGCTGGCCCGGAGGCTGCTGGACGAGGAGCGGCGCGGCCGGGTGCTGAAGGCCGTCGGCCGCCGCTTCGGCCTGCTGACCGCCGCCGTGTTCCTGCCCGTGCAGCTGGCCAGCGGGGTGGCCATGGCCGGGCACAAGGGCGTCACCTGGGCCTCGCTCGCCGAGCCCGGCTACGGGCGGATCCTGGCCGCCAAGCTGCTGCTGTTCTGCCTGGTCATGGCGGCGGCGGGGGCGCATGGATGGGCCACGGGGGCCGGCCGGCCCCGGCTGGCGCGGGCCCTGGCGGTGACCTCGCTGGTGGGCTCGCTCGGCGTGGTGCTGCTGGCCACGGCGCTGCCCGCCACCTGATCGCGGCTCAGGAGTGGACGCGCCCGAGGAAGTCGCGGACGAGGGGGACGATCTCCCCGAGGCTGGTCTCCAGCGCCCAGTGCCCGGCGTCGAGCAGGTGCAGCTCGGCGTCCGGCAGGTCGCGCAGGTACGCCCTGGCCGACTCCTCCGGCATGTAGCCGTCGTGCGGCCCCCAGACGATGAGCGTCGGCGGCCGGTGCTCGCGCGGGTACGCCTGCTCCTTGGGGAACCAGCCGAGCGTGGTCGCCTGGTCCTCGAACAGGCCCACGACGTTGGCCCGGCGCCGCGGCGTGTCCATCAGGTTCCAGTGCAGCTTCCACAGGTCCGGGCTCACCCGCGCGGCGAGGTGCGGGGGCAGCTCGCCGGCGAACTCGTCGCGGAAGCCCTCCTCCGAGACGTTGCCGGCCATCCTCTCCCGGCCCTCCGGCGTCGGGTTCGACCAGAACTCCTTCAGCCACGCGTACTTCGGGCCCAGCGCGTCCTCGTAGATGTCGCCGTTCTGGATGACGAGCGCGGCGACCCGCTCGGGTGCCCGCATGGCCAGCCGGAGGCCGAACTGGGAGCCGTAGTCGTGCAGGTAGACGGCGTACCGCGACAGCTTCATCACCTGGGTGAAGCGGTCGAGGAAGCCGGCGTAGCCGTCGAAGGTGTAGGAGAAGCGCTCGGGGGTGCCGCTGTAGCCGAAGCCCGGCAGGTCGGGGGCGAGCAGGCGCCAGCGGTCGCCGAGGGCGGGCATGAGGCCGCGGAACTCGTACGAGGAGCAGGGATAGCCGTGCGGCAGCAGGAACACCGGGGCGTCCGGCGGGCCGGCCTCCCGGTAGAAGATCTCGATCCCGTCCACGTCGATCGTCCGGTGCGCCACTGGCGCGGGCAGGTGCGGCATGGAGGCCCCCTGCCCGGTGCCGTCAGGGGCCATACCTGCCCAAGGTGAAGCTGTCGACGTCGAACAGGAACCCCCTGCCGCCCTTGAAGATCAGATGGAGCGGGCCGGTGGCGGAACCGGCCAGCGTGGTGGTGACGTCCCGGAAGCTCTCCCACCCGCCCGTGACGGGCACGGCCACCGAGCCGAGCAGCGGCCCGCGGGGGGAGCCCGAGCGGACCTGGATCGTGCCGCCGGAACCGGCCGAGGAGACGCGGGCGGCGAAGGCCGTCGCGCCCTCCGTGGTGACGTGCGCGTAGCCCGCCCAGTCGCCGTCGTTGATGTGGCCGAGCGTCTTACCACCGCCGGCGGCGGAGTGGCGGACGGCCCGCACGCCACGGCTGGAGGTACAGGACTCGGCCTCCACCGTGACGCTCAGCTCCTTGACGCGGATGTTGCGGAAGGCGACCTGGTCGGAGGCGCCGTGGTTCTGGATGCCGATGTGGCCCTGGCGTAGCGAGCGTGCG
>NZ_JBFANM010000182.1:0-4984 GCF_040674815.1 Nonomuraea sp. NPDC049709
TCATGTTGGGGGTGTGCGCCATGACGGCGCCCGCCTCGATCAGCACGACCTGGATCATCCGCGCGAAGATGTGCGCCAGCGGCAGGAACAGCAGCGCGGCCGGGTCCTTGCTGGCGAACAGCGGCTCCAGCGGCCCCCGCAGCACGTTGAGCGCGGTGAACAGCAGGTTGTCGTGGGTGATCCGGCAGCCCTTGGGGCGGCCCGTGGTGCCGGAGGTGTAGACGATCGTGGCCAGATCGGAGGCGGAGACGAGCTTCCTGCGCTCGTCGACGTCGGAGGCGGAGACCGCTCCCGTCTCCAGCGTGCCGTCCACCCGCCAGATCGGCTTCAGCTCGGGCACCGCCTCCCGGACGGTCTCCTCGTGCGCGTCCAGCTCGACGAACGCCGCCTTCGCGTCGCTGTCGTGCAGGATCCACCTGACCTGCTCGACCGAGGACGTCTCGTAGATCGGCACGGTCACCGCGCCGACGGACCAGATGGCGTAGTCGACCAGTGTCCACTCGTAGCGGGTGCGCGACATGAGCGCGACCCGGTCACCGTGTTCGACGCCCGCCGCGATCAGTCCCTTGGCCACCTCCACCACCTGGTCGCGGAACTCGGCCGCGGTGACCACGGGCCAGCCGGAGCCGACCTTGCGGCGCATCACGATCGCGCCGGGCTCCTGCTCGGCCCGCCGGAAGACGGTGTCGGGCAGGCCGGCCGAAGCCGGCACATCGACCAGGACGGGGACGCTGTACTCGCGCACGGATCAACTCCTCTTCGGGGACCGCCTGGACGTTACCGCCTTAAGTTACGCGCCGGTAGCTCCGTCATTGAGGCGTTATGAAGGGCATTCCTCACGCTAGCAGCCGCCGCCCGTAGAGTTTTCCCCATGAGGGTCCATGTCGTCAGCGACGTCCACGGCAGAGCCGACGCCCTGGCGCGGGCGGGTGACGGGGCGGACGCGCTGATCTGCCTGGGCGACCTGATCCTGTTCGTCGACTACGACGACCACGCGCAGGGCATCTTCGCCGACCTGTTCGGCGCCGAGAACGCCAGGGAGTTCATCGCGCTGCGCACGGCCAAGCGCTTCGACGAGGCCAGGGCCATGTCGGCGCGGTTGTGGGCGACGCTGGAGGGCGATCCGCGCGAGCACATCGAGCGGAACGTACGCGCCCAGTACGCGGCCCTGTTCGCCGCCATGCCGGCCCCGGCCTACCTCACCTACGGCAACGTGGACATCCCGCGGCTGTGGAGCGACTACCTCGGGCCCGGCCACCGGGTCCTGGACGGGCAGGTGGCGGAGATCGGCGGCCTGCGGTTCGGGTTCGTGGGCGGCGGGCTCAAGACCCCCTACCGCACCCCGCACGAGCTCACCGACGAGGAGTACGCCGCCAAGGTCGAGGCCGTCGGGGAGGTGGACGTGCTGTGCTGCCACATCCCGCCCGCCCTGCCCCAGTTGCTCTACGACGTGGTGGCCAGGCGGTTCGAGCGCGGCAGCCAGGCCACGCTGGAGGCGATCAGGCGTACGCAGCCGCGGTACGCCCTGTTCGGGCACGTCCACAACCCGCTGCACGCCCGCGCCCGCGTGGGGCGTACCGAGTGCGTGAACGTGGGCCACTTCCGGGGCCGAGGCGTCCCGTACGTCCTGGAGTGGTGACCCCCTCCGGGGGTCCGCCGCAAGTAGCGGATTGTGCACTACGGTGGTCGCATGGCTGATCGCACCACTTCGAGCACCACCATCGGCGCCGGGCGCGCCGAGGTCATGGCGGTCATCGCGGACTTCCCGAGCTACCCCGAGTGGGCCGGGCAGGTCAAGAGCGCCGAGGTCCTCACCAGCGACGCGGACGGCAGGGCGCGGACGGTGCGGTTCGTGCTGGACGCCGGCCCGATCAGCGACTCCTACACCCTCGGCTACACCTGGCAGGGCGACGACGGCGTGAGCTGGCAGGTGGTCGAGCCGGGGAAGATGGTCTCCGACCTCCGGGGGAGTTACCGGCTCACCGACGCGGGCAGTGGCACCGACGTGACGTACGAGCTCACGGTCGATCTCAGCGTGCCCATGATCGGCCTGATCAAGCGCAAGGCCGAGAAGGTCATCGTGGACACCGCGCTCAAGGGCCTCAAGAAGCGCGTCGAAGGCCGCTGAGTTGAGCCCGAGGGTCCTGCTCTTCACCGGCAAGGGCGGCGTCGGCAAGACCACGGCCGCCGCCGCGACCGCCACGCTCGCCGCCGGCCGCGGCCTCAAGACGCTCATCGTCTCCACCGACACGGCCCACTCGCTGGCAGACGCGCTCGGGGCCGAGCCCGGGGAGATCGCGCCGGGCCTGCACCTGCACCAGGTCGACACGCAGAAGACGCTGGAGCGCCACTGGGGCGAGCTGCAGGGCTACGCCCGGGGGGTGCTGCTCGATCTGGGCCTCGACGAGATCACCTCCGAGGAGATCACCGTCCTGCCGGGGGCCGAGGAGGTCATCGCCCTGCTGGAGCTGCGCGAGCACGCCCGCGAGGACCGCTGGGACGTGATCGTGGTCGACTGCGCCCCCACCGCCGAGACGCTGCGGCTGCTGGCCCTGCCCGAGGCGCTCGACTGGCACGTCACCCGGCTCATGCCGGTCGGCCGCAAGATCGTGCGGCTGGTCTCCCCGTTCGTGCGCAGCGTGGCCCACGTGAGCGCGCCCGGCGAGGACGTCATGAGCGCGGCCGAGCGCTTCCACCGCGGCCTCATGGAGGTGCGCGAGCTGCTCACCGGCGACCACGCCTCCGTGCGGCTCGTGCTCACGCCCGAGTCCGTGGTGCTCGCCGAGGCCAGGCGCACCCTGACCTCGCTCAACCTGTACGGCTACCGCGTCGACGCCGTCATCGCCAACCGGGTCTTCCCGGCCGAGGGCGCCGACGAGTGGCGCGCCCAGTGGGTGGCGGCGCAGTCGCGGCTGCTGTCCGAGGCGGAGCAGTCGTTCGCGCCGCTGCCCATTCACGTCGTCCCCTACCTGCCCGCCGAGCCCGTCGGCAAGGACGCGCTGGCCAAGGTGGGTGCCGCGATGTACGGCGAGTCCGACCCGTTCGCCGCCCACTCCGTCGAGCCGCCGCTGCGGATGAGCGCCGACGAGGTGGCGCTCGCCCTGCCCGGCGCCGACCGCGACGACATCGACCTGGCCCGCAAGGGCGACGAGCTGATCGTCACCGCCGGCCCGTACCGGAGGATCCTGGCGCTGCCCGCGGCGCTGGCCCGCAGGAGGATCAGCGGGGCGGTGCTGCGCGACGGGGTGCTCCGCGTCACGTGGTCCCCCGACGGTGCCGCCGGCGATCCGCCCGCGCTACCGTCCGACTCGGGGAGCGAATCCGCGACCTGATGAGTTGAATGGATGAGCGACCCAAACGCAGGGAGGGCCAAGATGACCGAGAGCAATGACAGGGATCCCGCCAGGGACCCGATCGGCACCGTAGCCGACGAGGCGCGCAAGCTGTTCGAGTCGATCCAGGGGCGGGCCACCCGCCAGGTCGGCAAGACCATGTTCAACTCCTTCACCGGCGGCGGCCGCAGGGAGCGGGACGTGTGGGAAGAGGCCGTGTCCGAATCCCACGACGAGTACATCTGCCGCGCCTGCCCGGTCTGCCGGGCGATCGCGGCGCAGCGCGAGTCCGGCGGTGAGGTCACCGGGCACCTGGTGGCCGCCGGCGGTGAGTTGTTCGCCGCGTTCCGCGGCGCGCTCGACGCGTTGAGCAGGCCCGCCGCCCCCCGCAGGCCGCGCGACGACCGCGATCGCGACACCGACGACGGCCGCCGCGACAATGTGGAACACATAGATCTCGGATAGGGAGAACGGCGCAAATGCTCACGATCGGTGTCGACATTGGCGGGACGAAAGTGGCCGCCGGTGTGGTCGACGACAATGGCGAGATCGTCGCACACACGCTCAGGCCCACCGCCGCCGACCGCCCGGAAGTGGTGGCCGAGACGGTGGCCGACGTCGTTCGCGAGCTGTCGCACGGTAGAGAGATCGAGGCCGTCGGGGTCGGCGCGGCCGGGTTCGTGGACGAGACCCGGTCGATGGTGCGCTTCGCCCCCAACCTCGCCTGGCGCGAGGAGCCGCTGCAGAAGAAGATCAGCGGCCTCGTCGGCCTCCCGGTCGTGATCGAGAACGACGCCAACGCCATGGCGTGGGGCGAGACCCGGTTCGGGGCCGGCCGGGGCCAGTCCCACGTGGTCTGCCTGACGCTCGGCACCGGCATCGGCGGCGGCCTGGTCTTCGACGGCGCCCTCTACCGGGGCCGCTGGGGCATGGGCGCCGAGCTGGGCCACATGCAGGTCCTGCCCGGAGGCCGGCAGTGCGGGTGCGGCAACATCGGCTGCTGGGAGCAGTACGCCAGCGGCCAGGCCCTCGTCAAGGACGCTAGGGAGATCGCCGCGGCCGAGCCGGAGCGGGCGGGCATCCTGCTCGGGCTGGCCGGCGGCACGATCGAGGGCGAGGAGGTGACCGAGGCTGCCCGGCTGGGCGACGACGCCTCGCTGGCCGCCTTCCGCAGCCTGGCCGACTGGCTCGGCCAGGGCATGGCCGACCTGGCCGCCATCCTCGACCCCGGCTGCTTCATCGTCGGCGGTGGCGTCTCCCGGGCCGCCGACCTGTTCATCGACCGGGCCAGAGAGGCCTTCGCCGAGCGGATCACCGGGCGCGGGCACCGGCCGCTCGCCGAGATCAAGCTGGCGGAGCTGGGCGCCTCCGCCGGGGTGGTGGGCGCCGCGGACCTGGCCAGGCAGCGCTAGAGCCGCCGCCCGCACGTGACGATCAGGGTCGCGACCTACAACCTGCACGGGCTGCGCGACAGCGTTCCCGCGCTGACCAGGGTCATCGGCGCCGCGCGCGCCGACGTGCTGTGCGTGCAGGAGGCGCCCAGGTTCGGCCGGTGGCGGGCCAGGCGGCGTGCCCTGGCCGCCGCCGTCGGGCTGACGGTGGCCACCCCCGGCCGGGTCGGGGGCGTGGCCGTGCTCACCGGCCGGCGGGCC
>NZ_JBFANM010000183.1:0-4892 GCF_040674815.1 Nonomuraea sp. NPDC049709
CGGGCCTGGCTTCCTTCCGTGGCCACGCCGGTTCCCGTGGTGGACGTGGCTCGGCCTCAGGGTTCGCGGGCGCAGAGGTACGCGTCCAGGTCGGCCGCCTCGTACCGTCATGCTGCGCGTCCAGGGCGACAAGCGGCGATCCCAGCTCCTTGTGAGAGCGCCTCTTTCCCTCTGTGGGGTGCGGCCAACCTCATCGGACTGGCCCGGGTATCCACCGACGCCCAGGGACTTGCGCGCCAGATCGACGCCCTCAAGACCGCCGGCTGCGCCCGGATCTACCTCAACAGGGCATCCGGCGTCAAGGGCACCACCCGGCCCGGCCTGACCGCCGCCCTCGATCACATGCGCCGCGGCGACACCCTCGTCGTGCTCGACCTGACCCGGCTGGGCCGCGACACCCGCGAACTCCTCGCCATCGTCGAAGACGACCTGCACGCCAACGGCCGCCACTTCCGCACCCTCGACGGCATCGTGCTCGACACCAGCGACGACATGTGCGGCGAACTGATCTTCACCGTGTTCGCCACCATCGCCAAGTTCCAACGTCAGCAGATCGTCAAAGGCACCCGCGAAGGCCTCGACGCCGCCCGCGCCCGAGGCCGCGTCGGCGGCCGTCCTCGCGCCCTGACCTCCGAACAGATCGCCGACGCCCGCATCCTGCTCGGCGCCGGACAAACCCGAACCGCCGTCGCCGCCAAGCTGCGCGTCTCCCGATGGACACTCAGCCGCGCCCTCGACACCGCGTCCCGCTGACGGCCGCCACCGGGTGCCAACGCCTGACCGCAGCGGACAGCCCCAGCCCCATGCGCGGATCGCAGAAGAGGACGGTCCAGTCGTCGCCTCAGTGTCCGTCGCGGACCACCGCCAACCCGCCGACCCGGGTCGTGATGCCCGCCGGCCCGCGTCGGGCCGAAGCGAGCACGCTGGCCGGTCGACCGAGGGTGTCGCCCTGCTCCACCTCGATCGCGACCGTCTGCGCCCCTGTCGTGTCGAGCAGGTGGGCGGCCAGGCAGCCGGTGCTGTTGGCGTTGGCGACGTCCTCGTCGACACCGATCGCCGGCGCGAACATCCGCGCCGCACCCGGTCGGTCGCCCACCGGCGGTACGTACACGAAACAGCCGAGGAGCCCGTACCGCTGGCACGCCGCTGTCAGCCTGCCGAGGTGTGGGTGGACTCGGAACAGCGCCGACCGGTCGTGGACCGGTACCAGCATGCGTGGCGCGCCGGGCGCGGCGATCCGTGGCGCGTCGGTCGGATGCGAGTCGTCCGCGGTGAGCCCGAGCGCGGCGACGATCGCGGCGCGCTCGTCCGATGCCGGGTGACGCAGCGCGACGAGGCCCTGGTCGAACCACACCTCGATGCCGGCGGGGCGGCGGATCGCGACGGTGTCGAACGTGCGCCCGCCGGTGTGTTGGCGGTCGTTCTGCTCGCCCAGCGCGGTGCGGGTCAACCGGACGGCCTGCGCGGCAACGGTGCCGTGGCCGCAGCCGGACAGTTCGCCGGTGGCGGTGAAGAACCGGACCGGCCAGGCACCGTCCGGCGTCCGCCCCGGGCCGAGGAAAGCCGCGTGCGAGGTGCCGGCCGCAGCAGCGACCGCACGCCGGTCCGCGTCCGTCGCCGCCGGGTCGTCGTCGGTGACGGCCGTGGGGCTGCCGCCCCGGCCGTCGCGCCGCACGCACGCATCAACCACCGTGACATCCGGCCAGGACATCGGCCCACCTTCGACGCTCAACGAACCGGCAACCGCGAACGGCGTTCCGCCGAGATCCGGACCTGGCCGCAACGGCCGACCGAACGCGTCCCGGAGCGTACCGTCCTGCCTCAACCGGTGCCGTCCTGCACCGGATAGTGAATGATGACCGCACCGCCGGTGGCGTAGTTGGCGACATCGGCGGCCGCCCGCCGGCCTTGCGGCGACTCCCGCGCCGCGGCCATGGCGGCGGCGTCAGCGAAGTCGCCTTCGAAGACCGCGAAATACGGCGCTTCTCCCGTGGTCGCCGCCACGTCGAAGCTGTAGCGCCACGCAAGCAGACCGGGCATGTTCATGACCAGTGGAAGGTGGTTGGTCACGTAGTAGTCGCGGAAGTGGTCAGGGTCGGCGGGCTTGGAATACAGGACCACCAACTTATGCATGACGACCTCCGTCCAGAGACGAGACCACAACACTCCGGGTGACCTGGGAGCTCCTGCTAAGAACTGCCGCCGACCTCGCTGGATGCGGAGCATCGGGATCTGGGTGAGGACGGAGGTGGTTTCGAGAAGCGCGTGGGAGTCGGTGGCCGGCCACAGCGGGAGGTCGCCGACGAAGGCTACGACATCGGGGAGGGCCCGGGTGGGTCGGGTCGCGCCAGAATCCATGGTCGAGCACACCGGACTCGGTGGCCGCGGCCTTCGCGAGAGCCGTGAGGGCGGACTCTAAATCGGCGGTGCGCGTGAGTGCGATGTCCAGTACTGCGGTCAGTTGAATCGTCATATGCGCAGGTTAGGGCTTGATGTGCGGTCGGGGGAAAGACCGGTACGGGATAGACTCAGAACGGATCGTTATCAATCGGCAGGGAGGGCACGTGGCGCCGGATACGGTGAGCCTGCGGTACTTCCTGGTGCTGGCGCAGGAGTTGAACTTCACCCGCGCGGCCGCACGGATCGGTATCGCACAGCCCGCACTCAGCGCCCGGATGCGCCGATTGGAGGCGGAACTCGGTACGGCCCTGCTGGTCCGCAACACGCGTAGCGTCGTATTGACCACGGCCGGTGCGGCTTTGGCGGAGTCCGCGCCGCCCGCGCTGGCGGCGCTGGACCGGGCATGGAACACCGCCCGGAGCGCGGCGGCCGGTGAACTGGGCACGCTGCGCATCGGATACAGCCTCAGCGCCGGGGCCGAGACGGCACCGGCCCTGGTGGACAGGCTGATTCGCGGCAACAGCGGACTCGAGGTCGGCGCGGTCCCGATGGCGACACCGGAGATCTCCCCCGCGGTCGCCGACGGCCGCATCGATGCCGGGATCACCCGCGGTGAACAGCCGGGCCGTGGCGTGCGCCGGTTCCTGCTGCGGCGTGAGCGCATCGGGGTCCAGCTGGCGCAGCACCATCCGCTGGCCGAACACCCGGAGATCGAGATCGCCGACGCGGCCGCGTATCCGCTGCGACTCCCGGACCGTGCGGCCAACCCGGTGATCCACGATCAGCTGTCCGCACTGTTCCGAGACACCCGACCACACCCCCGATTCCACACGCCCGCAGTCTCTTTCGACATGTCTCAGCGCGACCTGCGCGACGGGGTCACCCTCGCCCCGGCCGGAGAAGCCGCGGTCACGGCATCACCGGCCGGTCTCACCTGGCGACCGCTGCGGGACGCGCCCAGCCTGACGATCCACCTGGTCCTCCCACGCGAGCAGTCGCCACTACACCGCCGCATCCGTGCCGTCGCCAAAACCCTGGCGCATGAGCTGCACTGGCTGCCGGACTGACGCGCAAGAGGTCAAGCGAGACGGACGTCTGCGGTGGCGAGGCCGAAGACCTTGCCACCGGCGGACTTCGCGGTGATGACGACGACGGCGGTCTTGCTGAATGTCCGACACGACCTCGCTACGCCGGCGGATCAGCATCCGATGATGGCCCCGGGTCCGGTCCGAGTCGTACACCGCGGCGACGTCCTCGCCCAGCCCGAGATCTCGGCGGATGTGAGCCACCACTACCTCCGGGACGTCATCCAGCCGGGGCAAAATAGCCCATCCGGTTGAAGCACTTCAGCTGCACCATCAGTGAACCCTTTTCATCCTCATGCGGTGTGGGCGACGCGGTGGTTCTGAAGGACGGCGATGGCCTTGCACAGGTGGCCGGCCTTGCTGGGGCTCGAGCGTAGCTTGCGGAGGATTTTCCAGCTCTTCAGTTGGGCGTTCGCGCGTTCGCCGGGTCCACGTAGTTTGGCGTGGGCGCGGTTGGCCTGCTTCTGGGACTCGGGCTCGTCCTTGCCCTTGTACGAGGTCAGGACCGGACCCTCGGCCCCGTGATACGCCTTGTCGGCCAGGGTGATGATCCCGGCCTGCTCCAGGGCGCGCAGGATGCCCCAGATGCGGACGGCGCTCAGATCATGCGCTTTGCCGGGCAGCGCTCCGGAAGTCCACAGGATGGTCCCGTCCGGGGAAGCGATGAGTTGCACGTTCATGCCGTGCACCCGGTGCTTGCCGGAGAAGTACGGGCGGTCGGCGGCGATCCGGCCGGTGCGGATCAGGGTGCCGTCCAGCACCAGGTCATGCAGTCCGTCCCGCTTGGCCTTGCGCAGCGCCTGGCCGAGCTCGGGTGAGCGCGCCGACAACAGTGCCGGTGGGTGCCGAAAATTGCGCCATCGCTCTGACCAGGCGCTTCTATCGATCCGGGATATTGGCACCCCACAGGGTCAGGACCGCACGCACGGAGTGCACCGATAGGCTGCTGATCTTTGGCGAGCGGCACCTTCGCACCGTGCTGGACGAATATGCCGATCATTACAATCGCCACCGGCCGCACCGCTCCATCGGCCTCCGAGCTCCCACCGATGATCACTCCGACGTGCTCCCGCTGCCGACGGGCCAGATCAAGCGCCGCCACGTCCTCGGCGGGCTGATCAACGAATACCAGCGAGCCAGGTGACCAACGAGGCGCCGTCAAGAATACGCGGGTCAGCGCCTGGGGCCTAGTTTTGACACCCTTCAGCCTGCCAAGTGGGTTGCCGAATGGCGACGATGCAGGTCCAGGGCGGCCATACGCGACGCGGAGCGAGCGCGCACGCCCCAGGACGCGCGGAGCGCCATCGCGCGAGCCGAGCGGATCTGCCCGGTTGAGGCGGACCTGCCGAGCTGGATCGGCGATCGGTTCAGGGCGTGTCGCCTACGCGTCCTGCTCACGTACGGCCT
>NZ_JBFANM010000184.1:0-4484 GCF_040674815.1 Nonomuraea sp. NPDC049709
TCTTCGTTCGGGGGGGGGTGGGGGGGGGGGGGGCGCCCCCCCCGGCCCCCGCGGGGGGGGGGGGCCGAGCGGCGCCGACAGCACCGCGAACGTCTCGGTTCGCGGTCCGCGGTGGCGAGGGCGTTGAGGTTCGGGGTCGCATACGGACGTCGGACGCCCTCGCCACATCACCGCGGCCGAACAGCAGGCGCTGGCGGGCCTGCCGCTGACGTCCTCAGCCGAGCGGAATGACCGGCTCCGTCGACCGGCCGGCGTAGTAGCAGCCCGTGGTGGGCAGGCTGCTCGCCGCCGGTGGGGTGGCGCCGTCGTAGACGGCCAGCAGGAAGTTCTGCGGGCACCGCCGGGTGCTGCCGGTGCGGATGCCGAAGTGCAGATGCGGACCGGTGGAGTTGCCGGTGTTGCCGGTCAGCCCGATCTGTTGCCCGGCGCCGACCGCCGCGCCGTTGGAGACCGACCACGACGAGAAGTGGCAGTACGTGTAGATGGCCCCGTCGGTTCCGGTCAGGTTGATGCCTCGCCCGCACAGGCTGTCGTCGATGACCGTCACCGTGCCGGCGCGCACCGCGTACGCCGGGGTGCCGGTGCCGACCGGGAGGTCGATCGCGGGATAGTCGTGGTGCGGGTCGTCGTACTCGCTGCGCGGCAGCGCGTTGCGCGGAAGGGGTAGCGCGAAGGAGCCACCTCCGGTGGACGAGGTGATCCGGACCGCGTCGGCGACGACGTAGCCGGGCTGGCTGGTCCAGCGGCTGACGCCGACCACGTTGTAGTCGCCGGCGGCCAGGGTGAACGTCCCGAGACCGACCCAGCGGCCACCGTTGGCGCGCTGGTCGATGACCACGGTACGGATGCCGTCGGTGGTCGCCACCATGAACGGGGTGGCGCTGTTGTAACCGGCGTCCGCTGGGTACCAGACCTCGACCAGGTGAGCCCCGGCCGCTGCGATCGACGCCTTGAACCAGGCGGCGTCGCTCGCGACGGTGTTCGGTGCCGCGAACCGGTAGTCCGCGCCGTACCGCTGCGCGGACCATGCCGAGGTGCCCCAGTCGGCACCGGCGGTGAACTGGCCGGCGGTGGCGTTGTCGACCGTGGTGGTCGCGGCGGTCGCGGGCGCCACAGTACCGAGCAGAACCAGAGAGGCTGCTACGACGGCGGCCGATAAACGAGTGATGGTTTTCACGAGCTGGTCCCTCCGGGGGGTTGAGGGGAAGCACGGGCGAAGGTATCTAACCAACATGCGAGCGTCAATGAAAGATATTTACATAGATCAGTTTCTTGGCCCAGGTCCGCGGCCGGAGTCCCAGCCCGGCCATGCACAAAGACCGGAGGCTCGGCGTGCTCGACACCGCCGACCAGCCCTCGGGCCAGTACCTGGACCGTGTCCGTGGCGACTTGCACCACACCCTGGCCGCGGCCGGGATCACCCACGAACGCACCCGCCGCTACCGGCCCCTGGCCAACGGCAGGGCAGAACGTTACAACCGCACCCTGCTCGGCGAACGGGCCTAGCCCAGCCCCACCCCTCGGAAACCGAACGCCGCCAAGCCCTGCCAACGTGGTTCCACACCTAGAATCACCACCGCGGACACACCGCGCTGAACGGCCTACCACCCGCCAGCCGCGTACTCAACTTCGCAGGACAGAACCCCCACCCGGGGGGTGGAGCGGCTGGGATGGGACTACCGCGTCGTTGGCGCGGTGGTGGACGCGAACGCGCGGTGGCTGTCGGGTTATCGGCTTCACCCCTGATAGAGATCGATGCGGTTCCCGCTGGGGTCTGTCACGCACGAAGACCGCGGCTTCCACGGCTTGTCCACCGGCTGGTGGACCTCGATGGCTCCGGCATCAACGGCGCGACGGTGCGCGGCGTCCACGTCCTCCACGAGGAGACCGAACCGGGACACCCCGGCTGGACCGTCGTGTTCGCCATGCCCGTTGAGCTCCCGCGCGACCGTCAGCAGGAAGAACTCCTCACTCGGCCAGGTGCCGAACTGAAAGGAGGAGATCTCCTCGTGGAACACCGCGTCGAATGCGGCCTGGTAGAACGAGATCGACTCGGCGAGGTCCGTGACATTGATGGTCACCTGGACGATACGAGGTGTCTTCAGGTCAGGCATAGCCACTCCGTGTTCGATGTAGTGGTCCACCGTGCGGACCATGCGAGAAAGAACCTGGGCGCGATCCACCAGCCGCTCTCGGTGCTGATGCAGCACGGTGCGCAGCGACTCGCCGTCGGAGTCATCCAGGACGACGCGTACGGAGTCGATCGGCACATCGACGCGCCGCAGCGCGCAGATCAGCCGGGCTTGCCGAACCTGCTCAGGGCGGTAGCGGCGATAACCGGTAACCGGATCGACGATCGCTGGCGGCAGCAGGCCGAGTTCGTCGTAGTGCCGCAAGGCATGGATCGACAGGCCGCTGACCAGAGCGAAGACACCGATACTCAGGAAGTTGTCGCTGCTCACCCAGACAGCATCCCGTCTCGGGTTACCCGAGAGTCAAGCGATCATGGCCCAGCACGACCGCGAAACCGTCCGAACCAAGGTGTCGTGCCGCAGGCCAGGACCTGACGCGAGCGCCGGACATCATCGGGCGGCTCTGGCGTAGATGTGGCGCGGCGGTCATGGGCCGCCACGCCGCAGACCCCATATTCCGGGCGTTCGCAGACCAACTCGCGCTCCCGCAGTCCCCGGCCAAGCCCCCCGATATCCACATGCGGCCACCTCATCGGAGGCTCGCCATCGTGCCGTGGGTTGGACCCAACGCCGCGCGGCCCGGCGACCCCGGAGATCGATGCAGGGGTTCGGGCACCTGGTGCGGGTCGGCGTGGTAGGGCGGGTGCGCAGGCCGCATCGAGACGCCGCGCAACCCGCGTCGAGGTCCGCGGCGTGGCCGTCAGTAGGTGGCGCGTCCGCCGCTGATGTCGTAGACGGCTCCGGTCGAGAAGCTGACCTTGTCGGAGGCGAGCCAGGCGATGAGCTCGGCGACTTCTTCCGGCTTTCCGACGCGGCGCAGGGGGATGAGGCTGGTGATGTGAGCGAGGGCCTCGGGGCCGGTGTCGGCGTTCATCGGAGTCTCGATGACAGCGGGGGTGATGGCGTTGACGAGCACGCCGCTGGTGGCCAGCTCTTTGCCGAGGGACTTGGTGAGCGCGATGACGGCGGCCTTGGAGGCGGAGTACGGCGCCATGTTCGGGTTGCCGTCCTTGCCGGCCATGCTGGCGAGGTTGATGATGCGGCCCCAGCCGCGTTCGCGCATGCCGGGCACGAACGCGCGGCAGGTGTGGAAGGTGCCATTGACGTTGACGTCGAAGGTGCGCTGCCAGCCGTCGAGCGGGATCTCCCACAGCGGGGCGTTCGGGCCGACGATCCCGGCGGAGTTGACCAGGATGTCCACCGGACCCACCTGTTCGGCGGCGGTTTGGACGGCGGCGGCCTCGGTGACGTCCACGACCAGGTCGGCGCCTTCGGAAACATCGAGGGTGATCACTTCGATGCCGTCGGCTTCCAGGCGAATGGCGGCGGCCTTGCCACTGAGCGTGCCGGCACGGACTTCCTCGCTCAGTTTCCACACGTCGGTCCCGCAGCCGAGCGCGGCGCCGCGGAAGGTTCCGGTGACCATCGGCCCGCCCGGAACGACGACCGCGGGCAGATCGACCGAGGCGGCGGCCATGCGCAGGGCGGGGATGGTCTTGTCGCAGCCGCCCAGCAGCACAACGCCGTCGATCGGGTTGGCCCGCAGCATGTCCTCGACGGCCATCGCGGCCATGTTGCGCCAGAGCATTGCGGTGGGGCGGACGTTCGTCTCGCCGAGGGAGACCACCGGCAGGTTCAGCGGGACCCCGCCCGCCTCCCACACGCCGCGCTTGACATGCTCGGCGACCTCGTCGAGGTGCATGGTGCAGGGAGTGAGGCCGGAGGCGGTGTTGGCGATCGCGATGTGCGGACGGCCGTCGAAGGCGTCGGACGGCAGCCCGCGCCGCATCCACGCGCGGTGGATGTAGGCGTTGCGGTCACTCCCCGCGTACCACTGAGCGCTCTGGCTCCTCGCCATGAGCCACCAATCTTCCAATTAATGGAACTTGAATTCGATTCATGAAACACAGAAAAGGAAGAGTAGGCCATGGGCCACCGCCGTGAACCGCCCATCGTGAGAAACTTCCGTTTCCTGGAATGATGGTCTAACGTTCGGAACGTGTCCGAGCTGATCGACGAGCCCAGGCTCGTCGGGTCCGACCGCGCTGCGCAGGGCGAGGCCCGGCCTGGCCCGGCCATGTGCGAGTCACCCCAGTCCTCAAGGCGCTGTGCGACCGATACGGCGAGACGGTGCACTGCGCGGTACCGGACGGCGACGCGGTGGTCTACCGCTCCAACCCCTTCTGAGAGAGGCACCCGTGTATCTCATGCGCATCGGCGCACCCGGCGCCGAGAAGCCCGTCGTCCGCATCGACGACACCCACTACATCGACGTCTCCGACGTCACCCCCG
>NZ_JBFANM010000185.1:0-4454 GCF_040674815.1 Nonomuraea sp. NPDC049709
CCGCCGTCCACCGCCCGCCGTCCACCGCCCGCCGCCCGCCGCGTGCCGCCCGCCGTCCACCGCCCGCCGCCCGCCGCGTGCCGCCCGCCGCGTGCCGCGTGCCGGTCTCCCTGGTCGGCCGCCTTATCGATCAACTCCCCGACCGCGAGATCGCCTTCAACGGCCTTTGCACGCGGGAACCGGAGGTCACCCTGCTCCCGCCGGTCCCTGCGGCCGTGGATGCGCCTGTGCGCACCCACCGCCGCCGTGGCTCCACTACCGATTCGCAGGCGTGCTAGCCTGATTATCAGTAACGCTGATGATCTGAAAGGCTGACCAATGATCCTGATCACAGGCGGGCTGGGCTTCATCGGCACGCACACCACCCGCGCCCTGCTCGACATGGGCGAGTCGTGCGTGCTCGTCCAGCGCCGCCCCGCAGAGGTGCCGGCGGCCTTCGCGGCCGAGGCCGGCGAGCGGCTCTTCGTCGAGCGGGCCGACCTCACCGACGAGCGGTCGCTGCTCGACATCGGCGACCGCCACAAGATCACCGGTATCGTGCACCTCGCCGGGTCCGTGCCGTGGCCGCCCGGCGTGTACGAGCCGCTCGAAGGGGCGGAGAAGTCGGTCAAGAGCCTGCTCAACGTGTTCCGGGCGGCCCGCGACTGGCAGGTGCGCCGGCTCGGGCTGGCCAGCACCATCGGCGTGTACGGCGGCGTCACCGCGGAGGGCGCGCTCGGCGAGGACCTGCCGCTGCCGATGACCGCGTACCACCCGATCCCCGCGTTCAAGAAGATCGGCGAGCTGATGGCCGGCCACCTGGCCGGCGCCATGGGCGTCGAGGCGGTCACCTACCGAATCGCCGCCATCTGGGGGCCGCTCGGGCACACCCCGTCGCCGTTCTTCGCCGCGCCCCAGCTCGTCCACGCCGCCGCCCGCGGCACCGAGCCCGACCTGTCCACCCTCCGCGCCGGCGGGCACACCGATGACGGCATCGACCTGTGCTACGTCAAGGACTGCGGCCGGGCCATCGCGTTGCTGCAGGTGGCGGAGCGGCTGCGGCACCGCACGTACAACGTGGCGTCCGGGCGCCTGACCACCAACGGCGAGGTGGTCGCGGCGATCAGGGAGCTCGTCCCGGATGCCCGCGCCGGCCTGCCCGAGGGCCGCGACCCGGCCGGGCGGGACACCTGGCTCGACATCACCCGGCTGCGCGAGGACACCGGCTTCGAGCCCGCCTACGACACCGGGCGCGCGGTGGCCGACTACCTCGCCTGGCTCCGCGCGGGCAACCAGCGCTGACCCAACAGCGCTGACCTGAACAACGCTGACTTAACAGCGCTGACGCGAACAGCGTTGACCCGTCAGGACCTGGGTGGCCGTCAGACCTCCAGCCGTTCGAGCTGCTTGATCGCGGCCAGTTCCATCGAGAACCAGTCGATCGTGCGCCGCAGCCCCTCGGCGGCCGGCACCTGGGCCCGCCAGCCGAGCCGCTCGGCCGCCAGCGACGTGTCCGGCCGCCTGACCTTGGGATCGTCGGCCGGGCGGTCGATGAACCTGATCTCCGACGACGACCCGGCCAGGTCCCGGATCAGGGTGGCCAGCTCCATCATGGTCAGCTCGTCGGGGTTGCCGATGTTGACCGGCCCGGCGAAGTCGCTGCGGGCCATGGCCAGGATGCCCGACACGGTGTCCTCGACGTAGCAGATCGAGCGCGTCTGGGAGCCGTCGCCGGTGATCGTGATCGGCTCGCCGGTCAGCGCCTGCCGGATGAACGTCGGGATCGCCCGGCCGTCGAACGGGCGCATGCGCGGGCCGTAGGTGTTGAAGATGCGCACGATCCCCGTGTCGGTCCCGCGCGACTGGCGGTAGGCGGTGGTCAGGGACTCGGCGAAGCGCTTGGCCTCGTCGTACACGCTGCGCGGGCCGACGGGGTTGACGTTGCCCCAGTACGTCTCGCGCTGCGGATGCTCCAGCGGGTCGCCGTACACCTCGCTGGTCGAGGCCAGGACGAACCGGGCGCCCTTCTCCCTGGCCAGCCCCAGCGCGTGCAGCGTGCCGACGCTGCCCACCCGCAGGGTCTCGATCGGATAGCGCAGATAGTCGGCCGGCGAGGCGGCCGAGGCGAAGTGCAGGACGAGGTCCAGCCGGTCAGGTACGTGCACGTATCCTGTCAGGTCGCACTCGATGAGCCGGAACTCCGGCCGTTCCAGCAGGTGCTCGACGTTGCGCGGCCCGCCGGTGAGGAAGCTGTCCATGCAGACCACGTCCGCACCCTCGTCCAGCAGGCGTTCGCAGAGATAGGAGCCGAGGAACCCGGCGCCCCCGGTGACCAGAGCCCTCATGATGTGACCTCCATGGCGGCGTCGACGACTTCGGAAACCTCGATCTTCAGCAGGCCGGGGTCGGGCCGCTCCCCGTGCGGGTCGCCGTTCTGCCCGGCCCACAGCGCCACGTGGCGCCAGCCCGGCGGCGGTCCCCACAACGCGGGGGAGACCGGCCCGAACAGCACCACCGACGGCACGCAGAACGCCGTCGCCAGGTGCGCCACGCCGGTGTCGCCGCAGACCACCAGCTTCGACCTGCTGACCAGGTCGACCAGGTCGGCCATGCGGGTCCGCCCGGCCAGCATCCGCTCGGGCGGCAGGCCCGCCAGCTCGGCGACCCTTCTGGCCAGCGGCACTTCGGACGTGGTGCCCGTGACGACCACGTCGTCCAGCGCGGCGGCCACCTCGGCGAAGCGCTCGGGCGGCCAGCGGCGCGCGGGATAGGCGGCGCCCGGATGCACGATCGCGGGCCCCGTACGGTCGGAGATGCCCAGCGTCAGGTCGGCCGGGTCGGCGGGCACGCCGTGCCATTCCAGCAGGCCGCACCAGCGGCGCACCTCGTGCACGCCGTCCTGCCACGGGGGGCCGGTGCCGAAGCTGATCAGCCGCCCCGGATCCGTACGGCGCAACGCCTCGATGCTCTGCGGCCCCTTCCCGTGCAGGTTCACCGCGATGTCCGGCCGCTCGAACGGCAGCGCGTCCGGCGGGATGGGCCCCGGGCCCGACACGTCCACCTGGGCGTCCACCGCGCCGGTCAGCGGCGGCAGGGCGTCCAGCGCCCGGGGCGCCGCCAGCGTGATCCGGTGCTTGGGGAAGCCCTGGCGCAGCGCCCGCAGGGCGGGCACGGCCGTGAGCAGGTCGCCCAGGCCGAGCCCGCGCAGCACCAGGAGTTCTAGGGCCATGACGTCTCCGTGGACGGGCAGACGACGAGTTCCCTCACCTCACATCCGGCAGGCTGCCGCAGCGCGAAGACGATCGCCTGGGCCACGTGCGCCGGATCGTTCAGCCCGGCCTCGGGTCCCGGTTTGTACTGTTCGGGACGGCCGTCGAAGAAGCTCGTCCGCATGCCGCCGGGGATCAGCAGGGTCACCCCCACCTCCCCGCGCAGCTCGATCGCCAGCCCCCGGGTGAAGCCGACGACGCCGAACTTCGAGGCCGAGTACGCCGAGGCGTCGCTGAGCGGCCGCAGCCCCAGCGTCGAGGCGCAGGTGACGACCTTGCCGCGGGTGTGCTTCAGGTACGGCAGCGCGGCCCGCACGACCGCGGCCGTGCCCAGCAGGTTCACCCGGATGACCCGCTCCCAGTCGTCGGCCGGGACGTCCTCCAGCCGCCCGCACGCGTCGATGCCCGCGGCCGTCACCACGCCGTCCAGGCCGCCGGCCCGCTCGGCCAGCTCGCGTACCGCGCGCTCGGCCTGCCCGCGGTCGGCCAGGTCCGCCGTCACGTGCTCGAAGCGCTGGTCGGGCTCCCGCACGTCGACGACCAGGGCCTTCCAGCCCTCCTTCTCCACGGCCTCAGCGGTGGCCAGGCCGAGCCCGGAGGCACCCCCGGTGATCAAAATATTCACTGGATCTCCCTGATCAGATTGGTTGTCGAACGCCCCGGCAGCGTGCTCAGCACGACGGTCTCCGCGCCGAGCCTGCCGAGGACCTCGGATTCGGGCAGCACTTCCCCCTCGTAGTCGCCGCCCTTCACCCACACGTCGGGGCGGAGCAGCTCGATGGCGGTCGCGGGGGTGTCCTCGTCGAACACCAGCACCGCGTCCACGCAGCTCAGCGCCCGCAGCACCTCGACGCGGTCGCGTACGTCCACGATGGGCCTCGGCGGGCCCTTCAGCCGGCGTACCGAGTCGTCGGAGTTGACGCAGACCACCAGCGCGTCGCCCAGCGCCCTGGCCCGCCGCAGCAGGCTCACATGGCCGGCGTGCAGCAGGTCGAAGCAGCCGCCGGTGGCGATCAGCCGGCCGCCGTACGCCCGGGTGAGCCGGGCCACCTCGATGGCGGTGCGCGGCCGGTCGCCGAGCCGTTGCTCCTGCACCTTCACGCCGGCGGCCCCGCCGCGCTCGACGAAGCGGGAGGCCTCGCCGACGCCGATCGTGACCGCCTCCTCGGTGTCGGCGCCGTCGCGCAGCGCCAGCGCCGCGGCGCC
>NZ_JBFANM010000186.1:0-4372 GCF_040674815.1 Nonomuraea sp. NPDC049709
GGCCCGCCGGCCCGGCGCGACGTCGGGGCGGCCCGGCCCGGCGCCCGCAGGCCGGCCAGCAGCAGGGCCGAGAGCAGGAAGCAGGCCACGTCGATCCACACGACGGCCGCCAGCCCGCCCGCGCCGACCGCGACCCCGCCGGCCATCGCCCCCAGCAGGCGGGCGGCCTGGCCGCTCTGCCCGTGCAGGGCGTTGGCCCGGACGAGCTGCGACTCGGCCACGAGCTGGGGGAGGAGCGCCTTCTGGGCGGGGGCGAGCAGCGTGCTGAGCACGCCCGTCCACAGCGCGACGGCGTAGACGATCCACACCTGGGCCGGCTCGCGTACCGCCAGCAGCGGCAGCAACCCGGCGGCGAGGAGCAGGTCCGTGGTCACCAGCAGGCGGCGGCGGTCCCAGCGGTCGGCCAGCACCCCCGCCAGCGGGCCCAGCACGACGTCCGGCAGCCGCGAGACCAGTAGCATGATCGCGGTGGACAGCGTGGAGCCGGTCAGCTGGTAGACGTGGAAGGCCAGGCCGGTGCCGATCGCCCAGTCGCCGGTCTGGGAGACCAGACCCGCCGCCAGCAGCCGCCGGAAGTCCCGGCTCCCGCCCAGCAACCCCCGGATCCCGGCCCCCGCCTCACCCACCGGAACCACCCCGAACCGGCGAGAAAGACCTCCGCACCTCGGCCGCAGGACCCCGCGAGAAAGACCTCCGCACCTCGGCCGCCGGACCGGGTGAGGGAGACCTCCGGACCTCAGTCACCGGAGCCGGTCGGGGGGAGGGGGACCAGCATCTGGGTCAGCAGGACCGGGCGCGACCCCTCGGGCCGGGAGGCCGGATCGGCGACGCGGGCCATCAGCGGCTCCAGCAGTCCCGCCAGGCCGGCGCTGATCGCCCCGATCTCCTCCGGCGTCGCGTACAGGTAGGTGTTCCCCACCCCGCCGACCGCCCGCCACGCCCCGGTCTCGTCGGCGCGCTGCTGCTGCCACTCGACCAGCCGCGACAGCGCTCGCTCGGCGAGGACCTGCTCCAGCAGCCCCCGGGCGGCCGTGGTGTCGCCGTCGGCCCAATCCTGGACGGCCTCGGTCACCTTCCACGGCCGCTCCCGCTCGTCCCGCGCCTCGGCCTGTTCGACGAAGCCGTATTTGGCGAGCTGCCGCAGGTGGTAGGAGGCCAGAGCCTGGCTGATGCCGACCTCGCGGGCGGCGTCGGCGGCGGTCGCCGCGCCCGCGCGCAGCAGCAGCTCGTGCAGCGCCAGCCGGACCGGATGGGCGAACGCCCGCATCGCCGCCGGGTCGTCGAGCACCCGCCGGGGCCGCCCGGGCGTGGATTCCAAGGACATGCTTGGAATCTTCGGGCGAACTAGCCGAGGATGTCAAGGATTCCTTTGGAATGACGCCGGCCTTTGCCGGAACGGCAACGTGGTTCGCGTCACGGCCCACCTGGGGCGCATAGTTCCCGGAGAGCGAGAGAAGGGGAGGGCCGGCATGGCGGAAGGTGTCACGCATCGGCTGGTCGAGGTGCCCGGGGGCCGGATCCACGTGGCGGAGCAGGGCAGCGGCCCGCTGGTGCTGCTGGTGCACGGCTTTCCCGAGTCGTGGTATTCGTGGCGTCACCAGCTCCCGGCGATCGCCGCGGCCGGGTTCCGGGCGGCGGCCATCGACGTACGCGGCTACGGCCGCTCGTCCAAGCCCGCCCGCACGGCGGACTACCGGATGCTGGCGCACGTCGCCGACAACGCGGCCGTCGTTCGGGCCCTCGGCGAGCGCTCGGCGGTGATCGTCGGCCACGACTGGGGCTCGTCGATCGCGGCCCACTCCGCCCTGCTCAGGCCCGACCTCTTCCGGGCGGCCGGCCTGCTGAGCGTCCCGTACGCGCCGCGCGGCCCCCACCGCCCCACCGACGGCTTCGCCGCGGTCGGCGGGGACGAGGAGTTCTACGTCAGCTACTTCCAGGAGCCCGGCCGGGCCGAGGCGGAGATCGAGCCCGACGTGCGCGGCTGGCTGGCCGGCTTCTACGCCGCCCTGTCCGCGGAGGGGGAGGGCGCCTACTTCGTGCCCGAGGGCGGCCGGCTGCGCGACCGTTTCCCCAAGGGCGTCCTGCCCTCCTGGCTCACCGAGGCAGATCTGGACGTCTACGCGGGCGAGTTCGAGCGGACCGGCCTGACGGGGGCGCTCAACCGCTACCGCAACGTCGACCAGGACTGGGCGGACCTGGCCGCCTGGGACGGCGCGCCGATCACGCAGCCGGCGCTGTTCGTCGGCGGCGCGCTCGACGCCAGCACGACCTGGATGGCCGGCGCCATCGAGGCGTTCCCGCAGACCATGCCCGGCCTGGCCGGCTCTCACATCCTGGACGGCTGCGGTCACTGGGTGCAGCAGGAACGCCCGGACGAGGTCAACGACCTGCTGACCGGCTGGCTGCGATCGCTCCCGCGAGCCGCGTGATCACGGCACGTGGCCGTGCCCTTGGGTAGGGTCGAGATATGCCTCACTTCAAGAGCCGGTTCGTGCCCCTGGCCCTGTTCGCCTCGTGTGTCCTCGTCGCCGGTTGCAGCGAGGTCAACAGCACCATCGACAAGGCTCAGGCCTGCCTGGAGGCGCCGAAGATCATCGCCGATCTGGGCGCGCAGATCAGCCAGCTGACCAACGACCCACAGGCCATGGACAAGGCCCTGGACGACGCCGCCGCGAAGCTCAACGGTGTGGCCGACAAGGCCGCCAACACCACGATCAAGGAGGCCTCCGACGATCTGGCCGCCACGCTGACCGGCATCACCGTCAACGACGTCAACGACGCCGTGGACGCGGCACAGAAGGTCACCGCCGACGGAGCCGCCTACGTGGAGAAGATCGCGCAGGCCTGCAGCTGAGTAGCCAGGGAGAATCCCGGCTTCTCTAGGGGAAATAGGGACGAATTACCGTTTTTCCCATGGAACCCGACCCGCGTTTCACCTTGGCCAACGAACGCACCTTCCTCACGTGGCTGAGCACGGCGCTGGCGCTCAGCGCGGGTGGGGTCGCCATGGCGGCCGTGCCCGCGGACGTGTTCGTGCCGTGGATCCGTACGACGCTGGCCGTCGTCCTGGTCACCCTCTCCGCGCTGGCGGCGGGCATGGCCTACCCCCGCTGGCGCAACATCCAGCGGGCGCTGCGTCAGCAGGCGCCGCTGCCGCCGCCCGCCCTCGCGGCCGTCTTCGGGTACGGCGTCGCCGCCGTGGCCGTGGTCGCCCTCGTGCTCATCATCCTGTCGGCCTGACGGGCGCCTGACGGATGACGGGGGAAGAGGAGATCTGGGACCGGGGCCTGCAGAGCGAGCGCACCCGGCTGGCCTGGGTGCGCACGGCCGTGGCGCTGTCCACCGGCGGGCTCGGCGCGGCCGGGGTGGCCGCCAGGAGCGGCCTGCCCGCCATCGCGATCGCCGGTTTCGCGATGGCCGCGCTCTGCGGCGGCGTGCTGCTGATCAGGACGAGGCTGCGGTTCCGGCGGGTGCAGGCGGCGCTGCACGCCGGCCGGCCCCTGGACGCCGGACTCGACGCGTTTTTCGCCTGGCTTGGCACGTTGAGCGTGGTCGCGGGCGCTTTCACCTTTGTGTTCACCGTTCGGTGAGCCCGGTTGCGGGAATTCGGGAAGGAGGCGGAGACTCGGAACCAAGGGGGTGACCTCATGGAGGAGGAACACAGGAAAGTGCCCTTCGAGTGCCGGCGCTGCTGGCACGTATGGGAGGAAGACTACGTCGTCAGACGGATCGAAGACGACCACGGCAACGCGGGTGAGATCTGGCTGCGCGCCGGGCTGCCCGTCCCGCCGCCCTCGCCGGGCGCCATCTGCCCGCGGTGCGGCTGTCAGCAGGCCACCACGTTCCCGGACGGCTACCTGTCACGCCATCCGGAGCTGATCCCACCGGTCGAGCCGAGCGTCCCCGACGCGACGCCGCTGCTCAGCCCGGTGCGAAGGCCGCTTTACTGACTCCAAACCCTGACACTGGGTAAGGAATTCGTAGCGGTCGGTGGCGGAAAGCCCGTCTTGCAGGGAGATCGGAGCCAGGCGGACACTCGGGACGCAACGGCGATCGAACAGCCGGGGGTGGTCCTGATGACCGACGGGTTCGACACCCGCGAGATGTGGCCCTACGAATGCCTTCGCTGCCTGCACGTGTGGGAAGAGGAATTCGTCGTCAGACATCTCTCCGACGCGTACGGCAACGGGGTCGACATCTGGCTCAGCTCGGGAGTTCCCGTGCCGCCGCCCTGGTCGGGCACCGGTTGCCCCGACTGCGGCGCGTACGACGTGACCTGGTTCCCCTCCGGGTATCTGACCCGCCACCCCGAGCTCGTTCCCGGGCCCGAGCCCGATCCGGCACCGGTCCCGGCGCCGACCACTCGGCCGGC
>NZ_JBFANM010000187.1:0-4119 GCF_040674815.1 Nonomuraea sp. NPDC049709
CTCATAGCTGGCCCGCCGTCCCAACCTCGCCATGCATGAATCGTCCCACAGACCATCCCAGAAAGTCCGAAAACCTATGAACGGATTAGATCATGATTCGCACTGTGGTGAGACACGGTCATGCCGCAGGTGGAAGGCCATATCTCAGCCGCAACGGTCACGCGCTGTAAAACCGTCGGCTCAGCCTACGCAAGTTCGAACCTTGCACCTGCCACCAGCAGTAAGTGCAGCTCAGAGGCCCTTCGGGGCCTCTTCTGCGTTTCAGGGACATGTCGCTGTAGGCAGCTCTAAGCGGCCGTTTGTCGGTGGTCGCGCAATATACGCGCAATGATCTTGGAGTCGTTTTCGCAGGTCGGACCAGCGGTTTCGGGGGTCGCGCGTCCCAGGAACGCCAAAGGGCCCCGGAGATCATCCGGGACCCTGACGCGCATGTTCACGCTGATCGCAGCCGTTCCTCTATCCACTGGTGGCCGGCATCCCAACTCGTGAACTCCTCCAGATGCTCTCCGCTCTGAGCATCGAAGACGTGATACCGCCGTCTGCCCTCCTTGCCGGTACGGATCAGGTCATAGGAGCCCTCGTGCGAGCGGTACCAGATGCACTCCCCGCCGTCCGCGCGTCGCGAGGTAGGTGATGTGTACGTGTACGCGTACTCACTAACCGTTCGATCCGACATGGGCTGGATCGTATCTCCGCACTCCTCCCGAGGGGAGATCTCTGACGGCTCAGGCTGCCAGGGCGTCATCGATCCTCCGATTCGCGATCTCTTGGTGGCCGTCGATGCACTTGGCGTAGACGCGGAGGAGGACGTCAACGCTGTGACCCGCCCGCTCGGCCACCTCCGGAGCCGGGACGCCGGCGTTGAGCCAGAGGGATACGGCCGCGTGCCGGAGGTCGTAGGGGCGCTTGGCGAGCGGAGAGGCGACCTGGGCGGGCGTGAAGGCCAACTTGCGTGCCTCCTGCCAGACCTCTGTGTAGGCCGTTGAGGCGACCACTCCGCCGCGCTCGCTCTGGAAAAGTCGGCCGTTCGGCCCCAGCCCGAATTCGGCGATGTGGTCTCGCAGGATTGTGACCAAGGTCGGCGGGATGGGCACGGGCCGGACGTCATCCCGTCCGCGATGCTTGAGTCCACGTTCCTCGTGAGCGTCGCCGGTGTCCGTCCATTGCGTGTTGACCTCCGGCCGGGAGACGTCGATGAGGAGGCGTCCCCAGCCCATCTCTGGAAGGTCGCAGTCCCCCTTACGCAGGGCGATGGCCTCGGCCGGCCGGAGAGCGGCGTAGTACATGCACGCGAACAAGGCCGTGAGCCGCCTACCGCGTCCCCGCCTGCCTATGTAGGTCACCGCGGTCAGCAGCTCTTGCGCCTGTCGAGGGTTGACCACGATCCGAGGATCTACCGTCTCGGTGGTCTTGGGCGGCTTCCACTTGATCCGGTGCAGCGGATTTGCCGAAAGCTCCTCCAGCTCCACGGCGTACTCAAGGCGGCGACTCCGCCGCCGCGCGCGGCCCTGCGCTCGGCCGCACGCCGAGCGTGCGGCCTTGGGGCCGTTCTCGCGCGCGGCCGTGCTCGGGCCGCGCGCAGGCATGAGACCCTGAACCCCGTGGCGGCTCAACCATCCCGCGCCGAGATCGAAGCGCACTTCGAAGGCCTTCTCCACGGCGCCGCGACCCGTGACGAGGTCGATCGGTGGGCCGCGCAATGGGTCTGTGCCGATGTCCCCGATGTAGACGATGACCTCGTGTGGTGGGCGCTAGGACTCCTCCACGGCATCGACCTGCGTACCGGCCCCGAAGGCGAGTATCTCCACGACGACGATGCGATAGCCGGCTGGCTCAGCGAATTCCGTAGCCAGGCCAGGATGAACGCCTCTGGCGAGGGCACTCCGGTTCCAGGGTGATCGCCGTAACGTACTACCGAGCGCTCCGGCAGGGTTGCTGTGGACGACGCCGCACAGATGCAGCACTACGATCGCCACGGCATGGCTGGCCGACGTACGTGCTTGGGGGCGATCGGTGGTCCAGGGCTTCGTTCCTCAGCCCTGGACCACCGAGCCACGTTGTTGCGGTCTGCGTTCAAGCGAGGCCATAGACACCGCCGGTTGATGCGCATCTCCCACGGTTGGAGGTATGCGGCGTGATCGCTGAGACGGGCGATCCTGCTTTACGGCTGCATCGCCGGAGAAGGCGAGCGGAAAGCCGGAACGGTAGACGCCCTGTAGAGAGCCGGACGACTCTCGGAGAGAATGACCATGTGGATCCTACGGAGATCGTCATCGGCAGAGGAGGGCAGTGCGATCATGTGCTCATCCAGGTTCGCAGTCGTATGCATCCTGGCTCTACCGACTTCTGGGACGGAAACTGGCTGACCTCTCCCATCCATGTGGGGGTCGGCGGATTCACGGCCAGGATCGATGCGGGGCTTCGGGCCGATGAGCTCCGCGACTTCCGGATGGCTTTGGAACGCGTCTACGCAGGAGTCCGGGGAAGCGCCACCCTGTCCTCCGTGGAGAATTGGATTGAGGTCAACGTCGAATGCCATGCCAGAGGTTCTCTGTCGATCTCAGGGACTGTGGCTGATCATCCTGGGATGCGGAACACCCTTAACTTCGTGATCGAGGGCTTGGACCAGACAGACCTCCCGCCGCTCGTGGACGCGCTTATTGCCGTTGAGGAGCGATTCCCCATACTGGGCCGCGACTGACTGCTCCATGGGAACCACCCAAACGGACGATCTTGAACTCCTGTGAACGAAAACGAACGGCGAGGATGTCAATCGACGAGGTGGCGGACGCCTACGAACACCCACGAAGATCGTTTGGGACCTTGTAAACAGAAGGTCGAGCCTCAAGGGGCCAGGCCGGGAGCCACACACAAGGCGTCTTGTCGGTCGTAGGCGCTACGGTCTGCTCCTGTGACGATCAGCGAATCCGCCCGGCGCCTGGTGCTCAGCAAGGCTGACGCGCCCATCCTGGAGCCAGTGACCAAGTTGGGTGGCCAGCCGGTGTGGGTTGACGTGCCGCAGTGGCCGCTGTCCACCGAGTTGGGAACACCGATGATGTTCCTAGGCCAGTTTCGGCTTCCCGGGGAGGGGACTCGAATGGCCTACCTGTTCATGACCGGTGGTGAGGACTTCGTCGATGGCACGTGGGAGAGCGAGGGGGGTGAGAACGCGCTGATCGTGCAGCCCGGACGTGTGCCCTCCTTCATCGCGGTGACTGGTGAGGCGGAGGGCCCCACGATGAGTGAGGATCTTGCTGTCGACCTGATGCCGGCCGGTCCTGCCGAACTCGGAGAGGGCTGGGACAACCGGCTTGGCGGTTCCCCCACCTGGCTCCAGGACGAGGAGTATCCGCCCGGGGATTGGAGCTTCCTGTTCCAGCTTGACGGCAGTGACGAGTTCTATGATGTCAACTTCGGCGATGCCGGTGTCGGCTACGGATTTCTTAGTGCTGATGGCAGAGAGGGTCGCTTTCTGTGGCAGTGTGCATAGGGCTGGGCCCTTGTGTGCTCGCTAATCTCGTGCCACGGATCTGACCGTCGGGTATCAGCAGAGCTGTCTCCCGGACATCGCCCTGTTCGCCCTGATCCGCGACAATCAACTGTGGGGAGGGCGAGAGGCGCACATTGGAGGAAATGGGTGATCAAGAGGCGGCCACTGCGGTTCAAACCTGGTTGGGCATGGCTGATGTCTCTTGCCAGCGTCGCTTTGGTTCTCGTGGTCGGAGTCTATTTCTCTAATCGAGACGATCCCGGGAGAGCTAGTCGATCAGTCCCCAAGCCGACCAAGAACGACGATGCATCGAATGCGAAGATCATCGATAAGGATCAGCGTATCGAAATCGATCTCGATACCTTCGATCAGAGCGGCAGCCCGTTGTGGCCGCTGATAGAGGAGCTCCGTAGCGCCGTCCCCCAGAACAATTCCACGGCCACGGAGCCCGATAGGGAGAACTGATCTAGATCGTAGGCCTGCATTCGCGCCCTGGGCGTTCACACAATCGACCCACCGTGCAATATGCGTGCAATGATCCAATCAGTTCGTGGGTTTCTGGACTATCGGAGGCTGGCGGCGATGTAGGCCAGATGAGGATCGGCGAAGAACGATCGCACCAGCGCAGG
>NZ_JBFANM010000188.1:0-3962 GCF_040674815.1 Nonomuraea sp. NPDC049709
TCCTCATAGCTGGCCCGCCGTCCCAACCTCGCCATGCATGAATCGTCCCACAGACCATCCCAGAAAGTCCGAAAACCTATGAACGGATTAGATCAAGGAAGAGACGCTTGATGTCCGAGATCGCTGTGGAGTCGCTGTCCATGAACGACTGCCTGCCGAGCCGGACCGCTCGATGACGGACGAGCAGCTGATCTCGATGCTCGTCAATCGCGCCCGTAGCGAGGGGCTGCAGCTGAGCGGTGAGGGCGGCCTGCTGCAGCAGCTGACCAAGCGGGTGCTGGAGTCGGCCCTGGAAGGCGAGATCACCGATCACCTCGGCTATGACCGGCGCGACCCGGCCGGGAAGAACAGCCGCAATGGCAGTCGCACCAAGACCGTGGTGACCGACGTCGACCCGGTCGAGGTGCGGGTGCCGCGCGATGTGGCGGGCACCTTCGAGCCCCAGTTGGTGCGCAAGCGGCAGCGCCGGCTGTCTGGCGTGGACGAGATGGTCTTGTCCCTGTCGGCCAAGGGGCTGACCCATGGGGAGATCTCCGCCCACCTGGCAGAGGTCTACGGGACGAACGTGTCCAAGCAGACCATCTCCACCATCACCGACAAGGTCATGGACGGCATGGCAGAACCGGCCGCTCGATCGCGTGTACCCAGTCCTGTTCGTGGACGCGATCAACGTCAAGATCCGGGCTCTGTCGCAGATTGCGTGATCTAGGCGGAGTGCAGGGTGCGTTTGCGTAGCAGGTCGAGTTTCGCGCGGCCGAACATTTGGCGTTTGAGCATCTTGACGCGATTGACGTGCCCTTCGACAGGGCCGGAGCTGTGAGGCAGTGTCAGGCCGTTGCGGACAGCGTCGAGATCCCGGCGGAGGTTGCGGGCGAAGGAAGCCAGCGCGGTGAATGAATCCATTTCGGCCGCGGAGATCCAGGCGTCCAGCTGGTGGCCATGGAGCTGGGTCATCATGAGGGCGTAGTCCTGGACGTGCCGGGCCAGCCGGTTCAGAGCGCGGCTGCGCTTGCGAAGGGTTCGCAGCTGACCGGCATCATCGGAGCTCAGGTTGTCGGGCTTGGACATGATCCAGCGGGTAATGTCGCGGCCCGAAGGTGGCCTGGGGGCGGGGACGGCGATCTGACCGGCACCGGTGCGAAAGCGCCGTAGGTAGCGTTGCACTTGCTGCTCGGTCCCGGAGTATCCGAGCGTGGTGATCTCCCGGGTGAGCTGGGCGGCGTTTCGAATGCCCTCGTTCCAGCGGCGGTGCAGGTGTTCGTGGTATCCGTCCAGGATGCTGGCACGGTTTTGACTCATGGCAATCACGGTGTCAACCTCGGCGGCGCTGGCCAGCTTGCGGACGGTTGCGGGGTGCAGGCCGAGCTCTCGGCCGATAGCCGCCTTGCTGAGACCCTGTTTCAGCAGCTCATGCACGGCGGCGTGATGTCGACGCAGCCGGGTGACGACTTTGAGCTCGCGGTGGTGCACCACGGGTGGTGGTTCGGCGGTGCAGGCGACTGCGGCCTCGGCGGCCAGCGCTGCTGCGAGGTCGTGGCGGGCGGTGGCGACGTCCTTCTCCACGGCCTGGCCGAGGTTCTGCCATAGATGGAACCGGTCTGCCACTTGCACTGCGTCGGGTGCGCCTTGGCGTGCCCCGTCAGCGTAGCCGCCTGCTCGATCTCGGCAGATGATCTCCGGTAACGGGTGGTCACGCAGCCACGCTGCCAGAGCGTCCCCGTTCCTGCCGTCGATCATGTCCACGACCCTGCGGGTTTCCAGATCCACCATGATCGTGCCGTAGCGGTGCCCCTTACGTGTGGCTACCAGGACGGATACGCCCTCACAGCCTGACCGACAGGCTCGCGTCAGGAGAGCCGCGCCCTTCCGGCTTTCGGGTCAATCTGGGTTTGGTGGACACGGTCGTGTTGCCGGGCGAGATGGTAGCGCCAGTATGCGTTGAGATGCCCGTTGGCCGTCACGGCGCGTAGCTTCAACACCGCTTCGGCTCCGGCCAGACCCCATCTGGCTCCAGCCAGGTCGAATCTGTCGGCGATCAGATGGCGGCCGGCGCCTTCGATCACGCCGGTCGCGATCGGCTATCCCTGCTGTAGCGCTTGGTCGTAGCGCAGGTGCCCGGCATTGTTGGTCAGGTAGCGGATGCAGGCGTCGATACCGTCACGGCGCCCGGAGGGTAGGGCGGTGGCTTGGGCGGTCAACGCGGTGATGACCTGGCCGGTGTGCCCGGCCAGCAGCGCCAGGGCGTGGGCGGCGACCCAGTCGTCGGCGGCCGGGTGCAGGCTCCAGGCTGCAGCCCATAACCGCTGCCCCTTTGACCGAGACGAAAAGCTCCTGAACGCGGTGGTGCCGTCGGACAGGGCCTGTCGCAGCACGACCGCCGACACCTCGCCCAGCCAGGCGTGCTCGGGCCCTGCTCGGCCCGGGTGATCACCGTGCGGGACAGGTGCGCATCGGTGATGAACCGCAGGCCATGCTCATGGGCGTGGGCGTGGGTGCGCAGCGCGAGCGCGTCGTTGAACACCACGCGGGCACCCGAACGCCTTGGCCAACGCCATCCGCTGCCCCGGCGCCGGGTCGATACGGAACGAATACTGCAGCCGCACAAGATCCACCCCACGGTTGCATGATGCCGAGTACAGCGACATCAGAACCGGCCAGCCGACCACGGGAGACGCACTCTCAACGTCCGCGAACTCGCATGGCCCGAGAGCAGGATAAGGCGCCCCCTCGGCCAAGAGCCCTGCGTACCACGCAAGGATGGAATGTTGCTCGGCGCTGCCGCGCCCCCGCGCCACCACGAAAAGTCCGATCAATGTCCGGCTACCGCCCTGGACATTCCTGTAGTCGTTGTTCCAGACTCAATACGCGGCACGCCGAGATCGTTTCCGAAGCTGCCCCCACGATCTGAAACCGAATACACAATCCTAACGTCGTGCCCCGTGAGCTCAGAAAGAAGCGAAAGGAATTCATTGTGCGAGGAATCGTTGCCGGGATGGGGTTAGCGGCGGCCACGACGCTGATCACGGCCGTCCCCGCGCATGCTGCCGCACCGAAGAACCCGATCGCTGTTGTCAAGAAGCAGATGGCAGCCGGCAAGGGTGTCACGTTCGTCGAGCGAGTCACCCTCATCGAGGGGCAGAAACGGAAGATCTTGCTGCGCCGCTCCGGCACGTATCAGCTTAACGCCTCGGGCATCGCAGCCTCCGACATCACCAGCTCGTTCGGCGTCAAGGCCAGCGACCTCGGACTCCACGCTGACCCCGCAATGGGCTTGACGGTGAACGAACCGGAGCGCAGCATAACGATCGGCAAGTCGATCTACCTGTCCGGCAGCGTCTGGGACAGCCTCATCCCCAAGGGTGAGACGTGGTACAAGACTTCACAGCCGTGGCCGGGCGGATTTTTTCCCTATGTGCTGCATGGCGGTTTCGCGGGCCTCTATGGCCAGCCGATGAACGTTGTCGTTGAGCCCGCCGCGCTGAAAAAGCTCCTCAGGAACGCATCGCCCGTTCCAGGCGGCTACGTCGGCACGATCACAGTGGGTTGGCTGTATGCGACCTCCCCATCGTTCAAGGCGAGGCTCAGGGGAGAGCGTCCAAGCCCCGAGGTGTCGAAAAACATCGTCAGATGGAAGCTGACCGTGGACTCGAAAGGTTTACCCACGCGTATGGTCTCCACCATGCCTGCACGCTTTTTTGGCGTGAGCAACACCAAGGATGCGGTTCTTCGCTTCGACACCCGCTACAACGCCTGGAGCGCCACATTCTCTATCACGCCCCCATGAGCCGATAGCTGACACGCGGTCCCAAGGCTGCTGCGATGGTTCAGACATCGGCCCTGTTCCGGGTGTGCTGGGTGACGGCGTGCTCGAGGCCGTCGAGGATGGCGCGTAGGCCGAACTCCTGCGTCGTGGTGGCCGAGGGGGTGGCCTGGGTGGTGGCCAGCAGCGGGAAACGGTCGGC
>NZ_JBFANM010000189.1:0-3195 GCF_040674815.1 Nonomuraea sp. NPDC049709
CGGGAGGTGGCCCACGCCATGGACGTTCCGACGGCGAAGTGGGCCGCCAAGGTCCTGGAGTACCCGGCCGGCGGGCTCGGGCTGTCCGGTCCCGGATGGCCGTGGACGCTGGCCCTGCGCCCGCTCGTCCTGGGCCTGGCAGGACTGGCCGCCGCCTGGCTGATCCGGCGGGCCTGCACCCACCAGCCGGCGGACGGCGGCGGTAGATGACGGCACTGCGCGTGACGGAGTGTTGGAGTTCTGGTCGGCGCTGGGTGAGGTGTTTCCGCGGACCAAGGCTCAGAGGTGGCTGGTTTCACAAGATCGCTAATGAGCTCGGCCGCCGTGGTGAGCAACGGCACGCTGCATACCGTGGACTTGGCCGGCGAGCTTGTGGAGGCCGGGTTGAAGGACACGCAGATCACCTTTGACGGCGACCAGGCCATTCATGATCGAGTCAGGACGACCAGGACCGGCAAGGGTTTCCGGGCGACAACTACACGCGAACCCACTTGATCATGGCCTCGGTCATGTGCGGCCCCCTGACTCCGCAGCCCGATCGTGATGCCGGCTACACAACACGAAGCTCGATCAAGCTGTCGAAGGCGACGCGCGGATCTGCCGGTATGACGCTGTGGTACGTATCGGCGTCGTACCGCAGCACCCCCCGCTCGAGCAGGTCGACGTACCTGGCCAGAAAGTCCTGGAAGTCTTCACCCGCGACCGAGAAGTCGCACTCGTTCTTGGTGAGGATCACCTGGCCGAGGGCTCCGGCCGGATCGGGCACGAAATCGAGGTACATGTAGGCCGACGCCTCCTGTCCGGCGATCGGCAGGCGCCCGGCATGGGTCACCGTTGGGAAGGCGCGGACACGGTCGTCGTCGGCGGTTTCCTCCGATATCCCTTCGACGGCGGACGCGTTCTCCGCTTCGAAGGCTCGCTCCTCCCGCCAGGTCGCGAGGATGTCCCGAAGCGGAAGCAGGACCATCTGGTTGGGCAACCAACGCACCCACTCGATCTCGTCTTCGGACCGGCGACCTGTTCCAGGGACGAACTGGCCATCGTGCACAAGCAGCGAGGCCCGAAACGACTCGGAGAAGATCCGGCCGACTGCCTGCTCGGCTGCCTCGATCTGGGCGGCGCGGGCGGGGGGGCCGAACACCGCCTCGGACGGCGGCAGAGCCGGTTGAGTGTCGACCCAATGCTCCACGCGCGTCCATAACTCCCGCATCTCTTTCATCCGTCATCTTCCTTTCGACATCCTCCACCCGCCGGAAGGCGAGGGAAGATATCACGTGCTCCACGCCTCATGGACAGTGGTGACATAGGGGTTGGCTCCGGCGAGCAGTGGGTTGCGGGCCTTGTAGCCAGTGGCGGCTGCGCGGCCGCGTCCGTGGTCACGACGGCGTCCGCTGCGGTCGCCCTGCCACGCCGCCCGCCCGCGGCGTCCCTGTCGTGTTTGTCGCAGTACCGTGCATGAGACGATCCTGGACATTCCGGCGACAGGAGGAACAGCGGCATCGCGGGTTCTCGCAGCACCCTTGACCACCGCGGGGACGGGATCCAAGGACGCCCGGTTGGGGGAGCCAGCGCCGGGAGATCCCGCTGACCGCGATGCTGGACGACCACCGGGCGCTCGACAACACCGCTCTGGGGGAACGCCGCGAGGCATATCGCAGGGCGAAGGTCTCCGTCCGCGACGGCAACCAGTCGGCCCACCTGAAGAAGATCCGTACCGCCGACCCCGAAGGCCAGGGGCGTTGGTCATTCACCTCCCAGAAACAGACGCTGCGCCGGTTGAATAAGGCATTCGACACCTCTTCCGCCGCGTCAAGGCGGGCGAGAAACCCACTCGTGGTTTTAGGGCCGGGCTGGTTCGACACCGTCATCCTGGTCGAAGGCGACGGCGCGAGGTGGAACCCCCCAGTCTCGCCACCCGTCGGCAACCTTCGTCCGCCTCCAAGACATCGGGTACGTGCGATTACACGAGCACCACCCCCTGGCCAGACAGGTTAAACAGATCGAGATCAAACGGCAGGGATCGCTGGCATGCGTGAACCGTGCCGGGTTTGTTGGAGACTGTGGTGTGTCCCGGGTTGAGTGGAGGCGGATTACTGGATTCTTGTGCCACTTGATGAGAGGAAAGTGGCATGGGACGACGGGGCTATCCGCCCGAGTTCCGGCGCAAGGTGCTGGATCTACTCGAGGCGGGACGTAAGGTCACCGACCTGGCGCACGATCTGGAGATCAGCAGTCAGACGATCTACAGCTGGCGGCGGCAAGACCGCATCGATCGCGGCCTGGAGCCCGGCTTGACCAGCAGCGAGAAGATCGAGTTAGCGGACGCCAAGCGCCGCATCGCCGAGTTGGAGACAGAACTGCAGGCCACTCGGCGGGCGATCGAGCTGGTGCGAGAGGTGGTGCCCCCAAAAGACGGTTCGAGGCCATCGCGGTGATGGTCGGCGAAGGTATCCCCGTCGAGGTGGCCTGCCGCGTGCTGGACGTCTCGGTGTCCGGCTACTACGCCTGGCGGGATCGGCCGCCCTTGCCGAGGACCATCCGGCATGTCTGGCTGACCGACCTGATCCGGCAGATCCATCAGTGCTCCCGAGGCACCTACGGCGCCCGCCGGGTGCACGCCGAGCTGCGCCTGGGCCACCAGGTCCCGGTCAGCCACGGAGCGGTGGAGTTACTCATGCAGCGAGCAGGGCTGCAAGGCCTCAGCGGCCGGCCCAAGTGGCGGCGCGCCAAGCCCGACCAGATCGCCGTCGACCTGGTGGACCGAGCCTTCGCACGGACTGGTCCCAATCAGTTGTGGGTTACCGACATCACCGAACACCCGACCCGGGAGGGCAAGGTGTACTGCTGTGTGGTGCTGGATGCCTACTCACGCCGGGTGGTCGGGTGGTCGATCGACTCGACCCAGACCGCCACCCTCGTGACCAGCGCCTTGGGCATGGCCATCGACAACCGCACGCCCGCGGGCACGATCATCCACTCCGACCAGGGCGTCCAGGGCGGATTCAACCGGTCGTCGCAACACCTTGCAGTTCGGCTCCTGGGCCTTCACCCAACGCGCCAAGGACTCCGGCCTGCTGCCCTCGATGGGGAGCGTCGGGGACTCCCTCTTAACCGGCTAATACCTATGTTTCCTCAGGTCAGCGACACGCCGTGATCTGCTACCTGCTGGCCGGATGGGGTCATCGCGGATACATC
>NZ_JBFANM010000190.1:0-2623 GCF_040674815.1 Nonomuraea sp. NPDC049709
GGCCTTCGACGGCTTCTCCCGATAGGCCCGAAACGTCACCTTTGGCGTCCCGAACATCCCCAAATCGCCCGAATTATTTCTCTGAGATCACCTCAATGATCTGCTTAGCCATGCTGGCACTCCAATGTGGTAAGGGTCCGTGCGGTACTGTATCGCTGCCCAGAAATCGGTCAAGCCGATTCAAGGATTTACAGTAATTTTCTGCTGGCAAGTTCGGCAAGCTGCCTCCCGCATGCAGCGCTCGAGCATGTCAGCAGCGATCTGCCTACCATATTCCCCAGTCGCGGGATTGTAGTCACGGTGCAGTTTCGTCTCAGCACCGACAATTATGATCATGGAGATCTCTTCATCGTCCTCGAATATCCTAGCCCCCAAAACTAGCACTGGTCACGTTAGTTAAGGCGTGCAATGGTACTCCACGCACCCGAAGAGCTTGCCAACAGATCGCCGGACACGAGAGACCGCGTGGCCGCGCAGATCCCAGGTGACGACCCGGTAGCCGAGCGTCCGAAGGCCCTCGCTGGGGCCGAACATCACGAGTTCGGCCCCAGCGCCGTGCGAGAACACCACCCACCGGAACGCCGTCGTCACTACTGTCGGTGTAACAGGGCTCGTCACCGTCCGAATCGAGGAACTCATTTAGCATTTTTAGATCTAGCGAATTTATCTGGCCCCGGCACGCCCTAGATGGCCAGCGGCGCGCCTTGGGTATGAACCGACCGTTCATTGCAGCCACCGGACGCCAATACCTCAGGCCCCCAAACCCATTGAGGGCCAAGCTCCACGCACGGGAGTCAACGTGGATGAAAGTTCTCCACCGGTTTGTGACTGTGCGCCGTAGGTGGCGGATGCAGATGAGCGCCTTCCGTGAGCTCTACCGTGGTGGAGCCGCTGCTCCAGCCCCGGCACGACGTGATCGTTGACGGCTGGCTGTATAAGTTCTGCTCCAAGCTCCTGCTGCAAGGGCTACCAGCAGCAGGAGCTGGATGTGATTTTCACCCGCGTTCGGGCGCCGGATGCCGTGGTGTTGTTGTCGGCCGACCCGGCGGCTCTCTTCGACCGCGGCCGCGGCTTTCGCCCGGCCGAGCTCGGCATGCACGCCGGATACGCCGAGCTGAACCGATCGACGTTCGTCGACTACCAGCGCGCCGGCCTGGCGCATCTGCACGCCTACGCACCCGTCACGCCTGGGCGACCGTCCCCCTCGATCCCCATGCCACTGCCGAGGACACCGCCGCACGCCTGGCTGCGCTCATCGCCGCCGTGCGCACAGGCCTCGCCGCCCCTGCGGAGGTTCGACCATGACAGCGCAGCTCGCAGCCCACGGCGGCACCCCCGTCCTGGACCTGCCGACCCCTCACTACCGCTGGCCTCACCTCGACGACGGCCTCGAACGCGCCGTGCTCGAGCAAATGCACCGGTCGCTGTCGGACCGTGACGCCTCCGGAGTGATCGGCGAATACGAACGCGCCCTCGCGGCCTTCACCGGCATGCCGTTCGCCGTCTCTTTCGCCTCGGGCACCGCGGCGATTCACGCCATGAGCCGAATCGGCGGGCTGCAGCCCGCCGACGGCATCATCGCCCCGGCCTACACCTTCTTCGCCACCGCCTCCCCGTTCGCCTTCGACGGCGTCGAGGTGCAGTTCGCCGACGCCGACGCCGACGACTACGGCAACCTCACCGCCCGCACGATCGCGCAGCGGCTGCAACCCCACGTCAAAGCAGTGATCGTCACCCACATGTAGGGCAACCCGTGCCCGATGGACGACATCGCAGCGCTGTGCGCCGAGCGCGGGCTGCTCCTGCTGGAGGATTGCTCCCACGCCCACTTCGCCTCCTGGCGGCACCAGCACGTCGGCACCTTCGGCGACATGGCCGTCTACTCCACCAACAAAAAAGCGATCACCACGGGTGAGGGCGGCATGCTCGTCACCCGCAACGAACGTTTCCGCGATCTGGCGCTGCTGTACGGGCACTACAACAAGCGCTGCCAGGCCGAGATCAGGCCCGGAGCCGAGTACTACCCGTTCGCGTTCACCGGCATGGGACTCAAGCACCGCATGACGACGCTCGCGGCCGCGATCGGCGTCCATCAGCTCCGGCACGCCCACATCATCGAGACGCGGCGGCGCGCCAACCTCGACATCATCCTCAAGGCGCTGGACGGCAACCCGGTGCTCAAGCCCGTGATCGTGCCCGCCGGTCAGGGCGAGCACGGCCTGTACGTCGCCGGACTGCGCTTCCTGCCCGACAACGCGACCGTCACCCGCAAGGAGTTCGTCGACCTGTGCGTGGCCGAAGGCGCCATTGACGTGGACGTGCCCGACTCCACCCGCGACATCAGCGCCGAACCGCTCTTCGCCCGCCACGATCCCTTCGCCCCCTGGCAGCCGCAACCGGCCACCCGCGTCGACCTACCGGGTGTTCGCGCGTTTCACCAGGCATTCCTGAAATCCCGTTGTGGGGATATCCCGGCGACCAGGCCCTGGTCGAGGGCTATCTAGCAGTGCTGGCCAAGGTGTGCGCGGCAGTGAGGTGATCTCAGAGAAATAATTCGGGCGATTTGGGGATGTTCGGGACGCCAAAGGTGACGTTTCGGGCCTATCGGGAGAAGCCGTCGAAG
>NZ_JBFANM010000191.1:0-2591 GCF_040674815.1 Nonomuraea sp. NPDC049709
GGCCTTCGACGGCTTCTCCCGATAGGCCCGAAACGTCACCTTTGGCGTCCCGAACATCCCCAAATCGCCCGAATTATTTCTCTGAGATCACCTCAGTGTGTAGTCGAAAGCGCTGGCCATGTGACCGAGTACGGCGGGGCATGATTTACTACTCGACCTTGCTAGCTGTCACGGTTGATGGCGATCGCGCTGCGCGGCCGCAGGAACCACTGTCAGCCCGTGCATGTCGAAACAGCAATCTTTCAAGCGATGAGGATGGGGAACATGCGCATTGGCTTCCCGGCTTCTTTGGCCTGCGGTGTGGTGCTGGTTGCGGGCTGCAGCTTCAGCTTCAGCGCAGGTAGCACTTCCGTCGAAAGACCCACGGTCGAACAGCAGGTCGCCGACCAATTGGCGGCGAAGGTCGGGCAGCGACCGAAGGCGGTCGTGTGCCCGGGTGACCTCAAGGGGGAGCAGGGCACCACGATGCGTTGCCAGCTGGAGGCCAACGACGGGACGAAGCTCGGCCTCACCGTCACGGTCACGTCGGTCAAGGGCAGCGATGTCAAATTCAACATTAAGGTCGACAACAAGTAGAGGGGTTTCCGTACGCATTCGCGCCCAGCGCATTCCGGCGTTGCATGATCGCGGTGCAGGGCTGGAGCGTTCTCACGTCGTGAGACCGAGTAGCTGAAGACCGTCGGCTGGGTGGCTGCGGTAGTAGTCGGTGGCGGCGGCGATGCTGGTCCAGCCGAGCAGGCGTGCCAGGCCGATGGCCAGGTTGCGCAGGCTGACCAGGACGCGGGGAGCTGCTCCGGTCCGGGCCCGGCAGGCGTCTTCGCGGTAGGTGACGTCGCGGATGTGGTGCAGGGCCTCGATGCTCCAGTGGCCGCGGATCAGTGCGGCCAGCTGGGCGTGGGTGATCCGGCCCGGTGGGAGGCTGGTGATCGCGTAGATCGTGACGATGGTGGTCTTGCCGGTCGTGCGGTCGGTACGGCGGCGTTTGACCTGGATGGCCTGGACTGCGTGGGGAAGGGCAGGCCGGGCCGGACAGTGCAGATCTTCATGCGGCAGATCTCGCGGCGGCCGTGGCCTTGCTCGTCGGTGCGGTCGTTCAGGACGGCGTCGCGCCAGGGCAGGGTCTTGAGCCGGCGCAGCAGCGTGGGCTGGTTGCCTTTGACGATGAACAGGTAGTGGCCGCCGGCGGCGATGATGTGGTGGGCGTGGTCGTGCTGAGTGTGCAGGGCGTCGGCGGTGATGACCATGCTGGACAGGTCCAGGCCGCGCAGCAGGGGTGTGAAGGCGGGGATCTCGTTGCTCTTGGCCTCGACCTGGCGTTGGGCCAGGACGGTCTGGGTGTCGTGGCGGATGGCGGCCAGCAGGTGGACCGCGCCGCTCGAGGTACGGCTGCCGCGCAGGGTCTTGCCGTCCACGGCCAGGCCGAGCAGGGGTGTTCGGGTGTTTGTCGTCGTCTCGGGCGGTTGGCAGGCAGTCAGCGCGGCAACGTAGCCGCAGGTCGCGGCGTCGAAAGCGTCGCCGTCCAGACGGGTGAGCAGTCGTCCCAGGGTGGAGGCGGCCAGTCGCGCGGTGGGCGGGAGGCCGAGTCGGGCGCGCCCGTTGGGGTCGTACCCGGCGATGAACCGGGTGATCTGCACCAGTGATGTTGCTCCGCCCAGGACGGCGAGCAGGGCTAAGGCGAGTAATGGTCCGAGCCGGTAGCAGCGTCCGCGGCGGCAGCGGGGATCGGGGACGGTGTCGAGTACCTCGGCCAGGGTGGGGAGGTCGATGGTGGCGTCGGTGAGGGTGACGTGCTCCAGGTGGCGGGAGAACACGTCGATCGGGGATGATGGCACGCGAACGCGGCCCCTGTTCTTGATCGACTGGCTGGACGCCGACGATCATCAGGGGTCGCGTTCGTTGTCTCCGAATTGGGGCGCCCCTACTATTTACCGGCCTGGCTCAGGGATGCAGCAGTCTCACCAGCCGAGAACGCAACGGCCTTGCTCTGGACTGCCGAGCTGACGCTTAAAATCAAGATGGCGCGTCTCGACAGTCTGGCTTTGCACCAGCTGCTCCAGCCCTTCCCGCAGGACTACGTTGTCGGGCACCCCGTATCGCGAAAGCAGTTCCATGAGCACACCGTAGAACCCTTCGGTGTCTCGTGCAGGTGCGCGGCTGAAGGTGCCAGCACCCCGGACCGGCCCCCAAGCCGCATGCCCGGCCGCCGAACGGGCGTAGGGCCGCGAGGCGGCGCGGGCGCAGCGTCGTTGTGGTGTGGTGAAGTCCTGCTTGCAAAAACACGCATTGGGATCTTGCTCGACCTGAGCAGATGCAGGTCACCCGACTGATCGGGTTCCCTGTGAGTCTCGGCCGTTCCCCCCTGTTCCCCACCCCATCGGGCACGCAACGGGCACGGCCGCGGCCGAAGATCGTGCAGTCTGACGATCAGCTGGGTTGCCGGCGCATCTGGCCGCTGATCGTCGTCACCCCCCCACTCCTTCAGCATCACTGCGAAGACAGGCGCCCCCGGCACAGGGGTTCCGCCCGAAGTCATCTCTCGATGCCGGATAGACCAGGCGTATTCCCGACGTATTCCACGCTGCTGCCGGCGA
>NZ_JBFANM010000192.1:0-2466 GCF_040674815.1 Nonomuraea sp. NPDC049709
TGTGATGTGACTGCGTGCCTTTTGAAGAATGAGCCTGCGAGTTATGGTGTGTGGCGAGGTTAACCCGTGTGGGGGAGCCGTAGCGAAAGCGAGTCTGAATAGGGCGTTTGAGTCGCATGCTGTAGACCCGAAGCGGAGTGATCTACGCATGGGCAGGTTGAAGCTCAGGTAAGACTGGGTGGAGGACCGAACCCACCAGGGTTGAAAACCTGGGGGATGATCTGTGTGTAGGGGTGAAAGGCCAATCAAACTCCGTGATAGCTGGTTCTCCCCGAAATGCATTTAGGTGCAGCGTTGCGTGTTTCTTGCCGGAGGTAGAGCACTGGATGGCTAATGGGCCCGACAAGGTTACTGACGTCAGCCAAACTCCGAATGCCGGTAAGTGAGAGCGTGGCAGTGAGACTGCGGGCGATAAGGTTCGTAGTCGAGAGGGAAACAGCCCAGATCACCGACTAAGGCCCCTAAGCGTGTGCTAAGTGGGAAAGGATGTGGAGTCGCAGAGACAACCAGGAGGTTGGCTTAGAAGCAGCCACCCTTGAAAGAGTGCGTAATAGCTCACTGGTCAAGTGATTCCGCGCCGACAATGTAGCGGGGCTCAAGTACACCGCCGAAGTCGTGGCATTCATCACCTTGTGTGGTGGATGGGTAGGGGAGCGTCGTGCAGCCGGCGAAGCAGCAGAGTGATCTAGTTGTGGAGGCTGTGCGAGTGAGAATGCAGGCATGAGTAGCGAATCGAGGGTGAGAAACCCTCGCGCCGGATGACCAAGGGTTCCTGGGCCAGGCTAATCCGCCCAGGGTAAGTCGGGACCTAAGGCGAGGCCGACAGGCGTAGTCGATGGACAACGGGTTGATATTCCCGTACCCGCTTCAATGCGCCCATACTGAACCTCGTGATGCTAAGAGTCCTTAAGTCAGTTGCCTCTTCGGAGGCGATGTTAGGCCGAACGCTCGGTCCGATCGGGTAGTAGGTAAGCGATGGGGTGACGCAGGAAGGTAGTCCAGCCCAGGCGATGGTTGTCCTGGGGTAAGCATGTAGGGCGGAACGTAGGCAAATCCGCGTTCTTTATGCCTGAGATGTGATGCCGAGCCGATTGTGGTGAAGTGGATGATCCTATGCTGCCGAGAAAAGCCTCTAGTGAGTGTTGTGGCGGCCCGTACCCTAAACCGACTCAGGTGGTCAGGTAGAGAATACTAAGGCGATCGGGTGAACTGTGGTTAAGGAACTCGGCAAATTGCCCCCGTAACTTCGGGAGAAGGGGGACCTCTGTTGGTGATGAGTCTTGCACTCTGAGCTGGTGGGGGTCGCAGTGGCCAGGGGGAAGCGACTGTTTACTAAAAACACAGGTCCGTGCGAAGTCGTAAGACGATGTATACGGACTGACGCCTGCCCGGTGCCGGAACGTTAAGGGGACCGCTTAGTCCAGTTTTCTGGGCGAAGGTGAGAACTTAAGCGCCGGTAAACGGCGGTGGTAACTATAACCATCCTAAGGTAGCGAAATTCCTTGTCGGGTAAGTTCCGACCTGCACGAATGGCGTAACGACTTCCCCGCTGTCTCAACCGCAGACCCGGCGAAATTGCACTACGAGTAAAGATGCTCGTTACGCGCAGCAGGACGGAAAGACCCCGGGACCTTCACTACAGCTTGACATTGGCGTTTGGAGCGTCTTGTGTAGGATAGGTGGGAGACTGGGAAGCTCGGACGCTAGTTCGGGTGGAGTCATTGGTGAAATACCACTCTGGTCGTTTTGAACGTCTAACTCTGGTCCGTGATCCGGATCGGGGACAGTGTCTGGTGGGTAGTTTAACTGGGGCGGTTGCCTCCTAAAGGGTAACGGAGGCGCCCAAAGGTTCCCTCAGCCTGGTTGGCAATCAGGTGTTGAGTGTAAGTGCACAAGGGAGCTTGACTGTGAGACTGACGGGTCGAGCAGGAGCGAAAGCTGGGACTAGTGATCCGGCATCGGCGTGTGGAAGCGGTGTCGCTCAACGGCTAAAAGGTACCCCGGGGATAACAGGCTGATCTTCCCCAAGAGTCCATATCGACGGGATGGTTTGGCACCTCGATGTCGGCTCGTCGCATCCTGGGGCTGGAGTAGGTCCCAAGGGTTGGGCTGTTCGCCCATTAAAGCGGTACGCGAGCTGGGTTTAGAACGTCGCGAGACAGTTCGGTCCCTATCCGCTGCGCGCGCAGGAGACTTGAAAGGGGCTGTCCCTAGTACGAGAGGACCGGGACGGACGAACCTCTGGTGTGCCAGTTGTACCGCCAGGTGCACGGCTGGTTGGCTACGTTCGGAAGGGATAACCGCTGAAAGCATCTAAGCGGGAAGCTCGCCTTGAGATGAGGTCTCCCACCATGAGAGTGGGTAAGGCTCCCGGTAGACGACCGGGTTGATAGGCCGGAGGTGGAAGCACGGTAACGTGTGGAGCTGACCGGTACTAATAGGCCGAGGACTTGACCACAAAGCATA
>NZ_JBFANM010000193.1:0-2410 GCF_040674815.1 Nonomuraea sp. NPDC049709
GGTCTCGATCTGCTGCGCCAGCCACCGGGCAGGCGTCACACTGTTGTCCGCGGTCATCGCCGTTCTCCTTCTTGGAATCGTTGCTACGAAGGATCTGTGAGTCTGAGGGTGGCGCTTGAGGCGAAGCGCTGACAGGCTCGGTATCGGCGATCTTGGGTGACTCTCGAAGGATCTGGCCGCCCCGGTGTGCCCTGCGCGTGACGTGTCCCCTGGCTCGCCGATACCGGCCTGGCTCGCCCCGCTGACTTGATCAGAAGCCTGTCCGCCGCTGCCGGCGTGACTCCTCACAGATGTGTCCGCGCGGAGTCGGCGTAGCGGATGGCGGTCTTGGGGTCGAGGCCGAACACCGCGGCCAGGTGCAGCGGGTCCGGACCGCATGCCAGCGCTTCGTCGAGCTGACGGTTGACGCGGAGCCGTTCCAGGGTGGCAGCCTGGCCGCGGAAGGATTCGGTGAGGTGAACCTTGCTGACCGGGCCGGTCTCCATCGCGGTCTGCTGGTTGATGACCAGGTGCGGGTTGGCGGTGTTGGGCCAGCGCGTCTGCCGGTGCTGGAGCCAGCCGTGGAGCATCTGGTAGGTGAGGTCATCCAGGGGGCGGGTCCGTCCGGCGATGGTCAGGCGGCGATTGCCGAGATCGACGTCATCGAGCTGGAGCTCGCGGATCGTCTTCGGACGAGCGGCGTGGACGGCGGACAGCACCACGATGAGCCGGTCCAAGGGCTTGGTGGCAGCCTTCACGGTCTCGTCGATCTCGGTGTCCTGCAGGGGAAGGATCACCTTTCGCGGCTTCTCGCCAACCCGAAGCCGCACGGCGGGATCGCGGAAGATGGCACGGTTCTTTCTGCAGTGGCGAAACAGGGATCGGATGACGCTGATCGTGTGGTGCCGTTCGTGGCCGCTGAGATCGTCGATGACGGCGAGAATGTCCTCACGCGTGACCTCCCGCAGGTGGTCGTAGCGATCGGACCAGGTCAGCAACGCGGGACGCACGGCGCGCAGGTAAGTCCAGACGGTTTCCGGGCTGCGCGGCCGTGACCTGGGGCCGCCCTGTCGCAAGGTTCGGATCCAGTGTTCAACCTCGGCACCGATGCTGGGCGCCAGCTCGGCGACGCTGCGCTGCAGCCAGGACTCGAAGGAGGGGACGCGATCGTCGTCGAACAGGGCGATCCGGTCGAGTACTTCGACGATGCGGCCGACGCTCAGCCCATAAGCGCGCAGCACCGGGAACAGCTCGGAGTAGCGGATCTTGTCGCCGTCGGCGCTGCTGAGCAGGATAACCAAGCCGCGGTCGACGGCGCTGATGACACCTCGGGTCCAGCCGCGCGCCTCACCGAGGGACTGGGCGGCATCCCGTGCTCGGGCCAGCCAGGGATTGGCCAGATCAGCGTGTCGGCGACGGTCGAAGCGCCTGAAGTCCCTGCGGACCTCGACCGGCAGTTTCAACTGGATCCAGCCGGTGGGCGGCGCAGAAAGTGGTGGCTGTGGCGCAGGACGACGGCTTCTGCGGCGACCTGCGCGCCCGACGGGAGAGCTCTTTGACCGCGGGCACTGCAGGTCGGCCAGGAAGAGTTGCTGGTGGTGGATCGTGCGCAGGAACGGTTCCAGGACCGTGCCCCGTGCCTGGGGTGAGTCCTTGGCCTCCAAGCCGGCCTGGATCCAGCACAGCCGGCAATGTCCCTTCTTCAACGGCACGGTCCGGTGACAGGCCGCGCACTGGCCGGGCTCATGGTTCACGCCGAAGGACTGACAGGCTCCGCAAAACAGCCGCAGCGGCAATGATCCCCAAGCTAGGCAGCCAGTGCAGGTCGAGGGCGGTCGCGGGCATCCGCGGTGGCGGGCCATGTCACACCGGCGGCAACGAGCGTCCATCCCGCCGCCTGGGCATTACCGAGGGGCCTCCTGAGGAGACCACCGCAGGCTGATGCTCGGCTGGTTCGTCGGCACGCTTGACCTTGTCGGGCTCGGCGATAAGGACCTCCTCCACGCCGCAGCCGAGGACGGCGCAGATGACGTCGAGGTCGTCGAGCTTGATGCTGGCCGGCTCGCCCGACCACAGCCCGGACATCTTCCCGGCGCTGATCTTCAAGCCGTGCTCAGCGAGCATCCGCTGCAGTTCGCTGGCCTTCCAGATGCCGCGGTTGGCGGCGGCCAGCCGCAGGTTCCACCTCATGTGTTCTCCCTGTTCAGGGTGGGCGCCCTGGTCGGGGACCCGGCCGCAATGCTCACAGCGGTTGCCGCCAGGGCGAGGTTGACCGGGTCCAGGCTGGTGAGCACGTCGCGCAGGTCGACCGAGATGCCGCCGCTCATACTCGCGGCGATCCGCAGCACGGCGCGTTCGCCGCCGCTGCAGGGCAACCGGCCGGCGTTCAGCGCCGTGATCGCCGCGTCCCAGTCGATGAAGGCCAGCGCAG
>NZ_JBFANM010000194.1:0-2409 GCF_040674815.1 Nonomuraea sp. NPDC049709
GTGGGATCGGCGCGCAACGCGGCGAGCTGCTCCGGGTTCTGCAGCAGGGCGAAGGTGCCCAGCGCGAGCATGTTGGCGGTGGTGTCGAGCCCGGCCGCGAGCAGGATCAGGGCGATGCCCTTCAGTTCCTCGTCGGTCAGGTCGCTGTCGGTGAGCTCGCTGAGGATGTCGTCGGTGGGGTCGGCGCGCTTGGCGGCCACCAGCCGCGCGAGGTAGTCCTGGACCGCGGTGTAGGCCGCCATCAGGTCCTCGTCGCTGGTCTCGCCGCTCATGAAGGTGTCGACCTGCTCCTGGAAGGAGCCCCGGTCCTCGTACGGCACGCCCAGCAGCTCGCAGATCATGATGGCGGGGATGGGCTTGGCGAACGCGGTCACCAGATCCGCCGTCGGCCCGGCCTTCTCCATGGCGTCCAGGTGCTCGGCGGTGACCTGCTCGACGCGCTCGGTGAGCAGCCGCATCCGCCGGACGGTGAACTTGCCCACCAGCGGCTTGCGGTAGCGGCCGTGCTGCGGCTCGTCCATCAGCAGGAACTCGCCGGGCGGCGCCGGAGGCATCTCGACGCCGGTCATGTCCATGGCCCAGTGGTGGCGCATGAGCTCCTTGCGTGAGCTGAACCGCGGGTCGGCCAGCACCGCCCGGACCAGGTCGAATCCGGTGACCAGCCAGCCCTGGTGCCCGTCGGGGAAGGGGAAGCGGCTGATCGGGCTCTGCTCGCGGGCCTCGATCAGCTCCTTGGGCGGGTCGAAGGGGCAGCCGGGCCGGCGCTCGGCCGGCATCGTGGTGATGGTGTGGAGGGAGTCGGTCATGATGCTGCCTTTCAGGAGATCTTGCGGCGGTAGGTGGTCATGGCGAAGGCGTAGGCGACCACGAGGATGCCGACGCACCAGGCCAGGGCGATCCAGATGTCGTTGCCGACCGGCTGCTCGGCGAACAGGGCGCGGACGGCGTTGACGATGGAGGTCACCGGCTGGTTCTCGGCGAAGACGCGCAGCGGGCCGGGCATGGTGTCGGTGGGCACGAAGGCCGAGCTGAGGAAGGGCAGGAAGATGAGCGGGTAGGAGAACGCGCTCGCCCCCTCCATCGTCTTGGCCGACAGGCCCGGGATGACCGCGATCCAGGTCAGCGCCAGGGTGAACAGCACCAGGATGCCCGCCACCGACAGCCACGCCAGCACTCCCGCCGACGAGCGGAAGCCCATCAGCAGGGCCACCAGCATCACCACCGCCAGCGAGACCAGGTTGGCCACCAGCGAGGTCAGCACGTGCGCCCACAGCACCGCCGACCGCGCGGTCGGCATCGACTGGAAGCGCTCGAAGATGCCGCCCTTCATGTCCATGAACAGCCGGTAGGCGGTGTAGGCGATGCCCGAGGCGACCGTGATGAGCAGGATGCCGGGCAGCATGTAGTTCACATACGACGCATCCGACCCGGTTCTGATCGCGCCGCCGAACACGTAGACGAACATCAGCATCATCGCGATCGGCATGATCGCGGTGGTGATGATGGTGTCGGGGCTGCGGGTGATGTGGCGCAGGGAGCGCCCCAGCAGGACGGCGGTGTCACCGAAGAAATGCTTGCTCATGGTGGCTCCTTCAGGCTTTCGTGCCGACGAGGGAGAGGAAGACGTCCTCCAGGGTCGGCTGCTTCTCGACGTATTCGACCTTGGCGGGCGGCAGCAGCTGCTTCAGCTCCTCCAGGGTGCCGTTGACCAGGATCCGGCCCTGGTGCAGGATCGCGATCCGGTCGGCGAGCTGCTCGGCCTCGTCCAGGTACTGGGTGGTGAGCAGCACCGTGGTGCCCCGGCCGGCCAGGTCCTTGACGGTCCGCCAGACCTCGATGCGGGCCTGCGGGTCCAGCCCGGTGGTCGGCTCGTCGAGGAAGATCACCGGCGGGTCGCCGATCAGGCTCATCGCGATGTCCAGCCGGCGGCGCATGCCGCCCGAATACGTCGCCACCTTCCGCCCACCCGCATCGGTCAGCGAGAACCGCGCCAGCAGCTCATCGGCGACCTGGCCGGGATTCCTCAGGTGCCGCAGCCGGGCCACCAGCACCAGGTTCTCCCGCCCGCTGAGGATCTCGTCCACGGCGGCGAACTGCCCGGTCAGGCTGATCGACTCGCGCACGTCCGCGGCCTGCGTGGCGACGTCCAAACCGTTCACCCGGGCGGTACCCGCATCCGCCTTGAGCAGCGTGGACAGGATCTTCACCACCGTGGTCTTGCCCGCCCCGTTCGAGCCGAGCAGGGCGAAGATGCCGCCCCGCGCCACGTCGAAGTCCACCCCACGCAGCACCTGCAGGTCCTTGTACGACTTCTCCAGGCCGTGCACCTGGATCGCCGGGGTCTGCTGTGTCGTCATCTCAGACTCTCCTGTCTTCTTCGCCCGCGGCGCGCTCGATGGCGCTGGTGAA
>NZ_JBFANM010000195.1:0-2289 GCF_040674815.1 Nonomuraea sp. NPDC049709
TGGGACAGCTCCGTGCGTTCGCTCTGCCTGCCAGACTGCGGATCGCCTGTCAGGTACCTCGAGTACTCGGTGTATGGGAGCGTTCCAGGCCATGCGCCACTACCTGGTGATCTGGATCCTGCACAGACTCGCCTCAATGCGGAGATTGCGAAGCCTCTTGACGAAGTCGCGTAGGTTGACCTTGCTGAAGGTGGGGAGTTCCTCGGGAAGCTTCTTCATGCCTTTGAACGCGATCGCGTACGTCACTCTTTCCGGCGCGTTCTCAGCTACCTTCCTGAAGACAGGATTCTCCGCAGTAACCGCCTTGATGAAGGCGTCTCTGTAGACGTCATCGCTCGCGATCGCCTGCGCTGAGACGGTGCCCTGGGAGAACAGATGGCTGAGGGTGTGGCTGGCGGAGTACTTCTTGACGTGGATCAGGTAGCCCTCTTCATGCAGCAGGTCACATGCCTCGATCTCTCCCTTGTCGCCGGCCCGGATGTCGACCTGGTCGAGGAGCACAAGATCGGGCCGAGCGCTGGCGGCGGCCTTGTTGTAGTCGCCCTCCTTGGGGTGAACCGTCGTATCCCAGGCCGGGAGTGCCAGGTGCGTTGTGATCACCTGTATCTTGAGCAGGTCTTCATTCAGTTGGCGGGTGTAGTCCTCGGAGAGGGCGAACCATTTGCCCAGCGTGAGGATGAGGCGACGTTGAGCATCTCCTGCTTCGAAGACCAGCCAGTTCTTGAGAGGCAGCATCATGCTGACCGGCTCGCCTTCGTGACCGTGGGCCATGAGCTTGATGCTGGTGAGTGATTTCCGGCCTAGCCTGCCGCCGAGAGCTGCGATCCCCTTCCTAAGCTCACCCAGGGTGGCCTCATGCATCGTGAAGGACGCTCCGCCCCTCTGGATTGTGATGCTGTCAATGTCCTCGCCGCGGACATCATCCGGAGGAGAGAACTCGAGGAGGTGATGCTTGAGGTCCTGCGAAGGCTCTGCGGAGCCCGCGTCGTCAGCCGGTTGTTCCCGCAGGAGTTCCATCAACAAGGTTTCCAGGCGATCGACCAGTTCATCGCCGTTGCGCAGTGGTTCGAGCGCATCGACGAAGGTCAGTTCATCGAGCGCAGCACGTTGCTCGACTTCCCGCATCATGTCGCCGAGCACCTCTTGGACATGGGCGAGATCGGTTGTGGTGTTGAAGGCGATCGAGTTCGTCGCCACCACCGCGCCGAGATCAGAGAATTCCACTCCTACCTCGCCCAGTCGGCCAGAAAGCTTTCGGACGAATTCTCCCTCCAGAGGAACGTCCAAGTCCCGTAGGTCCGACCCCTTGGGAACCTGGACCGACTGCGTGCGGCTGGAGGCGTCGATCCGCCGGCTCCGCACTTCGTGGAGCGATTCCGGGTCGAGGCAGCGTGCCGCGAAGCGGAGTCCGAAGTTCGATTCGATCGCCGAGTGTTCAAGGGTCGATTGCCCGTACCCCCAGCAGACTGCGAAGTGTCGCTCCGCTACAGGAAGGAACACCACCAGGCGGTTGGATGTGTTGAGGGCTTGGCTGAGGTCAGGAAACAGCGGTGTCAACGCCTGGGCCCACCCGGGCACCTTCTCCGAGCGAGCGCTGAAGTAGGCGACGACCCCGGCCGGGGCGGAAGACGAGGGGGACAGTCGGATCATCTCCTTGGATCCGCCTGGACGGTATGGCGCACGCAGGGCATGTGCCGGGTCCGTCACCTCCTCCTTGAGGAGATAACAGTTGAAGCGAAGCTTCGCTTGGGAATCGACCATCACCGACTCCTTGCATTCGGGGACTCGCGCATGGCACAGCGAGATCCACGGGGAGAAGACAGGCACGCCAAAGGACATGACGTGTCCCGTGAAATACGTGGGTTTCACGGCCGCGACATGGGGAGCTCACCCATCAGCCGGATGGATGGCTCTGGAAGTCGCGTGAGCGGTTCGAAGAGCGGCAGCAGTGGCTCAGCCACGATGGCGCAGATGCGCCGTCGCCAGCCGTAAAGACGACTTTCGGATGCCAACCGTCACGCTGATGCACCAGCACATACGAGTGCTCCAATGGCGACTAAGCCGCAGGAACCGTTCCCGCGGCTTAACACAAGCGCCTGAACGTACCCTGCTACAACAGGGCTAATGACCGAATGCTAGAGTCGCTACTGACTAGGTAAGCGGACCCGGCTACGGACATAGCTCAGGCAATTGCCCGACACTGACGTGATCTCAGCGAATTGCCGGTAGGTAGTTGTGCTCGAAATGCGTGAGGACAAGAGCGGCGCGTGCGATGTCGCCGATTGCGCT
>NZ_JBFANM010000196.1:0-2069 GCF_040674815.1 Nonomuraea sp. NPDC049709
GGCAGGGCAACTACGCCGCCGCCAACGCCTTCCTGGACGCGCTCGCTGAACACCGCCGCGACCAGGGACTTCCGGCGGTCTCGGTGGCCTGGGGCCTGTGGGACGCGGCCTCCGACATGACCGGCGGGCTCAGCCGGGCCGACATGGCCAGGCTGGCGCGGGCGGGCATCTCGGCGCTGAGCGTCGAGCAGGGACTGGAGCTGTTCGACGCGGCCCTGGCCGGCGCCGAGCCCACCATGGTGGCGACCCGGTGGGACGGCGCGGGGCTGCGTACCAGGGCCGAGAACGGCGACCTGCCGCCGGTGCTGCGCGGCCTGGTCCGCGCGCCCCGGCGGGCCGCGGGTGCCGACCAGGCCGAGAGCCGCAGCTCGCTGATGGCCCGCCTGGCCGAGCTGAGCAAGGAAGAGGGGCTGCGCCTGCTCAGCGACCGGGTACGCGACCACATCGCCGTCGTCCTCGCGCACGGCAACCCCGAGAAGATCAGCGTCGACCGGGCGTTCACCCAGCTCGGCTTCGACTCCCTCACGGCCGTGGAACTCCGCAACCGGCTCAACGCCGACGTCGGCCTGCGGCTCCCCACCACGCTGGTCTTCGACCACCCCACCGTCAGCTCCCTGGCCGAATACCTGTTCAACACGCTGGCCCCGGCCACGCCCTCGCCCGAGGAGACCCTGCGCGGCGCCCTCGAACGCGTGGGATCCATGCTCACCAGCGCGAAGGACGACGGCGAGGCCATCCGCACCAAGCTCGTCGCCGTGCTGCAGGGCGGCCTGGCCATGTTCGGCGCTCCGCAGGGTGACAACGCCGACACCGTGATGGAGAAGATCGACTCCGCCTCCGACGAGGAGATCTTCGCACTCATCGACAACGAACTGTGAACAGGAAGGCCCATCGATGAGGACCGAGGACAGGCTCCGCGACTACCTCAGACGCGCCACCGTCGAGCTGGCCGAGGCCCGTCAGCGGCTGGCCGAGGACGAGGACCGCCGGCACGAGCCGGTGGCGATCGTCGGGATGGCGTGCCGCTACCCGGGTGGGGTGGGCGGTCCGGAGGAGTTGTGGGACCTGGTCGTCTCGGGCCGGGACGCGATCGGTGAGTTCCCGGCGGACCGGGGCTGGGACGTGGAAAATCTGTACGACCCGAACCCGGAGGCGATGGGGAAGTCGTACACGCGGCACGGGGGCTTCCTGTACGACGCCGCCGACTTCGACGCGGCCTTCTTCGGGATGAGCCCGCGCAGCGCGCTGGCCACCGATCCGCAGCACCGGTTGTTCCTGGAGGCATGCTGGGAGGCCCTGGAGCGGGCCGGGATCGAGCCCGGCTCCCTGCGCGGCACCCGGACGGGCGTCTACGCCGGGAACATGTACGACTACTACTCCACCCGCTTCCTCGACGGGGCGCCGGAGTCGGTCGAGGGCACCCTGTTCACCTCCAGCGCCCCCAGCCTGGTGTCCGGGCGGGTGTCCTACACCCTCGGGCTGGAGGGCCCCTCGCTCACGGTGGACACGGCCTGCTCGTCCTCGCTGGTCGCGCTGCACCTCGCCGTACGGGCGCTGCGGCAGGACGAGTGCTCGCTCGCCCTGGCCGGCGGCGTGACGGTCATGGCCTCGCCGGTGCCGTTCGTCGAGTTCTCCCGCCAGGGCGCCCTGTCCCCGGACGGCCGGTGCAAGTCGTTCTCCGCCTCGGCCGACGGCGCGGCGTGGGCCGAGGGGGTCGGGGTGCTGGCCTTGGAGCGGCTGTCCGAGGCACGGCGCAACGGGCGCCGGATCCTCGGGGTGATCCGGGGCACGGCGGTCAACCAGGACGGGGCCAGCAACGGCATGACCGCTCCGAGCGGGCCCGCCCAGGAGAAGGTCATCCAGCAGGCCCTGGCCGACGCCAGGCTGGACACCCGCGACATCCACGCGATCGAGGCGCACGGCACCGGCACCACCCTGGGCGACCCGATCGAGGCGCAGGCGCTGCTGGCCACGTACGGGCGCGGGCGTCCGGCTGATCGTCCGGTGTGGCTGGGGTCGGTGAAGTCGAATATCGGGCATGCGCAGGCGGCTGCTGGTGTGGCGGGGGT
>NZ_JBFANM010000197.1:0-1710 GCF_040674815.1 Nonomuraea sp. NPDC049709
GGGTTCTGGCCCACTTTCTGCGATTCGGTGACGGCACGTGATCGTCTTCTGTGATCATGACTGTGGTGTGCTCAGAATGATCTTGAGGTGCTGTTCCCTCACTTGCAGGCCATCGTTATCGAGCGGTACGAGCGAACAGCCGGTGGACTGCGCATCTGGGGTCGGACCGACGCCAGTACGGCGGCATGTACGGCGTGCGGCAGGGAGTCGAGCCGGGTCCATGGCCGCTACCGGCGGCGGCTGGACGACCTGACAGTCAGTGGCCGACCGGTGATGATCCGGCTGCTGGTACGACGCTTCATCTGCACCAACTCCGCCTGCGAGCAGCGGACCTTCGTCGAGCAGGTGCCCGGTTTGACCTGGCGCCATGGTCGTCAGAGCATGCCCTTGGCCAAGGCCCTCACCTCGCTCGCACTGACGCTGGCCGGGCGCGCCGGTGCTCGCCTGGCTACGACGCTAGGCATAGTGACCAGTCGAAGCACGCTGTTACGTCTCATCCGCGCGCTGCCCGACCCACGACCGACGGCACCCACCGTTGTGGGCGTGGACGACTTCGCCTTACGCCGTCGGCAGCTCTACGGCACCGTCGTGATCGACATGGAAACGCGTCGCCCGATCGAGCTGCTCATCGGCCGCGACGCCACGACGGTGGGCCAATGGCTGGCCAATCACCCCCAGATCGAGGTGATCTGCCGCGATCGCGCCAGCGCCTACGCCGAAGCCGCCAACACGGCCGCACCGCAAGCCATCCAGGTCGCCGACCGCTGGCACCTGTGGCACAACCTCATCGAAGCAGTGGACAAATGCGTGATCCAACATCGCTCCTGCCTGCGCGAGTCCACCAGCGAGAAGTTTCCCGACGATGCCCTCCCCGAGCCGGACCTCGCTCCCGAGTCCGCTACAGACAGCGAAATGAAGACGGGGCTGAACGCGCGCATCCGCCAGCGTTACGCCGAAGTCCAAGACCTGCTCGCCCAAGGACACAGCATCAAAGGCATCGTGCGACGGCTCGGACTGGCCCGCGGCACCGTTCGACGCTACGCCCGCGCCACCACCGTCGACGAACTCCTGACCTCGGCCGCACGCCCCAGCAACCTCGACGACTTCAAGCCCTACCTGCACGAGCGCTTCGCCGCCGGCACCACGCGCCCCATTCACCTGTTCGCCGAGATCCATGCGCAGGGCTACACCGGCAGCTATCACAACGTCCGCGACTACGTGCGCCGCCTGCGCCTTTGGGCCCGAACCAACTCTGCCATCGCACCCCCTCCCAGCGTCCACGACGTCGTCGGCTGGATCACCCGACACCCGGCCAACCTCAGCGGCGAAGAAACCCGCGCACTCGCACAGATCCTCAACCGCTGCCCTGAACTGGCCGAACTCACCTCACACGTTCGCGCCTTCGCCACCATGATGGGAGACCGGCACGGCGACCAGCTTGACCAGTGGCTCACCCGCGCGGGAACCAGCGATCTGCCGGGCCTGAACTCCTTCATCCGCGGTGTTGAACGCGACAAAGCAGCCGTGACCGCCGGCCTTACCCTGCCGTGGAGCTCCGGCCCAGTCGAAGGCCAGGTCAACCGCATCAAGATGCTCAAACGGCAGATGTTCGGCCGGGCCAACTTCGACCTGCTCCGCAAACGCGTCCTCCTCGCACCATAACCGCTGATCACTCACAGCAACCGGACCACAGAAAGTGCGCCAGAACCC
>NZ_JBFANM010000199.1:0-1649 GCF_040674815.1 Nonomuraea sp. NPDC049709
CTGGCCAAACGGCCCGAGTTACTGATCCTGGACGAGCCGGTCGCCTCGCTCGACCCGCTGGCCCGCCGGGAGTTCCTGCAGCACCTGATGGAGGCAACCGTCGAGCACAAGCTGAGCGTGGTGCTCTCCTCGCACCTGGTCTCCGACCTGGAACGGGTCTGCGACTACCTGATCGTGCTCGTGGACTCCCGCGTGCAGGTGGCCGGGGAGGTCGACCGGCTGCTGGCCACCCATCACCGGCTCACCGGCCCCCGCCGGCTGCCCGCCGGCCAGCACGTGATCTCCGCCCGGCAGAGCACGTACGTGGTCAGGGCCGGCGCCCCGATCCACGACCCCGCCTGGACGGTCAGCAGGCTCAGTCTGGAGGACCTCGTGCTGGCCTACATGGACAAGCAAGCCGCCGACAACCGGCGGATCGCCCTGGAGGTGCAGCGATGATCTGGCTGACCTGGCGCCAGTTCCGCGGCTCGGCCGCGATGATGGCCGCCGTCCTCGCCGTCCTCGCCGCTGCGCTGGCGCTGACCGGCCCGGATCTGGCTTCCCGTTACGCTGCCGGGATCGCCGGCTGCGCCCCCGACAACACCTGCGACGACTTCTTCGACCGCTTCTTCGACGAGAACCAGATCCCCTTCCTCGCCCTCACCCTCGTCGTACTGATCCTGCCGGCGCTGGTCGGGCTCTTCTGGGGAGCCCCGCTGATCGCCCGCGAGCTGGAGGCGGCCACGCACCTGCTGGTATGGAACCAGAGCATCACCCGAGGCCGCTGGCTGGCGGTCAAGCTCGGGCTCACCGGTCTGGTCGCCACGGCCGCCGCCGGGCTGTGCGGTCTGGCGGTGACCTGGTGGTCCGACCCGCTGGACAAGTCAGCCGTTCCGGAGATGGCCCGGATGGCTCCCCTGGTGTTCGGCGCGCGCGGCATCGCCCCGATGGGGTACGCGGCCTTCGCCTTCGTCCTGGGCGTGACGGTGGGCATGCTGGTGCGCCGCACCCTGCCCGCCATGGCCCTCACCCTGGCCGTCTTCGCCGCGATCCAGCTCGCCATGCCGCTGCTGGTCCGTCCCCACCTGATGCCCCCGGTCACATCGACTTTCGAGCTCGGCCGGACGAACGTGGAGGGCCTCGTGCCGCAGGAGCAGGCAGGCGGCGCCATGCAGGTCTTCCTGAGCACGTCGGCCGTTCCCGGACACGCTGGCGCCTGGGTTCTGTCCAGCGACCTGGTCGATCCGTCCGGGCGTACCATCGCCGGCGGCGCCGGAGCCTCGGGGCCGTCGTCGACGATCGCGCGGTCCGTCCCGGTCTCCACGACATCGGGCCCGTGCGCACCATCAGGACGACAGGGCACGGACGCGTGCACAGTCGAGATCAACCGGCTGGGCTACCGGCAGCAGGCGACCTACCACCCCCTCGACCGGTTCTGGCCCTTCCAGTGGATCGAGACCGGCATCTACGCCCTGCTCACCCTCGGCCTCACCTGGCTGTCCTTCTGGTGGATCCGCAGGCGCCTGTCATGACCACCATCAGAATCGCCATCAGAATCGCCGCCAGGATCGCCGTCAGGATCGCCGCCGCCGGGCTCGCCCTCCTCCTGACCGCCGCCTGCACGCCCCCGCCGCCGCCGCGCAGCCAGGCCAGCCCGGCAGCCGGTACAG
>NZ_JBFANM010000200.1:0-1643 GCF_040674815.1 Nonomuraea sp. NPDC049709
GGCTCGTTCGTATTCGGCGCGGACGGTGGTGTCGAACAGCCGCCCAGAGCGCAGACTCATCTCGGCGGAGGCGTGTCCGAGCAACGCCATCAGCGCCTGCAACGAGACCCCGGCGTTCACCAGGGCGGTGGCGTAGGTGTGGCGGAGCTGGTGGGAGGTGATGTGACCGAGTCCAGCTTGCTGAGCAGCGCGATCGAGTTCCGCGCGGACGGCGCCTTGGCCGAGGCGGCGTCCGTGGTGGGTGAACAGGAACTGAGCCGGACGCTGGTAGCGGGGATGCGGCATGGGTCTGCCGTGCGTTCGGAGCTCGATGATGCGGTCGATCAGGTCGAGGATCTCCTCATCGAGGGGGACCATGCGTTCGGTCTCCAGCTTCCCGAGGCCGATCTTCAGCCAGCTGCCGTGGCCGGGAACCTCATGGACGCAGTCGAGCTCCAGGTCCAGGAGTTCCCCGATGCGTAGCCCGCAGGCGCGTTGCAACCTTAGGGCGCAGGCGGCCAACTGGTTGCCGGGACGGTCGCGGAGCTCTTCGGTCAGGCGGCGATCGGCATCGACGGGCAGGTAGCGGGGCAGCACCTGCGGGAGCTTGGGGTTGTCATCACGAAACACCAGCTTGCGGGCGGGCGCCTCGGCCCAGCCCCACTCGGTGATGTCGGTGAGGAAGCCGGTCAGCGCGATCACCCGGCGGGAGCGGTCGGCGACGGTGATGGCTTCGCCGTTCTTGGGGTTGACGGCGTCAACCAGGGCGGTGAGGTAGGGCTCGATGTGATGCTGCCGGTCCAACTTGGCGATCGAGGTGAGTCCGGGATCGATGTGGGTGAGGAAGAGGCCGAAGTGTTTGAGCCGGGTGGCGATCGCGGAGACGGTCTTGGGTTGGCAGGTGGCGCGCTTGCGTTCCAGGTAGGCGATCATCGTGGTGCGGATCGGTTCTGCCACCTCGGCCAGCCGCTCCTCGAAGGGGACCGGCCCGCCCATCCTCGGCAGCGTGTCGATAATGCCCAGGTGGAACAGGACCCGCTGGGCATTGCTGAGCGCGGACAGATAGTGGCGGTGGTCCTTGCCGGTGCGGGCGCTGCGGGCGACGCAGGCGGCGGCGAACTCTTCCAGGTCGGCCAGGGTGAGCTGTTCAAGGATGGGTCCGGCCTGGATCAGGAGCCGGGCCGGCACCTGAGAGCCGGTGGCCAGACGCACGCGCAAGGAGAAGCCGAGGTCCTCGGCGGCGGTCATGAAGCGCTGCACTCCCGCAGCGATGGGCGAGTCCTCGATCTCTCGCCAGAACGTGGACAGTTTGCGTTCTAGCAGGTAGTCGTAGCCGGGCCGTAGTCGGCGGTGCAGCATGAGGAAGGTGATGATCGGCCGAGTGTGCGCATCGGCCGACAAGCGGATCTCCAACAGTTCGGCGGCCCAGCGCCCGGGGTCGGGCCAACGTTCGAAGAACACTCGCGCGGCCTGCTGATAGGGACGGTTGCCTCGCCCGGTCCGCTGCAGATAGTCGAGGTAATCGGCGTGCAGGCTATTGCTGGGCGCGGATGCGGCTGCGTGCGGCATCGAACTCGGCTTTCACATGGGCGGGTGCCAGATGGATATAGCGGGCGGTGGTGTCGACGTGCGCGTGACCGAGCAACGCCTGCATCACCGACAGG
>NZ_JBFANM010000201.1:0-1634 GCF_040674815.1 Nonomuraea sp. NPDC049709
GTGGGAGGCTGCCCACTCGGTGCCGGTCCCTCGCCCAGCACCAGCGGCCAGGCCACCGGCACACCCAGCACCCACGCCTGAGCCAGCGACAACAGCATCCGCCGCGACCCACCCTCACCCCGCCGCAACGACCCGCACACCCCGGCCTCGACCCCGGCCGCCCGGCAGATGTCCTCCACATCACCCACCAACACCGGATGCGGGCTCACCTCCACGAACACCGGCCCACCCACACCCGCCGCCGCCCGCACCGACTCCTCGAACAACACCGGCCGGCACAGATTCTCCACCCAGTACCGGCCCGACAACCGCGCCGCATCCAGGAACCCGCCCTCCACCGAAGAGCAGAACCCCACCCCCGCACCATCAACCGGCCGAACCCCGGCCAACGCCACACCCAGCTCCTCGGCCAGACGATCCATGTGCGGGGTATGCGAGGCGTAATCCACCGCGACCCGCCGCACCCGCACCCCCGGCAGCTGCTCCAGCTCCTCCAGCGCGGCCACCTCCCCAGCCACCACACAACTGGCCGGACCCGAATGCACCGCCACCCACAACCGGCCCGCCCACCGCGACCCGATCAACTCCCCCGCCCGCGACGCCGACACATCAAGCGCCGCCATCCCGCCCGTGCCGAGCACCTTCTCCAACGCCCGGCTCCGCAGCACCACCACCCGCGCAGCATCCTCCAGCGACAACACCCCCGCCACACACGCCGCCGCCATCTCCCCCTGCGACTGACCCACCACCGCCCTCGGAGCGACCCCGGCCGCCCGCCACACCGCCGCCAACCCCACCATCACCGCCCACAACACCGGCTGCACCACCGGCGACCCCTCCAGCCCCGGAGCCCCCGCAGCACCCCGCAACACCCCCACCACCGACCAGCCGGTCAACGACCGCACCACCCGATCACACCGCTCCACCTCAGCCCGGAACACCTCACAGCACTCCAGCAACTCCACCGCCATCCCCGCCCACTGCGACCCCTGACCCGGGAACACCAAGACCGGCTGCGCATCCGCCACCGCCGACCCGCTCACCACCGCCGCATGCGACTCCCCCGCCGCCACCGCAGCCAACCCCGCCAGCAACTCCGCCCGATCCGACGCCACCACCACAGCCCGATACCCGAACACCGACCGGCCCGCCAACACCCGGCCCACCCCAGCCAGCTCCCCATCCGGCACACCAGCCGCGAACTCCACCAACCGCGCCGCCTGCCCCCGCAACGCCGCCGCACTCCTACCCGACACCACCCACACCACCGCGCCACCACCCACCACCGGCCCCCGCACCGGCCCCCGCACCGGCAGCACGTCCTCCACCTCAGGCGCGCTCTCCACGATCACATGCGCATTCGTCCCGGACACCCCGAAACTCGACACCCCCGCCCGCACCGGACCCGACCCCGGCAACTCCACCGCACCCGTCAGCAACCGCACACCGCCCGCCGACCAGTCCACATGCGGCGTCGGCTCCGACACATGCAACGTCGGCGGCAACACCCGCCGCTCCAACGCCAACACCATCTTGATCACCCCCGCCACACCAGCAGCCGCCTGCGCATGCCCGATATTCGACTTCACCGACCCCAGCCACACCGGACGATCAGCCGGACGCCCGCGCCCGTA
>NZ_JBFANM010000202.1:0-1547 GCF_040674815.1 Nonomuraea sp. NPDC049709
CTGTTGTCGCTGGCTCAGGCGTGGGTGCTGGGTGTGCCGGTGGCCTGGCCGCTGGTGCTGGGCGAGGGACCGGCACCGAGTGGGCAGCCTCCCACGTACGCCTTCCAGCGCAACCGCTACTGGCTCGGCGACGGGCCGGCGAGCCGCCGTCCGACCGGGGCGGGCATCGACGGATCGCGGCACCCGCTGCTCAGCGCGGTCGTGTCCGTGGCCGACGACAGATTCGTGTTCACCGGCCGGCTCTCGCGCACGATCGCGCCCTGGCTGGCCGACCACGCGGTGGAGGGCGGCGTCCTGCTGCCCGGGGCCGCCTTCGCCGACCTCGCCCTGGAGGCCGCCGCCCACGCGGACTGCGAACGCCTCGACGAGCTGATCATCGAGGCCCCGCTGTTCCTGCCCGACACGGGCACGGTCGCCGTGCAGGTCACCCTCGACCCGCCCGACGCCGGAGGGCACCGCCCCATCGCCGTGTTCTCCCGCGTCGCGGACGCCGACGGCTGGCAGCGGCACGCCTCGGGCGCCGTCGCCGAGGCCGGAGACGACGCCCCCCGGTACGGCTGGGCCACCACCTGGCCGCCCGCCGCCACTCCCGTGGACATCGCCGGCGGGTACGAGCGCCTGGCCGAGCAGGGCTACGAGTACGGCCCCGCGTTCCAAGGGCTGCGCGCCCTGTGGCGGGCCGGCGAGGACCTGTACGCCGAGGTCGTCGTGCCCGACGGCGTGGACGTGACCGGCTACGGCATCCACCCCGCCCTCCTCGACGCCGCGTTCCACCCCCTGGTGCTCTCCGGCGGCAACGAGGAGCTGCGCCTGCCGTTCGCCTTCCGCGGGGTCCGGCTGCACACCACGCAGGCCCAGGCCCTCCGCGTACGGGTGACCCTCACGGGAGAGGACGCCGTCGTGGAGGCGGCCGACCCCACCGGCTCCCCGGTGCTGTCGATCGACGCCCTGCGCACCAGAGCCGCCGCCCCCCGCGCCGCCGCCACCCGGACCCCCGTGAGCCCGTACGGCGTGGACTGGGTGGACGCCGGCACCGTGGCGGCCGGGGCTCCCACGCCCGTCGTCATCCCCTGCGTGAGCGAACGGCCGGACGTGCCCGCCGCCACCAGAGACCTGACCGCCCGCGTCCTGGACGCCATCGCCGCGCAGCCGGACGACGACGTCCCCCTCCTGTTCGTCACCCGGCCGGGTGACCTGGCGGGTGCGGCGGTGCAGGGGCTGGTGCGGTCGGCGCAGTCGGAGCAGCCGGGCCGGTTCGTGCTGGCCGAGGCGGAGGACGGGTACGCCGACTGGGCCAGGATCGCGGCCGTTGGGGAGCCGCAGGTCCGCGTACGCGAGGGCAAGCTCCTCGTGCCCCGCCTGACCCGCCGCAAGGCCGCCACCGGGCCCCAGCCGGACGTGCCGGGGACCGTGCTGGTCACGGGCGGCACCGGTGGCCTGGGCGCCCTGGTCGCGCGGCGGCTGGTGGAGCGGCACGGGGTGCGTGACCTGCTGCTGGTGTCGCGGCGCGGCCCGCAAGCCCCTGGAGCGGGTGCGCTGGTGGCCGA
>NZ_JBFANM010000203.1:0-1518 GCF_040674815.1 Nonomuraea sp. NPDC049709
CACGACAGCCGCGCATCCGAAGGGACCGCCAAGGCTGAAGAGTCCGCCAAGGCGACGAACTCAGGCCACACCATGAGTGCCCGTATTCACCGGCTGGACGTCCGCCCCTCCACACCGAGCCCGGACGTCCACCCACGAATACGGGCACTCAGCACGTCCCCCACCCCACTCCGTCACCTCCACCCCGACGCACCACCGCCCCCTCCGACGCGGAGCGACTCCAGCCCCCGCTCGATCCGCCGGACGCGGGCACACCCCACCCCTGCTCGCCACCCGCCCGACCGGACGAGAGCCACCCCTACCTCGGCCTCCCCCGCGTGACTGGACACAGGACGATCCCGGCGACGTCCTTCCAACGCCCCGGCGCCACACCGCAGGGAGACACACGCAGCCTTCGTGGCTGACCACGTGTGCTCCACACACCACACCTTCGTCCAGGCGGCACAACCTGCCGGCGATGCGGCACCGCTCGGCCTGGCCTGCACCGGTCAGGGCGGACGCGGGTCCGCCCAAGCGAATCCCGGGCCGAGCGGGCCTCGCACCGAGCGGCCTCGCACCGGAGCGGGCCTCGCACCGGAGCGGATCCCGCACCGGAGCGGATCCCGGGCCGAACGGACCCCAGCCGAACAAGCCCAGGCCCGAGGGGGCCGGCCGAGCGGCACTGCCCGACCTGAGCGGGTGCTCTGCCGCTCGGTGCCGCCGACCGAGCGGGTGCCTGGCCACTGCTCGACCCGAGCCGCTGCCCCGCTGTGAGACGCCTCCCCTACAGACGGCACCGGTCCAGCCGACGGGGCCTGCCCCGGTGAGAGCAGACGTTCCTCCTGGCCGGGCGCCTGACCGCGCTGCTGGGACTTCCCCACACGACACGCGCCCCGGTCACCACGGTGCACAGAAGCACCCCGGACCGCGCTCAGGCCCGGCAGCAGAGCTGAGCTCAGGGGCCCCCATCCGACACAGGGCCACGACGGGCGCAGGCTCTCAGGCCCGGCGCGGCGCCCACCTGGGGGCACCGGGTGCTCACCGAGAAGGTGCTCTCCGTGCCCTCCCCGACGGCGCCGACCCGGCCGGGGACGGGCGCGGCACCCAGCCGCGAGCGGCGCGACCGCAAGCCCGGACCGCCACGGCCCAGCACGGCACGGCACGGCCCAGCACGGCCCAGCACGGCCCAGCACGGCCCAGCACGGCACGGCACGACCCAGCACGGCACGGCTCCCAGGCCGGATCCGCGCGCAGCACCCCAGCCGACACCACGCACCAGCGCCCTGGGTCGGAACCACACGCCCAGCCCGCCTCAACCGGGGACCGAGCGCAACGCAGCACAGCTCACCGAAATCTCAGCAGGAGGCTCTGTTTGCCACGCTCAATACGCTCCGACACCCACCAGCAAAAACGCACCAAGCCCCAGAGAGGCGAAAAGTGCCCGTATTCGGTGGGGACGTCCGTGCGTAATGTGGAGGGCGGACGTCGCCCCGGCGAATACGGGCACTAATTGGTGTGACCTGAGCCGATCGCCCTATT
>NZ_JBFANM010000204.1:0-1462 GCF_040674815.1 Nonomuraea sp. NPDC049709
CAATGCCGGGAAGTTAGGACGGCTGGCGGTTGCGTCAAGGTGTTCGGCTGAACCAGAGACATGAGAACGGAGATCCAGTAGAACGGGTGATCTTCCACAACCATCCGTAACAGACTGGATCTCCGTTGAGCCGACAGTCTGCCAGGTCTGCCCTGGCCGCCGCCATCAGCACGGTCACATCGGCCACCCGGAGCGCGGCAGGGGTGTTCGCGCCGGGTCATCTGGGCGAGCTGACGCAGATCATCCCCTTCGAGATGGTTGATGAGGTGCTGGCGGAAACGGGTGCGGTCGAGCGGCGGCTGCGGGATCTGCCCTCGCGGGTGATGGTGTACCTGCTGCTGGCGGCGGGGTTGTTCGCCGGGATGGGTTATCGGCAGGTATGGGCCCGGCTGGTGTCGGGTTTGGCCGGCTCGGGAGCGCCGCCGTCGTCCTCGGCGCTGGCTCAAGCGCGACGCCGGGTCGGAGTAGCGCCGCTGAAGGCGCTGTTCGAGCTGCTGGCGGGCCCGCCCGCGGGCGCGTTGCGGTGGCGAGGGCTTCTGGTCTGCGCGATCGACGGCACCACGATGTCGGTGCCGGACAGCCCGGCGAATCTGACTCGGTTCGGACATCAAAGCGGCTCGCACGGCGGGTCGGGCTATCCCCTCGTCCGGCTGCTGGCCGTCGTCGTGTGCGGCACGCGGACGCTGCTCGCGGCGACCTTCGGCCCGTTCACCACCGGCGAGACCCGCTACGCGCCCGCCCTGTTCGGCTGCCTGCGGCCGGGAATGGTGCTGCTGGCCGACCGGAACTTCGCGGTCAAGGACCTCGTCACGGCGATCGCCGGCACCGGGGCGGATCTGGTGATCCGCTGCAAGAACAGCCGGGCCCTGCCCCGCTTGACCACGTTGAGCGACGGGTCGTGGACCAGCGTGCTGGGCGGGGTGCCCATCCGGGTCATCGACGCCCACATCACCGTCACCCTGTCCGGCACCGACCGGCGAACCACCCGCTACCGGCTGATCACCAGCCTGCTCGACCAGCACCGCTACCCCGCCCCAGACCTCGTCATTCTCTACCACCAGCGCTGGGAGATCGAAACGATCTACCTCGAACTGAAGTCGACCATTCTGGGCGGGCGGGTCCTGCGCGCCCGTACCCCGGCAGGCGTCGACCAAGAGATCTACGCCCTGCTCACCGCCTACCAGGTGCTGCGACTGGCGATGGCCGACGCCACCGCCACCCATCCCGGCATCACCGATGACCGGGCCAGCTTCACCATCGCCCTGCTGACCGCCCGCGATCAAGTGATCCACGCCGCCGGCATTCTCGCCGGCACCACCATCGACCTGCTGGGACGTATCGGACGCACCCTCCTTGAAGATCCCCTGCCACAACGCCGCGAACGCATCAGCCCTCGCATCGTCAAACGCGCGATCTCCAAACACCGAGCCAAAGGACAAGTCGACCGCACCAACCACCGCGC
>NZ_JBFANM010000205.1:0-1442 GCF_040674815.1 Nonomuraea sp. NPDC049709
AGAGGGCGGTCTGTGGGCCCCTGCCCCTGATGTCGTAGTGTGATCGAGTGAATCTGTAGCGTTATGCCTAGCTGGTGGGCGTGAACGTGTTGAGATAGCCGGGTGAGTGAACGCAAGCCGTACGCGACGGACTTATCCGATGAGCGGTGGGCGTTGATCGAGCCGGTGATCACGGCGTGGAAGGCCGCCCACCCCTCGGTCAGCGGCCACCAGGGCAATTACCAGATGCGCGAGATCGTTAACGCGCTGCTGTACCAGGGCCGGACCGGCTGCCAGTGGAACTTGCTGCCCCATGACCTGCCGCCGCGCAGCGCGGTCATGTACTACTACACCGCCTGGCGTAAGGACGGCACCGACCAGGCCATCCACGATCTGCTGCGCTTCCAGGTGCGGGAAAAGAAGGGGCGATTAGCCGACCCGAGCCTGGTGGTGCTCGACACCCAGAGCGTGCGCGCCGCGGCCGGAGTCCCCGCCACCACGACCGGTCGGGACGCGGCCAAGAAGGTACCGGGTCGCAAGCGTGGGCTGGCCACCGATGTGCTGGGCCTGGTCATCGCGGTGGTGGTCGCGGCAGCCTCGATGCACGACAACACCATCGGCAACGCGCTGCTGGACCGGGTCGCCGCCGCCACTGCGCCCGGCAGCGTCCGCACCGCCCTGGTCGATCAGGGCTTCAAGAACACGGTGGTCGCCCACGGCGCCACCCACGGCATCGCCGTGCAGATCGTCGAGCGTAACCCCGCCGAGGCCGGGTTCGTCCCCCAGCCCAAGCGATGGGTGGTGGAGCAGACCTACGGCACGATGTCCCTGCACCGCCGCCTGGTACGCGACTACGAACACGATCCGGCCAGCTCCGAATCGCGCGTGTACTGGGCGATGACCGACGTGATGACCCGCCGGCTGACCGGCACCTCCACCCCGACCTGGCGCTCGGCGTGAGCACACCGGACCCCGGCACGTGGCTGCTGGACCGCATCGACGCCCGCGAGAAGGCTCTGACCAGCCAAATCGAACGGACACGAGACCAGATCGAGGAGCTGACCGGCCGCCTACGGGAACTCGATCAGGATCTCGATCATCTCCGGATCACCCGCAAGACCCTGCTCGTCCTGACTGCCGAGCCTGATCCGGCACCTCCGCCGCCACCGGCTCCCGTGGCCCCCGATCACCCCGCCTACCAGCACATTCTCACCCTCATGACCAGCGCAGACCAGCCCGTACGAGCGCGCGACCTCTGCCTGGCCCTGGACCTGCCCCTGGAGCGTAAGAACATCGAGAACACCCGCGCCAAGCTCAAACGCCTGGTCACCCTCGGCATTCTCGTGGAGACCGAGCCGGGATTGTTCACTCAGCCGCATCCGTAACCCGGCAACGAGCCCGTGACCAGCCCTTCTCGTGCAGAGCAAGCGATCAAAGGGACATCAACTCGCGAACCGCCCTCT
>NZ_JBFANM010000206.1:0-1426 GCF_040674815.1 Nonomuraea sp. NPDC049709
CCTCCGCGCCCCTTCAGGCACCCGCTCCAGCTTGGTATTCCCGCCCATCGCACACCTCCGTGATCAAGGTGTTGCGACGACCGGTTGAATCCGCCTTGCACGCCGTTGTCGCTGTGAAAGGTCGCGCCCTCCAGGCGGCCACCCCGAGTGTGCGCCGCGGCCTGCAGCGCGTCGACGACGAGTTCGGTGCGCATGTGGTCGGCGATCGACCAGCCCACCAGACGACGTGAGTGCAGATCCACGATCGTGGCCAGGTAGAGGAACGCGCCACCGCCGACGGGCAGATAGGTGATGTCACCCACGTAGCGGGTGTTCGGCTGCTCGGCGGTGAAGTCGCGCTGGATCAGGTCGGCCACCGGCCGGGCGTCCGGCTCTGCGGGTGACTCTTGGAGAGAGTCGCGCCGAGCGCGGTGACAGCCACCTTGTCCTCTTCGGTCCGAAAGACGCCGTGAGACGTGACGGAACGAATCAGCCGGGCGAGTACATCAGCATCGGATCCGGTGCGTTCAGCCAGGGTCGCGATCGTCTGGGGTCCTTCTTCGTGCAGAATCGTCGCGACACCCGCATCGGCGAGGACGAACAACGCCTGGGACAACACGAACCCGTCCAACATCTGCGCCATCACCACAGTGGGGGGCGGTGGCTGGGCGTAGCGCTCGTCGGACATGATGGCCGCACCTTCCTCGCTGACATCCTTGATCGCCAAGCTTGCCAGGTCCGCCGAAGACTGACGGCCCGGGGTCGGGATCACGACGTGGCTTCCAGACCCCTTCAGGTAGCCGCGCGGGGATCGGTAGGGACAGCCACGGCTTCCTCATAGCCTTTGCAACCGGAATCTTCCGAGACCAGCTGGTACACACCCTCGACGCCGTCCCATCGGCCGCCTATCCGCGTGACCTCTCAGAGACCTGCGAGAGTCGCGCTGCGGTCCCACAGTTGCAGCGCTAGCGCGATGTCGCTTGCTTGGGGGTTGGTCTTCGCGATCTTGTTGTTCTCGTAGTACTCCCCGGGCATCCAGGTGGCGCCGGGGGCTCCGTCGGCAAGCCACGTGAGGGCTGCGCCGCCCTTCTCCGTGCCGCTGAGCATCAGCTTCGTCATGGGGTTGTTGTAGACGAACCGGAACAGTCCCTTGGACTGATTGGCGAAGTTGCTGGCTATATTTCCGGGGTGGAAGGCGACCGCGGTGATGCCGCGATCGGCGTAGCGGCGGTGAAGTTCCTTGGTGAACAGGATGTTCTCGAGCTTGGCGTCGCCGTACGCCTTCTTCGGCGAGTACTTCTTCTCGTTCTGCAGGTCATCGATGTCGACGTTGCCAAAGATTCGCGCGCCGACACTGACGTGATCTCAGCGAATTGCCGGTAGGTAGTTGTGCTCGAAATGCGTGAGGACAAGAGCGGCGCGTGCGATGTCGCCGATTGCGCTGGGG
>NZ_JBFANM010000207.1:0-1422 GCF_040674815.1 Nonomuraea sp. NPDC049709
GGTTGCGTCCGCGGAAGTGGTGTACGAGTTTGACCTGGTCAGCAGGTGTGGCGTCGTGAAATGAAGACGGCCATCGAGTGATCCTTCGAGTAGCTAGATCAAGATCGAAGGGAACCAGACGATGGCCGCAGACAACAGTGTGACGCCCGCGCAGTGGCTGGCGAAGCAGATCGAGACCGGAGACTCGGACATGTTGCGATCCATGGTGAAGACCATGGCCGAGACGTTGATGTCGGCCGAGGCCGACAGCCTGTGCGGGGCCGCCTACGGCGAGCGCAGCAGTGAGCGGACCAACTCCCGCAACGGCTACCGGACACGCGAGTGGGACACCCGAGCTGGCACCATCGACCTCGCCATTCCCAAGCTCCGGCAGGGCTCCTACTACCCCGACTGGCTGCTGGAACGACGCCGCCGGGCCGAGCAGGCGCTGATCAGCGTCGTCGCCACGTCCTACCTGCTCGGCGTCTCGACCCGGCGTGTCGACAAGCTGGTCGAGCAGCTCGGCATCAAGCACATCTCCAAGAGCCAGGTCAGCCAGATGGCCAAGGTGCTGGATGAGCAGGTCGAGGCGTTCCGCACCCGGGCGCTGGACGCCGGCCCCTACACCTTCGTCTGGATCGACGCGCTCACGCAGAAGGTGCGCGAGGGCGGCCGCACGATCAACGTGCACTGCCTGGTCGCCACCGGCGTCAACGCCAACGGCCAGCGCGAGGTCCTCGGCCTGGACGTCACCAGCGCCGAAGACGGCGCCGGCTGGCTGGCGTTCCTGCGCGGCCTGGTCGCCCGCGGCCTGTCCGGTGTCCGGCTGGTCGTCTCCGACGCCCACCGCGGCCTCACCGAGGCCATCGGGGCGAGCCTGCCGGGCGCGGCCTGGCAGCGCTGCCGCACTCACTACCTGCGTAATCTGCTCACCTGCGTGCCCAAGAGCGCCCAGCCGTGGGTCGCGACCCTGGTGCGCACCATCTTCGACCAGCCCACCGCCGAGCAGGTCCGCAGCCAGCACGCCTGGGTCATCGACGCCCTGGAGGCCAAGTATCCGGCCGCCTGCGAGCATCTGGACGCCGCCCGCGAGGACCTGCTCGCCTTCGCCGCCTTCCCACGCGAGACCTGGCGGCAGATCTGGTCCAACAACCCGCAGGAACGGCTGAACAAGGAGATCCGCCGCCGCACCGACGTGGTCGGCATCTTCCCCGACCGGACCGCAATCATCCGCCTGGTCGGCGCGGTGCTGGCCGAGCAGACCGACGAATGGACCGAAGCCCGCCGCTACATGGGCCTGGACGTTCTCGCCAAAGCCCGCGTCCGGCTGATCCCCGGCGACACACCCGTCCCGAACCCACTACCGCAGACACTTACCGCTTAACCTGCAGAAACAGGATCACTCGAAGATCGATTCATACACCACGTCCGTGGACGTGACCG
>NZ_JBFANM010000208.1:0-1324 GCF_040674815.1 Nonomuraea sp. NPDC049709
TGCGCTGTTGCCCGCATCGCGCGACCGCACTCGTGCAGGCGATCCTCGTGCTGCAGCTGGTGGAAGAAGGCCGCTACTCAGGATGAAAAAGGCTCAGGGACCAAAGAGTAGACGACGTCGGCGGGCAACCGTCCCCGATTCTCACTCCTGGTACGGGCGGCGCGGAAGGGACATCGGTGGCTACGAGGGGAAGGCCACCTGAACACGTCCCCCAGCTACGACGTCCCCCAGCTACGCGGTCTACAGAGCTGTGATCAAGGTGCCCAAGGAAACCCGTTTGAACCTGTCAGTGCCCCGGCGGCGTTCATACGGACGGCCGAATGACGGTCAAACGATCAAGGGCCTGGTTCTCGATCTCGAGAACCAGGCCCTTGACCTGTGGCGATACTGTCGGGGTGGCGGGATTTGAACCCACGACCTCTTCGTCCCGAAGGAAGACCGGGGAGTCTGGAAGTATCGAGTGGAGTCGATCGGGGGGGCTTCTCGCCTCGCCAAACGTTCGAAGGGGATGCGGGTAGTCCGAGGAAGGCGCAAGGCGTTGGCTCCCAAATTTGGCTCCCAGGTTGGCATCATTCACAGTGTGTAGGGATCGAGCTGGAAGCGTCGTGGATTAGAGAGGCAGACGAAGGGCTGACCGTCAGCGGGGATGGACCCTGACGACTGGCTGGCCGCCATGACCTCGGAGCGAGCTAAGCCCCCAGCCGAATTGCCGGGGGCTTCGTCGTATCTCGCCTTGCGAATCCTGTCGCGGCCCTGCTGTAGATGTTTTCAGTCGCGGGTCGATCTGCGGTGCACTTCACCTGGGTTGTTGCCGTTGCCCATGGTTCCTCTTCTGCGAGGGTGGGCGACGTCGCCGCCTTCGGCCCGCCTTTCCAGCGCTGCTAAATGATGATGTTGCGGTTCCATCCTGGTCAGAGGATGGATCTTGGCTCCACCGAACCGAGAATCCCAACCAACGGAGACGTACCTCGCCCTCCTGAATCTTGTGCTTGCGGGCGGAGGCGAGAACGCCTCGTGCCCCCAGGACTGCAAGCAGCAAGACCGCCGGAATGACTAGTGCGCTCCAGGGCACCAGGTCCGGGAGTACCGCTCCCAGACTGGCCCCCACAGGATGCTCAGCCCTTCATCTTGCTTCTATCCACGGGCGGCTCCTCTGCCCTGTTGGCCAATGATTGCCTGCATATATGGGGATTTGTCCCTGCTCTCGGCTGGTGAGCCGATCCTGGGTCTAACCTCGGGTATTCAACCGAGGGAGCCGGCTCCGCCTGAAACATGAGAAAAGGTGCCCCTGACCTGCAAGGATTTTGGGTGTCGACGCCATATC
>NZ_JBFANM010000209.1:0-1321 GCF_040674815.1 Nonomuraea sp. NPDC049709
GACTACCTGATCGTGCTCGTGGACTCCCGCGTGCAGGTGGCCGGGGAGGTCGACCGGCTGCTGGCCACCCATCACCGGCTCACCGGCCCCCGCCGCGATCCCGACCGGCTGCCCGCCGACCAGCACGTGATCTCCGCCCGGCACACCGACCGGCAGAGCACGTACGTCATCCGTACCGACGGCCCGATCCACGACCCCGCCTGGACGGTCAGCAGGCTCAGTCTGGAGGACCTCGTGCTGGCCTACATGGAGCAGCGCACCGCCGACAACCGGCGGGTCGCCCTGGAGGTGCAGCGATGATCTGGCTGACCTGGCGCCAGTTCCGCGGCTCGGCCGCGATGATGGCCGCCGTCCTCGTCGTCCTCGCCGCTGCCCTGGCGCTGACCGGCCCTGGCCTGGCCACCGACTATTCCGCCGGGATCGCCGACTGCACCCCGGACAACACCTGCGACCGCTTCTACGACCGCTTCTTCGACGAGTACCAGACCCCCTTCATGGCCGTCAGCCTCGTCGTGCTGCTCCTGCCCGCTCTCGCCGGGCTGTTCTGGGGAGCACCGTTGATCACCCGCGAGCTGGAGGCGAGCACGCACCTGCTGGTGTGGAACCAGAGCATCACCCGAGGCCGCTGGCTGACCGTCAAGCTCGGGCTGATGGGCCTGACCGCCGTGGCCGCCGCCGGGCTGTGCGGCCTGGCGGTGACCTGGTGGTCCGACCCGCTGGACAAGTCGGCCGCCGCGGGCTTCGGCCTGATGGCCCCGCTGGTGTTCGGCGCGCGCGGCATCGCCCCGATGGGGTACGCGGCCTTCGCCTTCGTCCTGGGCGTGACGGTGGGCATGCTGGTGCGCCGCACCCTGCCCGCCATGGCCCTCACCCTGGCCGTCTTCGCCGCGATCCAGCTCGCCATGCCGCTGCTGGTCCGGCCGCACCTGAGCACTCCGGTGACCGCGACCTTCGAGCTCGGCAAGGGGAACGTGGAGCACCTCGGCATACCGCCGAACGGCAGCGGACGCGCGCAGATCATGCTGTCGTCGGTCGTTCCCGGCGACACCGGCGCCTGGCTCCTGTCGACCGAGCTTCTCGACCCGTCCGGGCGCACGATGGCCGGCGGCAACGAGGAAGCCGCCATCCCGGTTTCCACGACGTCGGGTCCCTGCGCACCGCAGGGAGCACAGCGCATGGACGGGTGCATGGCCGAGATCAACCGGCTGGGCTACCGGCAGCAGGCCACCTACCACCCCCTCGACCGGTTCTGGCCCTTCCAGTGGATCGAGACCGGCATCTACGCCCTGCTCACCCTCGGCCTCACCTGGCTGTCCTTCTG
>NZ_JBFANM010000210.1:0-1300 GCF_040674815.1 Nonomuraea sp. NPDC049709
AGCTACTCGAAGGATCACTCGATGGCCGTCTTCATTTCACGACGCCACACCTGCTGACCAGGTCAAACTCGTACACCACTTCCGCGGACGCAACCTGTCCCCCGCGAACAGCCGGACACAACGCGAGAGGTCCGTCACCGCGTTTCCGCTGGTGACGGGCCTCTTCCCGCTGGTGTGGCAGGTGCAAGGTTCGAACTTGCGTAGGCTGAGCCGACGGTTTTACAGCGGGCTGACGTTCCCGACTACATCAGGTGTCCGACCTCGGGGTGCGGCTCTCACCCGCCCCCTGCCAGGGAAGACCATCCCGCACATATCCCGCGAGGCAGAGCCAGCCACGATCGCCCCCAGAAACCGCGGATCTCTCGGGAGAGAGGGCCTTCCACCTGCAGAGGATCGGCGGTTTGAACCTCGGATCGGTGGTAAACCGGGTAGACCTGGTAGCCACCCGCAGCATCAGTGCACGCCCCTCGTGATCACTGACTGATGGCGCCGACGAGCAGGGGCTCGTCGAGGACGCTGGGAGTGAACACCACGCCAGTGATCTTGGCTGCCAGCGAGAACGCACGCGAGATCCTGTTGGTGAACATGTCATCCCACGTCGCCTCCCATGCCTCCTCATCCAACTCCTCCGGAGGCAAGCCGGTTTCACGCATGAGCTCGTTGATCCGGTCCGGGTCGCTGCCCCACCGAGTGCCTGGCAGGTGCGGCGTGAAGCTGGTGACGACCTTGCCATCTACCGCGTACACGAACCTGTCCGCCGCATAATCGTGCCGTCCCACGGCCGCCACCTCGCATCCCCGAGACAGCCCGGTCAGCGGCTCGGCCAGCACCGCCTGGAAGCCCCCCGGTTCGACGGCCACGCCCCACTCACCGACCTGGACGACGCCGACATAATCGTTGCCGATCCCTGCCGACTCCCAGACCTTGACACGGAGCTCATGGAAGGTCATCTCCCGCCCTGGGCGTCCGGCCCCGAAGCGTCGCAGCACCTCGGCAGGTTCGAGCCCGCGAAAAAAGGACACGCAGAAAATCTCGCCAAGCAGATCCTCACGGTCTCCTACTCCTGGCGAAGCTTCCAACCAACGGAACGGAACGAGGGGATCGACCACCGCAACCTCCTTTGATGGTTTTACAGCTCGTGACCATTCGCATCACGATCTGCTCTCTAACCTGCGGCGCGATCTCATCTCGCCGCGATGAGGTCCATGATCTAATCCGTTCATAGGTTTTCGGACTTTCTGGGATGGTCTGTGGGACGATTCATGCATGGCGAGGTTGGGACGGCGGGCCAGCTATGAGG
>NZ_JBFANM010000211.1:0-1054 GCF_040674815.1 Nonomuraea sp. NPDC049709
TGATCTAATCCGTTCATAGGTTTTCGGACTTTCTGGGATGGTCTGTGGGACGATTCATGCATGGCGAGGTTGGGACGGCGGGCCAGCTATGAGGAGCGTCTACGGGCGTGTCAGCTGATCGAGAGCGGGAAATCACCTGATCTGGTCGCGGAGATTCTCGGGTTCGGGCGAGCGACGGTGTTCGGGTGGCTACAGGATTATCGGGCGCTGGGCCCGGAAGGATTGCGCACCAAGAAGACCCGCGGGCCAGCGGCCAAACTGAACGAAGCGCAGCTGAGGCGGCTGTATGAACTCATCGCCGGTAATGATCCGCGTCAGTTGAGTTTCGGGTTCGCGTTGTGGACGAGGGCGATGGTGGCCGAGCTGATCCGCCGCGAGTTCAAGGTGAAACTGTCCTTGGTGAGCGTTGGCCGCGTGCTGGCCAAGCTGGGCATGTCGCCGCAACGGCCGCTGTATCGGGCCTACCAGCAGGACGCGGCCGCGGTTGCGGAGTGGAAGCAGCACACCTTCCCCGCGATCGCGGCCGAGGCCAAACGGCTGGGCGCAGCGGTGTTCTTCGCTGATGAGGCGGCGGTGCGCACTGACTACCACGCCGGCACCACCTGGGCTCCCGTGGGACGCACTCCGGTCGTGGCCACCACCGGAGCACGCCGCTCGGTGATGATGATCTCCGCCGTCAGCTCACGCGGCGAACTGCGGTTCCAGCTGTTTGACCAGGGCCTGGACGCCGATGCGTTCATCGGTTTCTGTAAGCGTCTGATCGCCGATGCCGGACGTCCGGTGTTCCTGATCGTGGATAACTCTCGCGTCCACCGGGCCAAGAAGGTCAAGGCGTTCGTCGAGGCGAGCCAGGGTGCCCTCTCGCTGTTCTTCCTGCCGCCGTATTCGCCTGAGCTCAACCCTGACGAGTGGGTGTGGAAGAACGTCAAGCACGACCGGATCGCACGGGCCTCAGCTCGCGGCGTCGAGGAGCTCAAAGCCCTCGCCCTGGGCGCGCTGCGGCGGTTACAGAAGATGCCTGCGCTGGTGCGATCGTTCTTCGCCGATCCTCATC
>NZ_JBFANM010000212.1:0-1015 GCF_040674815.1 Nonomuraea sp. NPDC049709
GAGCAGAAGGCCATCGCGGGCGGCAAGGGCAAGATCTTCGCCCGCGCGGTGGACGTGGCGGTGGCCTGGAGCAAGGCCGAGAGCTCGGGAGGCGCGCCGCTCGGGCTGCGCCTGCGGCGGGCGGTGTTCGACAGGCTGGTCTACTCCAAGCTGCGCGCGGCCACCGGGGGACGCCTGTCGGCCGCCGTATCCGGCGGCGGTGCACTGGGCGAGCGGCTCGGTCACTTCTTCAGGGGCGTCGGCATCGAGGTTTTCGAGGGCTACGGGCTCACCGAGACCTCGGCCCCGGTCTCGGTCAACATGCCGGGCGCCAACAAGATCGGTACTGTGGGTAAACCGCTGCCGGGCGTCACGCTGCGCATCGCCGACGACGGGGAGATCCTGGTCAAGGGCCGGAACGTGTTCCCCGGTTACTGGAAGAACGACGAGGCCACGGCGGAGGCGATCGACGCTGACGGCTGGTTCCACACGGGCGACGCGGGCGAGCTGGACACCGACGGCTGTCTGCGGATCACCGGACGCATGAAGGAGATCCTGGTGACCGGGGCCGGCAAGAACGTCGCGCCGGGGCCGCTGGAGGACGCGCTGCGTGCCCATCCGCTGGTCTCCGAGGCCGTGATCGTCGGTGACGGCCGGCCGTTCCTGGCGGCCCTTGTCATCCTGGATCCCGAAGCAGTGCCCGCCGGGTCGTCGGTGGCCGAGTTGCGGTCGGACCCGAAGGTGCGGGGGGAGATCCAGACGGCGGTGGACCAAGCGAACCTGTCGGTGTCGAGGGCCGAGCAGATCAAGAAGTTCACGATCCTTGACCGGGACATCACGGAGGACAGCGGGCATCTGACGCCGACGCTCAAGGTCAAGCGCAATCTGGTCATGCGCGACTTCGCCAAGGAGATCGACGAGCTCTACAGCGACCGTTAGGGCCAATGCCGGGAAGTTAGGACGGCTGGCGGTTGCGTCAAGGTGTTCGGCTGAACCAGAGACATGAGAACGGAGATCCAGTAGAACGGGTGATCTT
>NZ_JBFANM010000213.1:0-1011 GCF_040674815.1 Nonomuraea sp. NPDC049709
TGACGTGATCTCAGCGAATTGCCGGTAGGTAGTTGTGCTCGAAATGCGTGAGGACAAGAGCGGCGCGTGCGATGTCGCCGATTGCGCTGGGGCTGGCGGTGATGTGCTGGAGGATCCGCCAGCGGCCTTTGAGCAGGGCGAACCCGCGTTCGCCGAGACAGCGCAGGGCGCGTAGGAGCCGGTTGTAGGTGCGATTGTCCGGGCTGAGGATCTGGTTGCCGTCAGGCTGCTTGATCGGCGTATGAATGCCGATTCCGGCGCCGTCGTAGCCGCTGTCGGCGAGGGTGGGCAGGCCGGTGGCGGCCGCGGCGTACAACGCGCCCAGCACGTGTGCGCGAGCGGCGGTCAGATCGTGGACCGATCCTGGCTCGACATCGGCTATCCACAGGGGAAGCCCGCCGGGTGCCGAAAGTGCTTGGATGTTGCCGGCGTGCCGGTGGGCCTTACCGGAGTACCAGGCGTCGATGGGCTCGCCCTTGACACTGGTGGTCTGCTCGGCGCAGCGATCGGTTGGAATCAGGGTGCCGTCCAGGATCACATAGGCCAGCCCTTCGGCTTGGGCGCGGTCCAGAGCCTCGTGCAGGTCGGGGGCTTGAGCTGCGAGGACGTTGATCCCCTCGGCGATGTAGCGGTAGGCCGTGGCCCGGGAGATGTGGTGATCGCGGCCTAGCTTGGGGATGTCGCACTCACCCCGAAACCAGCGCAGGATCAGCACCGCCTGCCAGAACGGGGTCAGCGCGCGACTGCCCTTTGGGGTGCCCACCCGCCGGCGTTCGTCCCGCAGCGACCGGGCAACGTGATGAACCAGCGCGCGGGAGACGTCGAGCATGGCACGATGAGCAATCACGTGGAGCCTTTCGGCCGATGGGGTTCTTGTGGTGAGAACTCATCTACCGGAGGCTCCATGTCTGTCTCCGGCCTTCGACGGCTTCTCCCGATAGGCCCGAAACGTCACCTTTGGCGTCCCGAACATCCCCAAATCGCCCGAATTATTTCTCTGAGATCACCTCA